>DAOMFR010000081.1:0-30970 GCA_035429885.1 Blastocatellia bacterium
TTTCGATTCATAGGCGTCAGGAATTTCGTGCTGCAATCTGAGGGCGCGAATCTACCCTGACGAACCTGTCGGGGCAAGCAAATCGCCAAACTTTGAATGTCAGTGTATTTATGGGTTCTGACCAAAACGGCTTTCGGTTGTCGTTACTGAATCGAACAAGCCTGAATCCAACTTTTGCACAAGGAGTTTTTATGCCGAGTCAGTACGACAGAATGGCTCATTTGCTGCGCCGGGCGGGATTTGGCGCGCGGCCGGATGAGATTGAAAGCTATCTGAAAATCGGGTTTGCGGCGACGGTGGAGCAATTGCTCAATTACGAAGACGTACCGGAAAACCCAGCGCTGCCTGCGACTCCGATTACACGCGATGGAACGTTTAACATTCGATTGTTGACGCCGGAAGACACGGCTTCGTGGTGGATTGAGCGGATGATCAAAACGCGCCGCCCGTTGCAGGAACGGATGGTCATTTTCTGGCACGATCATTTTTCCACCGCCGTCAGCAAAGTCGGAGCGCCGAACGGATACAAATTCCTGTACTGGCAAAACCTGCTGTTTCGCCAACACGCGACGGGCAATTTCCGCTCGCTGGTCAAAGCCATCAACCGCGATCCGGCGATGTTGTGGTGGCTGGACAATTACCTGAACATCAAAGGCTCGCCGAACGAAAATTACGCGCGCGAACTATTCGAGATTTTCACCCTTGGGTTGGACGCGTACTTCGCGGGCGTGTACACCGAACCGGACGTGCAACAGGCGGCGCGCGCCTTCACAGGCTGGGGCTTGTTGTGCGGCGACAACCTGATGCACTGCGAAGCCGATCTCGACCGGTTCAACGAACAAAACGGCCCGCTGGCCACGCCCGCAGAAGTGATTCAAATTCCACCAAACACGCCGGACAATTCCATCGCCGCGCAGCGTCACGATTACACGGACAAAACCGTGTTCGGCCGCACAGGCAATTTCAACGGCGACGACATTGTGGATTTGATCTTCGACCAGGAACCGCAGCGAACTTACGCGGCGCGTATGATCTGCAAAAAACTGTTCGAGTATTTCGCTTATGAAAACCCTGAAACTTCAGTCGTCGAACATCTGGCCGCCGTCGCGCTCAGAACCAATTTCGACCTCAAAGCCATCCTGCGCGACCTGTTCCTGAACACCAAAGAGTTTTATTCCAACAAAGCCATGCACGCGCTGGTCAAATGGCCTGTGTATTACGCCGTGAATGCCGTGCGGTTGACGCAGGCGACGATGGATTTGCGCCAGCTTTACGGCGGAGGGTTTGGCGGATTCAACATTCCCGCGCCTGCCAGCATTGCGGCGATGGGAATGGTTTTACTGAATCCGCCAGACGTTTTTGGCTGGCCCGGCAAAGAAAACTGGATAACAACGTCGCAGCTTTTTGCGCGCGCGAATTTCGCCAACAACCTGACAACTGCCCGCGGATTCGGGGCTGCTCCGCCGGGAATTCCAGTTGATTCGGTGCTGGCGACAGCTGGACTAAATACCGACTCCACCGCTGAACAAGTCGCCGATTACTTCATCAAGCTGCTGGTGCAAGCTCCGCTGCACACGGAACTGCGGCAATTGCTGATTGATTATCTGAAGAAAGACGACGCAGGCAACATCGGAGCTTTCAGGCTGGACGAAACAACCAAAGATAAAAAAGTGCGCGGCTTGATTCACCTGCTGCTGTCGCGGCCAGAAGCGCAAACCTTTTGATTGCGGCGTGCGGATTCTTTTTACCGGGAGATTGCTTCACTAACGAACTTTCGGCAGAACAAATCCGCATTCCGAAATCCGCATTCCGCAATGGAGAAACCATGACCAATCAAACGAGACGAGACTTCATCAAAACCGGAGCAGGCGCGCTTGGCGCAGGAATGGTTCTGCCCGCGTTCGCTCGACAAGCCAATGGCGTGACTGTCGTCGAATCGCTTCGCCACGCTCTGACCGCCGAAGACAGGATTCTGGTTGTCGTCGAATTGGGCGGCGGCAACGATCCGCTGAACACCATCGTGCCGCTAGCCAAGTACGACACATACGCCAGCTTTCGTTCGCGGCTGGCGATTCCGCGCAACCAGATTTTGGCGCTAAATGGTTCGACGACAATGGGTTTGACGCCGCACTTATCAGCGATCAAACCCATTGCCGACGCGGGCAAGCTGGCCATTATTCAAGGCGTGCATTATCCCAACCCCAATTTGTCTCACGACGGTTCGCGCAACATTTACCGCATCGGCGATCCGCAACCGGCAGTGACGGCACAGAGCGGCTGGCTGGGACGCCATTCGCTGTTGTTCGGCAACAAAACCAATCCGCTGGACACAGTGGGCATCGGCGGAGTCAACACTACGTTGTACGCTCCAGGCGCGAAAATTTCCGGCATCGGCGCGGATGCGCAAGGCAATCCGTCAGGTTATTCCTTCAACACCGATCCGCGATTCAACGGTGACCGAAACAATCAACTGGCAGTTGCGCGCTGGGTCAATCCGGAGGTGTCTTCATCTCCTTACGGTGATTTGAGCGAGGGCGTCTGGCTGGACGCGTTGAATAGCTCTGATTCGGTCGCGCAGGCGGTTGCCGCTTACAGCGGCAGTGTGGCGTACCCCAATTCGTCGTTTGCTGGTGGCTTGAAGCTGGTGGCCAAAATGGCCAGCTCCGCTTCGCCCAAGCTCGGCACGCGAGTCTTTTATATTTCCCAGGGCGGTTACGACACGCACGCCAACCAGGACAAAGACTTGCCAAACCTGCACAAAACCCTGGGCGAAGGGCTGAAGGCGTTTTACGACGATTTGACGGCCAAAGGCTTGGCGGACAAAACCTTGATCATGATCTGGTCGGAATTCGGGCGGCGCGTCGCCGACAACGCCAGCAACGGCACCGATCACGGAACCGCCAACAACATTTACTTCCTGGGCGGAAAGGTCAAAGGCGGCTTTTACGGCTCTGATCCAAACTTGACTGATCTGTTGCAGGGCAATCTGAAACATCAGATTGATTTCCGCGATGTGTACGCGACGGTCATTCAAGGCTGGTTTGGCAATTCGGCAGCAGAAACAGCGCAAGTGCTTGGCGGCACGTTTAACAACCTGGGAACTTTCGTCTGAGCTTCAAATCAGTTGAGTCTGATTCGCGCGTGCCCTATTTTGTCAGCCACGAATTTGATTCAACGACGATTTGCTATGTCAACCGCCAAGGAACTTAACGAAAACACTCAAGACGATTCCATGGACGAACGGCTGTATTCGTTCGCCAATCTCAATCAATACACATTCAAACAGCGGATCATCATCCGGCTGGCGGGGTTTCTGCTGTACTGGCTGATTCGCGTCATCGGCGCAACGCTGAAGTTTGAAATCATCGGGCAGGAAAACCACACCGAAGACGAACCGTTCATTTACTGTTTCTGGCACAACCGCATTCCGACAGCGACGTATTTTTGGCGAAAGCGAGGCATTGTTGTGATGTCTTCGCAAAGTTTTGATTCGGAATACATCGCTCGGTTCATTCAACGCTTCGGATACGGCACGGCCAAAGGCAGCTCGACTCGCGGCGCCCGCGCCGGGTTGATTCAAATGATTCGCGCCGTTCGCGCAGGCAAAAGCGCGGCGTTTACCGTTGACGGACCTCGCGGGCCAATTTACGTCGCCAAACCCGGAGCGTTGTTGTTGGCGGCCAAAGCCAATGCTGCAATCCTCCCTTTTTCCATTTCGCTGGAACGTTGCTGGCGACTGAAAAGCTGGGATCGAATCGAAATTCCCAAACCATTTTCGCGAGCGGTCGTCATCATCGGCCAACCCATTCGAGTCGAAGACGGCAACAATGAAACAGAACTGGAACATTTTCAGCGCGCCCTGGAAGCTGTTCGCGATCATGGAGAAAGACTAATTGCCGCTCAACCGAGCCAGCAAACCAAACGGTAAAGCTTCATCGGTTGACAAACCTCTGACCGAAAATATAATTACGCCCCTTATCGCCGCGTCTGGACTAAAGAGGAAATATGTTCATCTCGTTATTGCGCCTGCCTGTGGATGGATTGGCTTTCAGCCATCAGTATGCGACAGGTGAATTGGATACCAGCAAGCACGAGTTTGAGATTGAAACTCTTCCTCACGCAGCGGGGCGCGTAACTCGCTCAGGAATGGATGTGCGAGTTCGCGGTGAAATCAAAGCAGTGCTGAAAGCTCAGTGCGACAGATGTTTGAATGCTGTTCCGATTGCCATCGAAACGCCGTTTGATTTGATTTACGTTCCGTATGATCCGAGCGCAGACCAACCTGGTGAGCACGAAGTGTTCGACCGTGATTTGGATGTGGCAGTTTACGAAAACGAGCAAATCAATCTGGACGATCTGGTGCTGGAACAGTTGGAATTGAGTTTGCCAACGCGAGTGCTCTGCCGCGAAGATTGTCGCGGGCTGTGTTCTGAATGCGGAGCAGACTTGAACTTTGAACAATGCCGATGCGAGAAACCAATAGATCCTCGCTGGCAAGCGCTCGCTGATTTGAAAAAGTCAGCAGAAGAAAATTAACCTGTCATCTTAGTAGTACTTTTTGGAGAAAAGTTATGCCGAATCCTAAACGACGTCATTCAAAATCACGCAGCCGCAAGCGCCGCACTCACGACGCACTGAGCCGCATTCAACTGTCCAATTGCACCAATTGCGGCAATAAAAAACTGTCTCACCGCGTCTGTTCCCGCTGCGGCTTTTATGACGGACGAACCGTGATCGAAGTCAAAGAACAAATCTGATGACATTCTGAAAGGTGAATGGCGACTGTTGCGTACTGCGTCATTCACCTTTCGTTTATCTACTATCCATTGGCGGCCTTCGCCCAACAGCTTTACGCTTAGATTCCCGCTTGGCCTCTATGCTCACCACAATTGCCGTTGATGCTATGGGTGGAGACAACGCTCCAGCCGTAGAGGTTGAAGGTGCGTTACAAGCCGCACGAGACCTTCGCGTTCGCATTTTGCTGGTCGGCCGTGAAGAGCAGATTCGTGCTGAACTGGTGCGGCAAGGCGTGCCTGATCCACGCAAACAGCGGCTTCATGTAGAGATCGTCAACGCTACCGAAGTCATTACGATGGACGATTCAGTCGCGCAAGCCGTTCGTCGGAAACGCGATTCGTCAATTCGTGTGGCTGCGAGATTGGTGCGTGAAGGCAAGGCTCACGGTTTAGTCAGCGCAGGAAATACTGGCGCAGTGATGGCGACTTCGGTATTGATGCTTGGCACGTTGCCTTCGGTAGATCGTCCGGCTTTAGCAGGCATCTTCCCTACTCTAAAAGGCAACGGCACGGTTTTGCTGGATGTCGGCGCAAATGCCGAATGCAAACCGGAGCATTTGCAGCAATTCGCCATCATGGGTTCGGTGTATTCTCGCTCGATCCTCGGCGTTCGCAATCCGCGCGTCGGGTTGATGAGCATTGGCGAAGAAGATATCAAAGGGAACGACCTGACCAAAGAAACGCTGCATTTGATGAAAGAAGCGCCGATCAATTTCATCGGCAACGTCGAAGGCCGGGACATTTTCACAGGCGATGTGGATGTCATTGTCAGCGATGGTTTCACCGGCAACGTGATTTTAAAAACCAGCGAAGGCTTGGTTGAAGCGATTATGGGTTTGTTAAAAACCGAGCTGGGACAAACGCTGCTGACACAAACTGGCGCGATTTTGTCTCGACAGGCGTTTCGCAGCGTCAAAAAGCGTTTGGATTATTCCGAATTCGGCGGCGCTCCCTTGCTTGGCTGCAAAGCCATCACAGTGATCTGTCACGGCAGCTCTACGCCCAAAGCGATTCGCAACGCCGTTCGCGTCGCCAAGGAATTCGCCAAGGAAAATTTGGGCGAGCGCATTGAAAGCGAAGTCAGCGAAATGACCTTGATACAGTAATTATGAGCAAATTGGCATTCATCTTTCCCGGTCAAGGTTCGCAGCACCCTGGAATGGGGCGCGATCTGGCCGACAATTTTTCAATCTCCAAACACGTTTTTGACGAAGCGGATGCCGCGCTGGGCTTTAGCCTGAGCAATCTTTGTTTCAATGGCCCCGAAGAAGATTTGCAGTTAACAGCGAATACGCAACCGGCGATTCTGACGGCTTCCGTTGCCGCGTTTCGCGCGTTATCAGAAAAAGGTTTGAAGCCGGATTTTGTCGCTGGCCACAGCTTGGGCGAATATTCGGCTTTGGTTGCCGCAGGAACCTTGGGTTTGACCGACGCGGTCAAACTGGTTCGTCGTCGCGGCGAATTGATGCAGGAAGCCGTGCCCGTTGGCGTGGGCGCGATGGCTGCGATTTTGGGGATTGATGCTGACAAGGTCAGTGAAGCTTGCGCGGCGGCATCACAAAGCGTTGGGCAAGGGCAATCCTGCGCTCCCGCGAATTTCAACTCGCCGTCTCAAATCGTTATCGCCGGCCACAAAGAAGCAGTCGAACGCGCTACGGAAGAATGCAAAGCTCGCGGAGCCAAGCGCGCGATGATGCTAAAAGTCAGCGCGCCGTTTCACTCTTCGCTGATGATGCCTGCTCAGGAACAAATGATCGAACCGCTGAACGCGACGACGTTCAACGACTTGAGCGTTCCAATCATCAACAATGTTGACGCAACAATTGTCAGTAGCGGAGCGACTTCACGCGAAGCCTTAATTCGCCAGATTTCCGCTCCTGTCCGTTGGACGGATAGCGTGACAAAGCTGTTGGCCGAAGGCGTCGAAACCTTCGTCGAAGTCGGCCCCGGAAAAGTTCTCTGCGGTCTTGTCAAAGCAATTGCCAAAGAGGCGGGCAAAGAAGTAAAACTGCTCAATGTGGAAGATTCAGCAAGCCTGCAAGCTGCGGTCGAAGCCTTGCAGAATTAAGGCGAGCTTGCACCAATCTCAAATTTGGAACACGAAATATCAATGTTCAATCTTTCAGGACAAATTGCGTTGGTCACGGGCGGCTCACAAGGCATAGGCCGGGCAATCGCACTGACACTTGCGGAGCTTGGCGCCGATGTTGCGGTCATGGCGCGCACACTAGAAAAGTGCGAAACGGTCGCCGAAGAAATTAAAGCGAAAGGCCGTAAAGCAATCGCCATTCGCGGCGATATGGCAAGCTCCGAAGATATCAAAGCTGCCGTCGCCAAAGTCGGCGAAGAGCTTGGGCCAATTTCAATCCTGGTCAACAACGCGGCTATCACGCGTGACGGATTGATGCTGCGAATGAAGCAAAACGATTGGGACGACGTTCTCAACACCAATTTGACCGGAGTGTTTCTGACGACTCAGGCTGTGCTGCCGATGATGACCAAAACCCGCAAAGGACGCATCATCAATCTGACTTCGGTCGTGGCGCAGATGGGAAATGCCGGACAGGTCAATTACATTTCAGCCAAAGCTGGGCTGATCGGATTTACGAAAGCCGTTGCGCGCGAATATGCTTCGCGCAACATCACGGTGAATGCCGTTGCGCCAGGTTTTATCGAAACACCAATGACAGCGGTGTTAAACGAAGCGGCGCGCAACGCCATGCTCGAACAGATTCCGCTAAAACGGCCGGGGAATGATCTCGATGTCGCTTACGCTGTTGCGTTTTTAGCCTCAGATGAGGCAGGCTATATCACCGGTCAGGTAATCAATATCAATGGTGGTATGTACATGTGATTGTTGCTTGCGGATTGCAGTAATCAGCAGTCCGCAGTTTGCAATCCGCAATCTAAAATCACTACTTGGAGGAATTCATGGCAGATTCAATTATTGACAAGGTAAAGCAGATTATTGTGGATGAACTCGGTGTGGACGAAGCTGAAGTCACAGAGAACGCGCGGTTCATTGACGATTTGGGCGCGGACTCACTCGACACGGTCGAGTTGGTGATGCGATTCGAAGAAGAGTTCGGCATCGAGATTCCTGACGAAGAGGCCGAAAAAATTCAGAGCGTCGGCGACGCGTATCGTTACATTGACGAGCACAGGAAATAATCCCTGCACTGGCGTGCGGCATCGCCAAACAAAATTGAGCCACAAAAAGGCACAAAACTTACAAAAGCCAACTCAGCCTTGGGTTACTTTTGTGGTGCAAATGCTTTTTTGTGGCTGATTGTCTTTACAGATATTTCCGAAGGGGAAGGAAATCGTGAACAACGAAATTACAAAGAGGCGTGTTGTTGTCACTGGTATTGGTCTGGTCAGTCCGCTGGGGAACACTACTGAAGAAACCTGGGCCGGTCTGATCGCAGGGCGCAGTGGAGTGGATTACATTGCACGTTTCGATACCAGTCAGCACAAAGTCAAATTCGCCGCTGAAACTAAAAACTTCGATCCAGGCAAGTTCATCGAAAAGAAAGAACTGAAGAAGATGGATTATTTCATCTACTTCGCCGTCGCGGCTTCAAGAGAAGCTCTGGAAGATTCCGGCCTGAAGGTCACCGAAGACAACGCGGAAATGATCGGCGCCTATATCGGCAGTGGAATTGGTGGCTTCAGCGTATTTGAGCGCGAACACACCAAAATGCTGGAAGGCGGCCCGGATCGAATTTCGCCGTTTTTTATTCCGGCTTCAATTGTCAATCTGGCTTCAGGCTATGTTTCGATTTACACCGGAGCCAAAGGCCCGAACTCAGCGACAGCAACAGCTTGCAGTTCAGGGGCGCACGCCATCGGCGACAGCTTCAAGATCATTCAACGTGGTGACGCCGATGCGATGATCTGCGGAGGCTCCGAAGGCGCAATTACTCCAATGTCGGTCGGAGGTTTTGCGGCAATGCGCGCACTTTCGACTCGTAACGATGACCCGCAGCGAGCCTCTCGTCCGTTCGATAAAGAACGTGATGGTTTCGTCATAGGCGAAGGCGCTGGCATTCTGGTGTTGGAAGAGTTGGAACATGCCAAAGCCCGTGGAGCCAAGATTTATGCCGAGGTTGTTGGCTACGGAATGTCTGCCGATGCGTTCCACATAACCTTGCCCGATATGGATGGCCCGCGCCGTGTCATGCTGAAAACGGTCAAAGACGCCGGCGTCACCATGGAAGACGTGGATTACATCAATGTGCATGGGACTTCGACTCCAGTTGGAGACGTCAATGAAACAAAAGCGATCAAAGCCGCATTTGGCGATCACGCGTACAAACTGGCGCTCAGTTCAACAAAGTCCATGACCGGCCATTTGCTGGGAGGCGCCGGCGGATTGGAAGCAGGAGTAACGGCGTTGGCTGTTTACAACCAGATCCTGCCACCGACAATCAACTATGAAAATCCTGACCCGGAATGTGATTTGGATTGTGTTCCGAACCAGGCAAGGCCCTCCAAAGTCACGTATGCCCTATCAAACAGCTTTGGATTTGGCGGGACAAACGCTGCCTTGCTCTTCAAGCGTTACAGCGGATAACCAGCAAGCAAGTTGTAATTAAAACTTCAAAAGCAGAGTGAGTTTGAGTCATAAACTTACTCTGCTTTTTGTTTTTGACGTTTCGGTTGTGATCCAGGACAAAACACTTCCTGAAAATTCCGATTTAAATACTTACACTTCCATTTCTTTGCTTTCTCGGCCATCTCCCAACAAAACGCAGTTAAGTCCATTGTTGTCAATGCCGATCTCCAGAAGGCAGCGACTGGCATAAACATTGCTCGCCGATTGGCAGGCTTGTGGTCTAAAAAATTAACCCCAAGAAAGCAACGGGAGGAAATCCAAAATGCCGAGCCGTAGACATAAAATCATGGTCGTAGAGGATGACCTCACATTGCGACTCACCCTGACAGAATTATTTCGCTTACAAGGCTTTGCAGTTGTCACCGCACGCGATGGCGATGAAGGCTATCTGCAAGCAGTAGCTCATCAACCGGATCTGATTATCACAGACCTGCAAATGCCTATATTGGATGGAATTGAGTTGGCCAGATTGATTCGCCGCGAACGCGGCAAGTTGAGCGGAGTTCCCATCATCGCTCTGAGCGGCAATCTGGGAGAATTCAATTTACCCGATAAGCTTGGGGCAGGAATTGACCGATTTGTAGACAAATCCGTTTTTGACAGCAAAAGTTTGATGGAATCCGTCAATTTCCTGCTGGGCGAAAACAGTGTGGCCACTACCGTTTAGGCCAACCAGTTAGGCGGAGATGATGAGTTTGGGCAAGGCCCCTAGCATTACTGTCCCGACGAACTTTTCAACTCTGCCTATTCTAAAACTTCATAAAATTCCTTGTGAACAAACGGCAACAAAGCGAACACCACTGCCGGTTTGTATAAATCCAGCCGCGTAACCACGCCATCCGACAAAATCCCAATCGCACCGTCTTGCTGTTTTGAATTGGATCGGCCAAAAAACCGGTCATCCGCTTCGCCAAGCTCAATTCCTTCTCGAACCAGTTGCGCGATTGGCTCTGGCAACAAAAACCGGCCTGACTGCCCTTTCCCAATCCGGCCCTGCCGATCAATCACGGCAATCCAGGCATAAGCCCACATTCCCTCTTCAGTATCCAAAGTCCCTCCTTCCACACCCACACCAAATTCGGCTTCAGGGATTTTGTCCAGTGCCTGTTGCGCACGATTGAATGCGCCGAGAAACATTTCGTGATCAGATTCTGGCTGAGCGCTGACGCCCGAATTCGTATGGATACCGATGGCCCGGGCGTCGGGCCAGAAAGCCATAACGGCTTCTGCAACACAATTGATTTTGACAGGATTTTCAGAACCGACAGCAAAAAGATAGTTAGACGGCATAAGTGAAGGTCAACAAGTTGAAGTTTGAGTCCAGACCCGTAAACTACCACGGCGTCATCATCACTCACAAATACAAGAAATTCCTATGACTTTGCTCAATCACGCTCCGCGCTTTACAACTGAATCGGCCAGCCGGCTCACCAACGATCTCTATGGAATTCGCTCGACAGCTTCTGCGCTGCCCAGTGAACGCGACCAGAACTTTTTGCTGACCACCAAATCGGGTAAACGATTCGTGCTCAAAATCGCCAACGCTACAGAAAACCGCGCAATGCTTGAAGCTCAGCAGCATGCGATGGCGATCATTTCTGAGCAGTCATCGTTTTGCCCTTTGGTCGTTCCCACACTAGGCGGTGAAACCATTGCGGAAGTTCTTTCCGACAATGAAACCATCCACTTCGTCTGGCTGATTACCTATCTCGATGGGACTCCTCTTGGCAGCGTGCGGCGTCATTCTGACGAATTGCTGCACGAACTTGGCAGATGTCTGGGACAAGTGGATCGGGCGCTGAGCAGATTTGATCATCCGGCAATTCATCGAGACTTTCATTGGGATTTGGCAAACGGATTGCGCGAAATTCGCAAGTACGAGTCGCTGATCCCAGATCAAGAGCTGCGGCAATTAGTCGGCAAACTTGCCCATGAGTTTGAGCGCGACACCGCACCATTGCTTCCTCAGCTTCGGCGCAGCGCGATTCACAACGACTCCAACGATTACAACGTGCTGGTCGGCGGAGGCAGCGATCTTTACTCACGCAATCAGCAAGTTGTGGGTCTGGTGGATTTCGGCGACATGGTGTTCAGCTACACCGTCTGCGATTTGGCCATCGCAATTGCTTATACCATTCTGGATAAACCCGATCCGCTGGCCGTTGCGGCGCACATCGTCGCGGGTTATCACAGCGAAAATCCGCTGACAGAAGCAGAACTTGCGGTGTTGTTTGGATTGGTCAAGTTGCGATTGTGTGTCAGCGTTTGTATGGCCGCTCATCAACTGCAGCAACGTCCGGACGACGAATACTTGCGAATCAGCCAACAACCGATTCGCAACACGCTGCCGCGACTGGCGGCAATTCATCCGCGGTTTGCCGAAATGACGTTCCGAGCCAGCAGTGCGACCGGCAACGAGCGTGGCGTGTTACTCACTGAATGGCTCCAAACCAATTCAAAGAATTTCGCCTCCGTTCTTGATGCTGATCTTCAAACCGAACCGTTGATCGTATTCGATCTTAGTGTGGGCAGTTACTTGCTCAATGGTGACGCTGAACTAAATTCTGAATCCAAATTGACCGAACGACTCTTCAGTTTGATGAAATCGGAAAACGTCAAAATCGGCGTCGGGCGTTACGACGAAGCGCGTATGCTGTACGTTACGCCGCTATTTGCCGCCGACGCCCGCACCGGCGAAGCGCGAACTGTCCATCTGGGAATTGACCTATTTGTCGAAGCTGGTTCGCCAGTATATGCGCCGCTGGCTGGGACGGTGCACGCGTTCAATAACAACAACGCGCCATTGGATTACGGGCCGGTCATCATCTTGAGGCATCAAACTGATGTCGGCCATGAATTCTTCACGTTGTACGGCCATCTCAGCGAAGACTCATTGGAAGGATTGCGCGTCGGCCAGTCAATCGCCGCAGGGCAGCGAATCGCGTCAGTCGGCGCTCCGCCGATTAACGGAAACTGGACGCCGCATCTTCATCTGCAAATCATCACGGATTTGCTCGACCTGGATTGCGACTTTCCGGGAGTGTGCCGAGCCAGCGAAAGCGAAGTGTGGCGCGAGTTTTCACCTGACCCGAATTTGATTTTGGGAATTCCGGCTGACCGGTTTCCAGCGATGGAACCAAGTAAAACGGAAACGCTGGCCATTCGCCGCCAACGGATCGGTCGCAACCTGAGCATCGGTTATCGCAATCCCGTCAAAGTCGTTCGCGGCTGGCGGCAGTATTTGTTTGACGAAACCGGGCGGCAATATTTGGATGCCTACAACAATGTCCCGCATGTAGGTCACTGCCATCCTCGAATCATTCAAGCCGCTCAGCGGCAAATGTCCGTGCTCAACACCAACACGCGTTACCTGCACGATATGATCAATCGTTACGCCGATGAGTTGTGCGCGACGCTGCCTAAGAACCTTAACGTCTGTTTTTTTGTTAATTCCGCCAGTGAAGCCAACGAACTGGCGTTGCGGCTGGCGCGAGCACACACAAGACAGCGAGACATGATCGTCCTGGAAGCGGCCTATCACGGCCACACGACCGGCTTGATCGACATCAGCCCTTACAAGCACGATGGCCCAGGTGGCAGCGGAGCTCCCGACTGGGTTCACACCGCGCCAATTCCCGACGGTTATCGCGGTGCGTACAAATACGATGACCCACAGGCTGGCGAAAAATACGCGGCTCACGTTCGCGAAGTCATTGACCGACTGCAAGCCAAGGATAAAGGCTTGGCTGGTTACATCGCCGAAACCTGCCCTAGCGTGGGAGGCCAGATTTTCATGCCTGAAGGATATCTGACTTCGGTGTATGCAGCCGTGAGAGCGGCTGGCGGAGTGTGCATTGCCGACGAAGTGCAAACTGGTTACGGACGAATCGGCACGGATTTTTGGGCGTTTCAGGCTCACGGAGTTGAGCCCGACATCGTCGTGATGGGCAAACCCATCGGCAACGGCCATCCGATTGGCGCTGTCGTAACCACAGCGGAAATCGCGGATTCGTTCAACAATGGCATGGAGTTTTTCAGCACCTTCGGTGGCAATCCGGTTTCGTGCGCAGTCGGCTTGGAAGTGCTGCATGTCGTTCGCGAAGAGCAACTGCAACAGCATGCGCTTCGCATCGGCAATCGAATGCTGGAATCGCTGAAGCCCTTCGTGGATCGCTTTCCTCTGGTTGGAGATGTGCGCGGCTCAGGATTGTTTCTAGGCGTGGAGTTGGTGAGAAACCGCGCGACGCTGGAGCCTGCGGGAGAAGAAGCCTCCTTTATCGCCAACCGCATGCGCGACCATAGCATTCTGCTCGGCACGGACGGCCCGCATCACAACGTCGTCAAAATTCGTCCCCCGATGCCTTTTGACGAAACCAACGCAGATTTTCTAGTTCACACAATGGCCGAAATGTTGGCGCAAGACTTTTAACAGGAGCAACGCTTATGTTTCCGACAACTTCGCAAATCTTCAACAATTATCTTCCCCATCTGTTCATTGTGTTCGCTGCCCTTACAGTCGGTATCGGACTTCTGGTGATGTTCATCAGAGGCAAAAGTGCCCAGGCTCGCGAAGCAGGAGCGTATGCCGGAAATTGGGCATTTATTGGCGTAGCCTTCTTGATAGCGCTTGTGGGGACGTACTTTTCCCTGCCACCGTTGGTAAATGCGTTCCGTTACCGATTTGATCCGCAACAAATCGTCGAAATTCGCGTGACAAAACTCGGCGATACAACAAAACCCGGCGGAGGAAAATGGGAACCTGTTATCATCAATAACCGTGAACTGATCGCCAAGGGGTTTCAAACACTGACCACGGCCAAGGGTTACAACATCAACCACGAACATTTTCTGCCGGACGGATACGGCATTGATTTCAAGCTGGAAGGTTCCAGCGATTATTCACCTATGCACTTGGTTGCGTACCGCTCTAGCAGACAAGCCGGAGCAACCAGCGTCAGCACACCGGTCAGCGTGGTGGCTGTAAACAGTTACTTGAACGCAGCGGATTTGAATTTCAGTTGCCCTGCATTTCACACCTGGCTGAAAAGAAACGTTGACCCGTTATTCGTACCGCCTCCTGTCATTCTTCCGTAAATCTCGCGCTTACCGAGATGAAGACGGGAGCCACACTACTTGTCGTGCTCCCCAAACTTGCGGGCAATGGATTTGGCGGCAATTGCTCCCTGCCCAACGGCCGTGGCGACGCTCAAGCAAACGGGATTGCAGACGTCGCCTGCAGCGTATATCCACTCAGTCGAGGTTTGTTGTCTCTGATCTGCGAGAACATAGCCAGCGTCGTTTAATTCAATCTGTCCCCGAAACACGTCCGTGTTAGGCGCAATGCCAACACGAACGAAGACGCCTTCAGTTTCAATCGCCGTCAATTTGCCTGAGCCAACATCTTCCACAATCAATCGCTCGACACTGTCACCGCCTTCAATTGCTTTGACGTTGAAGCCGGTCAGAAAAGTGATGTTGGAAGTTTGCCGCGCTTCGCTCAACCATTCAGCACGTGCACGAAAATCATCTGAACGGTGAATCAGTATGACCTGTGGGCAAACCCGCGAAAGAATCAAACTGTTTTCCACTGCCGAATCCCCTCCGCCAATAACGCACACTTTTTTCCCTGCATACAAACCATGGTCGCGCGTGGCCGAAAAACTGACTCCGCCGCGAATGGCAAAGCGGTCTTCGCCTGGAATGCCAAGCCTCCGTTTGCTCGCTCCTGTGGCAATAATGATGGCTTTGCTGGTCAACGGCTCATCGTCGCAAACCAGAGTTCGTTCGTTCAAACTGATTGCCCGCAGCTGACAACCGAGCCGATATCTCAGTTGCAATTCATTCAACTGAGTTTGAAAGCGATCTCGCAACTCGCGTCCGTTTTCCGGCACCACTCCAGGATAATCAATCACACGATGAAACATTTGAAGCAATTGCCCGCCAAGCTCCGGCGCCTGCTCCAATAACATCGCGCGCAATCCCAGCGAGTTGCACCACAGCAAAGAACTTATTCCTGCCGGGCCTCCGCCTAAAACGATGACATCGTAATCAGCCATAAATTTTTCAGTTCCACCAGTCATCAAAACTCGCCTGCGTTTGCTCGAATTCGCAGATCGGGCCAGCACCAAAGATATAACGATCCGGTCGCACAAGAACAAAATCCAGAGACTCTTCTCGCATCCATTGTTCCAGCAGTTTTTGGCGTTCGTGGAAATCCGTTCCCAATCGCCAAACAGCGATGCTGCGCTTTGCGGCCCAGTTGATAATAGATTCAGTCAGCAGTTCCGGCTTCACCAGCAATGCAAAACGATATCTGAATACATCGTCCAACAGAACTTCACTGCCCATCCACTCAACTTTCACTTGCGGGATGTGCCGCCCAGCCAAGCGCGAAGTTTTATCAATGAAGCCGGATTGCAATGGCGGACGTCGCAAACTCCAATGACGCAGCAAAGCTTGCAAAGGCGGAATTGCAGCGATGATCTGAGCCTGCAATTTTCGCCACCAACGCTCAAGCGCATTATCAGCCTGCAATCGGTCGCTGATGAACAATGTGCCTTTCAAAACAGCAATGTTATGTGGGCGACGTTCTTGAACGTAACTATCCAACAACTCGGGATTAGCATTGCCGGTGGCCACAACCGCCAATTTCCAGGCCAGGTTGATGGCATCGCGAATTCCCGAACACATTCCCTGCCCTGCCGAAGGCGGCATCATGTGCGCGGCGTCTCCGGCAACAAAAACTCGCCCGACGCGCCAGTTTTTCGCCACCACAGCATTGTGGGAATAAGTCACAATGCGCGTAATGTTCAATCGCTGCGGATCGATAAAAGCTGACAACCAACGCAATACTTCCGCATCATCGGGAATCTCTTCCCCTTCGTTCAATTGAAATTCCCAACGCCGATTTGCTCCAAAACCATAAGCCAAAATCGTCAGCCGCACAGGATCAAACACATAACGAAACCGGTCGGGTATCAACGCTGCATCAGCCCTGTCTTTCAATAAACTGTCCACGATTACCCAACGCCGCCGTTTCCGTGCAAAAGAATCCATGCACACCCCAACCGCGTCGCGCGTCAAACTTTGCCCGCCATCGCACCCTACGACCCACCCAGATTTGAACACCAGCGAGGCGCCGTCACTCAGCCGTTTAGCTGAGATTGTCACGCCATCACCAGTATCATCCAGACATTCAGCTGCAACCCCTGCGTGCAAGCTCACATTTGAAAACCGTAAGAGCCCATCGCGCAGAATTCGTTCGAACGCTGGTTGGTCAAAAAAACATGATCCTGAGTATCCGTGCAGGCTTCGAGTGTCCTGGATGATATCTTCAAACAATACAGAGCCTTTTTCGTCCACAAACTGCATGACGCCAAACGGGTCGGTGTATTGCGCAAGCTCAGCCATCAATCCCGTAGCCTGAAAGTTTCGCTGCGTCTCTTCATCTATATGTGTGGCACGAGGAATCGGATAAATCCCTGTCTCGCGTTCCAATACAACGACTTTGCAACCGAGCTCTCCCAACAAATTGGCCAACACTACTCCGGTGGGGCCACACCCAATAATAGCCACGTCACAATTATGAATTTCCATCTGCCTTTGAACTTCTCAAGAAAATAATCTTTCACGAAGGTTCACAATCTGTGCCCGAACCTCCCTTCGTGCCTTCTCCGTTTTATGTTTGGGGGAAATCTCTTCCTTGAACGCGCTAGCTCAACAAATCGAACTCATTTCCCAGGTTCTTTTTCAAGGCCGCTTGGTAAACTTCCTGAGCCACGGCGACGTCTTGAACGGCATTGCCGACTGATTTGAAGTAAGTGATCTCATCATCGCGTTGGCGCCCGGGTTTTAATCCGGCGGCGATTTCGCCAAGCTCAGCGAACACATTCTCCAACTGAATCTCTCCACTGTTGATGGCAATGATCAAATCTCCGGCTTCGGCCAAAGCAGCCTGACGTTGGTCAACAACGATTTTTGAAGCTCGGCGCATGGTGGTGAAATCAACTTCCTGCATTTCGTGTGTGTAGGAGCCAATCCCGTTGATATGCGCGCCGGATTTCAAATCGTTTCCGTCGAACACTGGCACACATGAATTGGTCGCTGCGCATATCACATCGGCATCTTTAACGGCTTGAGCAGGTGAGTCGGCGGCCAGCAGCTCAGCAGAAATCTGAGACTGCAATTCGTCAATCAGCAATTCGACCGTTTCTCGACGGCGAGCATAAACCCAAAACCGTTTGATCGGACGAACCGTTGCGACGGCCAGCACCTGCTGCCGAGCTTGTTGCCCTGCCCCGATGATTGCGGCGACTTCGGCATCAGCACGCGCGAGCAAGTCCGTTGCCGCCCCACTAGCCGCGCCTGTTCGCAGCGCGGTCAAGTAGCCACCTTCCATTGCGGCAATGGGCTGACCGGTTCGCGAATCAATCACCACAACCAGAGCGTGAATGCGTGGCAACCCGATCCGTGAATTTTGATGATGGATCGAAACAATTTTGACGGCCAGAGCGTCGGCTTGGCTAAGGTAACCGGGCATAAACAGCGTCAACCCATCGTGCTTGGCTTGAAAAATTGCCGTGCGAAGAGGGCTTTCGGCTGTGCCGACGGACAGTTCGATGAATGCCTGTTTGACGATCTCAATCGCTTCCGGCATCGAAAGCGATTGTTGAATATCGGAACGGGTCAGCAGTCGCATAAAGAATAGGCTTATGTTGTTATTCGCAGCGCATTTGTTGAACAGTCGATTCAGTGAAGGATCTATTTACTGCGAGCACGCATCAAATAGATCACGAACAGCACCACCATCAATGCGTCTCCGACGACCGCACCACCTGCTTGATGGCTTAGAAACTGGCTGCCATGCATCAGCACCAGCGAAATAAAGATCACCTTGCTGACGCTGGCAACCACCAGCACCATTGAGCGGTTTGGCGAATGGTACGCGCCATAAATCAGCATCACTCCAACAATGCCAATCAGCGCCCCCCAATTGCGAACAACGATGTCGGCAACTGCCCCTTCCAACGTCTCTCCAAACATGGAACTCAGTACCATTTGAGGCACGATTGCAGTAAATAGCATCGAGCAAGTCAACACGCCGGATACCAGCATAATCCACTTAATTTTGGTAACAACCCAATCCATAATATCCTCCTAAGTAATCGCAAACTGAAAACTTTAGACCGCCATGCGGCATATTTATGAAATATCCGGGAAAGATAGGCAATGCCAGTGCGACATTCCCAGGATTTCCTACCAATCAGCGCCCCCCATCACTCCAACTCCTGACAGAGTCGTCTTCATATAAGACTTTTTGGAATTTGTCTGATCTTTTTGATTTCCGTCATGTTGTGCTAGAAAATCGCGGCTTGCATCATCACCACTTAGGTGAATTACAATTGACAACCTACTTGTCACAATGACAAACTGCCTATCGCTGACACAACATCAATGACAAAAGAAAAAAATTCTGTTTCCGCCCGTAAACCAAAGAAATCCGAGTCGGCATTCAATGTGTTAATCAACGAGACTGCGGCGCTCTTCCACAGACTGCGGATCGTCGCTGACGAAGTGCATCACCAGGGAGAAATGTCCGGCGGGTTGCGCAGCATTCTGCGAAGCTTGAACAAAGTTGGAGACCTCACGGTGCCTCAAATGGCACGCGAGCGAGCCGTATCCAGACAGCACGTGCAAATACTGATCAACCAATTGGCCGAGAAAGGTTTTGTTGACTTCATCGACAATCCCGCTCACAAACGCTCCGCCTTTGTTCGCCTGACCTCACAAGGCAAAAAAGCCGTTGAAACCATGGATCGTCGCGAAGAAAAGCTGTTGTCCCAAAGCAATGTTGGAGTCACCAACAAAAAAATGAGCGAAGCCGCAGAAACTTTGCACCATGTCCGTTCGTTCTTCGAAAGCGATGAATGGAAGCGCATATTAAAAAACTCAGGCAACACAGCGTGACGGCTTATATTCGATCTGAGCCGCGTGCTATTCCACGGAGGGAACATTGAATTCGCACGCCAATTTTTCGCAACCTATCCTTCAACCTTCCCCTTCTTCGCCCTGTAAATTCGCAGGAAGATTTACTGGCTGGAGAACTCAATTTGCCTGTCCTCAAGGAATGCTGGGCAGATTGGCTGGCCGTGTAATGGCAGTCAAAAACGCTGGAATGAACCGCTTCGCAGTGGAAACGTTGAATGTAAAGCCGGAGGATCAGGTGCTGGAAATTGGCTTTGGCCATGGCCACGCGATTCAAATGATCGCCGAACGTGCCTCGAAAGGATATGTCGCCGGAATTGATATTTCCGATGTAATGATCCGTCAGGCAACAAAGCGGAATCTGGGATTTATCAAATCGGGCTTGGTGGAATTATCGCAAGCGAGCATTGCCAATATTCCGTATGAATATGCGCGATTCGACAAGGTGTTAGCCGTAAACAATTACCAGCTTTGGCCGAACGCCGAGCACAATTTGACCGAAATTCAACGTGTGCTAAGTGAAAATGGTCTGCTGGTTTTATGCTTGCGCTTGATTTCTACCAACAACCTTTTTCAGATGGCTCCTGGGTTTTCCGAACAAGAGGTTGAAGATGTGTTGGGTTTGGTACGGTGGGTGGGATTTCGCGATGTTCAATTGGTCAGACGCCGAGTTGGCTCTGAAGCAGTTTGCGTTATCGCCAGAAAATGATTGTGGGAATGATTGAGAATGATGCCGGTCAGCTTTCAAACTGAGAGCTGGCCGGTTTTACTTTTTTGATGGGTATTCGCACGTTCACTGAGGTTCCACCATTTGGCTGACTTGTCACTGTTACGCTACCTCCATAAATCATCGCTCGCTCTCGCATGCCCAGCAAGCCCAGAGATTTCGGATTCCGGATTTGCTCTTCACTTATCCCAATGCCGTCGTCGGAAACCACCAGTCGAATGTCATTGCTCGTCTTTGTCATCTCGATATTTACCTGAGTGGCGTTTGCGTGCCTGGTGATATTGGTCAGGATTTCTTGCAGAATTCGAAATAGCGCTGTCGCGTGATCCTGCGACAGGTCTTTAGGCTCATGACAAAGTTTGAGCGAACACTTGATCTCTGTTTTAAGTTTAAATTCGCGGACTTGCCAGTCAATCGCGGCCCTCAACCCCAACGTATCCAGAACCCCTGGACGCAAATCGCTGGCGATATTGCGCACGGTTTGAATCGCATCTTCCAAAAGCTTGGCGACTTCGACGAACTTTGGTTTTATTTCACTCTGGAGCTTTTCATCTTTCAACCGAACCATCCGTTTTTCCAGCCAGGAAAAATCCATCTTGAGGCCTGTCATCATCTGGCCAAGATTATCGTGAATCTCGCGGGCAATGTGAGTTCGCTCTTCTTCACGCACGGTTTCAAGGCGCGCCGAAAGCGCTCGCGATTGCTCATACAATTGCTCCAATTTTTGCTCAGTTAGTTTGCGCTCGGTAATATCCAGGATGACTCCTTCAAACAAGGGCTCACCACTGTTTTTTTCCGTCTGCAACAAAGAAGCATTGACCAGCGCCCAAACAGTAGACCCGTCCAGCCGCTTCATTTTGATTTCCTGGTTACGCAAACTGCCACATTTGAGCAGTTCATCAAACAATCGCTGCCGCTCGGTCAAATCAAAATAAAAATTTGAACCTTCGCTTTCCAGCAACTTTTCTCTGGAAGTACATCCGAACATGTGCGCAAGCGCGTCGTTACACTCGACCAAAGCTCCGCTGGCCGTCATGCGCGCAATGCCTGCAAAGCTGTGTTCAAACAATAAGCGATAATGCTCTTCTGAGCGCTGCAGTTCCGCATGTGCGCGCAAACGTTCCGCAATGTCAGTGATAGAAGCAACAACGGCGTAAGGCAAAGACTCGCCTTTTCGGATAAGAGGCTGAGTGTTGACCGAAATCCAAGCTAATTGCTCATCGGGTCTCAAAACTCCCATGACCACATTCAATAGCGACTGCCCTGTTTTCAAGGTGACCGCAATTGGATATTCCGCGATGTCAAAAGGTGAGCCGTCTTCGTGGACAGCTGTCCAATTTGGACCGAGCATATTTCGCGCCCGAATTTGCTCTTCAGTCAACCCCAATATCCGCTCTGCACTGGAATTGGCTGCCACCAATGCCCCATTTTTGTCCATCAGGATGATACCTTCGTCCAGCGCAGCGACCAGACTCCGATATTGTTCTTCCGAACGACGCAATCCATCTTCAGTCAATTTTCGCTGTGTGATGTCACAAAAATTAACAACCAAGGCTCGAACGTCTTGATCTTCAAGCATGTTAGTCAAGGTGGTTTCCACCCAAAGCCAACTGCCATTTTTATGCCGAACTCTATATTGCACAGTCGTACTGCTTCCGTGCTTTCCCGCGAGAGCGTAACCATTTTCATTAAGCGACTGCCAGTCGTCCGGATGTATGCGATCTACTGCGGTTTTCCCTATTATTTCAGAAGATTCGTAGCCCAGTATTCGATAAGTTGAAGGACTGGCATAAATGAAAACTCCGTTCTCATCGGTCAATGCAATTCCATCAGCATTTTTTTCGATCAATGCACGAAAACGAGCTTCGCTCTTGCGAAGTCTTTCTTCCGACTTGGAACATTCAATTGCGATACTGGCTAGGTGCGCCATCATCTCAATTAGATCAATTTCCGCCTGAGTCGGTTTTGCGATGGATCGGTAGTAACTTGCAAAAGTTCCGAGTACCTGTCGCGTGGTTGAAAAAATAGGAACGGACCAACAGGCCTGCAAACCACTTTTGAGCGCCAAAGCACGATAATCTGCCCACAAAGGATCTTGAGCAATATCCTCAACAATCACTATTTTTTTTGTATAAGCAGCCGTCCCACAAGACCCCACGCTCGGTCCAATACTCACTCCGTCAATAGCGCGCACATACTCTTCAGGCAAATTCAGGGCAGAACCATGGTGCAACGTCTGATCAGATTCGCTTAGTAAGAGTATTGAGCAAATAGAGGCTTGGGAAACTTCTTCGAATACACCGATGATGGCATCCAATGTCTCGTACAAGGACGCGCCTGTGGCAATCATCTTCAGAACTTTTACCTGGCCAGCAAGCAAAGTATTCGTCTGCTTGCGGTTACTGATGTCGCGAGCGATTCCCGTGAAATATCGGCGGCCATTGCTGAAAAACTCTCCCAAGGAGAGCTCTATCGGAATCTCTTTCCCATCGCTCCGCAACCCACCCCATTCAACAGCTTTCCATGACGTAGTAGGCCGCCCTGTATTGATGTAATTTGCAAGGCTGGCTTTATATCGCGCGCGAAGCGATTCGGGGATAAGCCTCTCGATTCCCTGGCCAATCACCTCTCCTTGCGCATATCCGAAAATCTTATGGAGGGCTGAATTTGCGAACACGATGATCCCCGACTCATCAATTGTCAGGATCGCATCTGATGCTGTTTCCGCTAAAGTCCGAAACCGCTCTTCGCTTTCACGCAACAATTTTTCCGCGCGCCCCCGCTCGGTGACATCGCGGATAATCCCACAAAAGCCAATCGGGGTTGACTGATCGTCTTTCATCAGCGCCACCGAAATATCAGCATCATACCAGTCGCCGTTACATCGTCGCGTTTTGTAAATGAAGGAAGGAACTGATTCGCCTGTCGTAAAAACTCTGTTGGCTATTTCCTGCAATCGTTTTGCATTTTGTTTGTCCGTAAATTTTGTAATTTCTACGTCCAACAAATCGGATTTAGACGTTCCCCCCAATATTCTGACCAAACCTTCATTGAGATAAGTCAGGCGTCCTGTCAAATCGGCCTCGAAATAGCCATCATGAATGCTCTCCAGAATCATCTGGTAGCCTTCTTTACTGCCATTCGTGGCACTATTGCTGAGAACCTCAGGCAAAACATGTGCGTGGCTGGCTGAAAGCCCACTATTGCCTGTCCCATTCATACTGTCGTCAGATTGAGAGTCTGATTCAAAGAGGTTTACCACATTCATCAGCGAAATAGCCCCAGCTTTTTGAAAAATAAAAAATGTGTGTCCAAGAGTCTTGCTGAATAGGAATCAAGTTACGTGTTATACATTCTTGCCATACAGCGGAGTGAAGAGGAAAACAGCGTAACGTCTTCCTTTCGCGATTTCACTAAGGGGATGAGATAAAAGCCCTATCTCAAAAACGAAGCCAGCTTACAAAAGTCATCTGATGGTTGCAATCAATTCACTTCGAAAACCGCTGTGTGACAACGTGAAATGCGACTGGTATACTTGCTCCCGTTCGGGAAATTGGGGTACCGACAAGACAGACTCGATTTTTTTTTGAAAATCTTTGTAGTTATTGGACATGTCAGCGAACAGTTCTGTCTTTCGCAACGTATCACCAGCGTCCTTGATGGCGTAGCCGCTGGGCTATCGTCTACTGACAATACGCGGATAACTTTTGTAGTCCCTGGCTGCAAACAATCAGAGGTGCTCAAGCCCAGGAAAGTTCCGCCCCTATGTTCTTCAGGAGAATACCAAAACCATGTGGACTCGTCTCAAAAGGCTGTTTCGTTCGATCTTTGGCGGATTGATAGACAGCGCTGAAGACCCGGAATTGATTCTTCAGCAACTCGTTCGTGATATGAACGATGAAGTGCCTAAAATGCGTGAAAACGTTGCGCAGGTTATGGCAACCGAAAAGCGCCTCGAACGTGAAATCCAGGCCAACCAAACCAAACTCACCGACCTGGACAATAAAATCAAAGCCGCCATTCGTGTCGGCAAAGACGATATTGCCACTGCTCTAATCGGCGAATTGCAAATTGCGCAACGCGCTTTGGCGACCAGCCAGCAAAACCATGTGTCGGCCCAAGCCGCATCGCTGAAAGCCCGAGAATACTTTGATAATTACATGGTCAATGTTCGCCGCCGCCAGGCTGAGGCCATGCAACTCATTTCTGCCAACAAACAGGCTCAGATGCAGGAACGCCTCGCTGCAACAATGGCCAGCTTCCAGATGGGTGACACTTCGCAGACCTTCGATGATATGCGCGAAAAAATCGCCAACCGGTCTGCCGCCGCCGAAGCCAGAGCTGAGCTGGCTTCCACAAGCATTGATTCCCGCATGCAAGGCATCGAACGAGAGTTGGCGAATGTTGAAGCAATGGACACATTGCAAGCATACAAACAGCAAATGGGATTGGCTCCGCCAGCCGCCTCCCAAGCTCTTGGCGAAGGTGCACCGGCAATCAACGCAGATCGAACGCTTGGCGCAGCTGACTACTTGCCCCAGGAACGTAAACTGACTGAGTAAAAACAGCAGGTTGCGGAATCCAATCGAGAAGATCAGAGATTCCGCAACTTGCACTTTACGATCAAACGATGGAGTTCAAAATCTCCTACATTAAAGAAGCCCTGAAAGAACCGGTCAACATCGGCGGCTTGCTGTTGTCCTGCGCGGCGGCTGCCTATTCGGCCACGACTGGTTTTCTGGAACCAACTCTGGTTTTGGCTGGAGCGCTAATTGCCGAAGGTGCGTATCTGGCAACAGTTCCGGCATCCTCTTTTTACCGTAAAATCGTTGATCGCCGCTCAAGGCATTTGTTCGACGATCACAGACGCAAACAGCGGCTGGAAATGATCAAACAGTTTGATCCACGTGAACGAGAAGCGGTCGAGTACTTAAGCTGGATGAAAAATCAGATCGCCAGCAACTACAAAAAATTCGCCCGCTTGTCGGACGAGCCACCGCAAATCCGGGAACTTGATTCGACCTGGGAATCGTTCGTTGACTTGTTGGACGAATATCGGCGACGCAAAAACCATCTAAAATCCATTAATCGCCAGGCTGTCGAAAATCAATTGCGCACGGCTCAACGTAACCTGCAGTTCGCCGAGCAGGAGACACGTTCTCTACACGAAAAGAATGTGGAGATTTTGCAACGCCGTCTGCAAACTTTTGATGACATTGAGCGCAGCGTCAAACGCGTCGAAGCTCAGTTGCAGATGATTGAAAACTTTTTTGGACTGGTAAACGATCAGGTGGTGACCATGCCCTCGCCTGAGTACATCCTTTCGATGGATTTCGATTCCCTGCTCTCTTCTATCGAAACCACCAAAGAAATCTTGCAGCAAACGGCCCCAATTATGGGACAGCTTGAAACTCTCAATCGAGAAATCGCACCTGTCGTACGCCCATCCCTGGTCGGAGAACGGCGCTAACCCTGTCGCCTGAAGATATAGAGACTGAGGCGTTTATCGTTTTTGCTGCTATTGTAAGCCGTGCCTTTTGCATTGTCCCTCACGCAATTCTCACTTGGAGGAATCAAACAATGAAACATCTTTACCGTCGAACATCCTTTTTGGGGATTACATTCTTCCTGGCTATTTCCATTACGATTCTGGCTTCGCCTTTGACCAGTTTTGCTCAGGATAAATCGCTGGAAGGCCTGTCGCTTCGACCAATCCATGTTACGACTCGAACCTTTCAAATGGTTGCCAAGCGTGATCAATACCAGGACCTGAACGATCAGGTTTTCAAAATGTCCACAACCAGTCTGGGCAATTACGATCAATGGATAACCACTTTCAAAAAGCTTTATCCGGAGTTTGAGATTGACCTTTTGAGAGCGGATTACAGGCGCGTGTTTCGAACGTCAAGGCCGGCGATCATTTCTCTGGTAAAACAAAAAGACGGACGGGACATTGAAATACAGTTGTTTGGCGCGCAAAGTTACGGTGATGGCGTGACGCCTGGCACCAGCTTGATTCCGGAAGTGGCTCTGCACTTTAAGGACGAACAATCGAACAAGCCATTGGGATTTTCGATTCAGCCCCTGGAAGTCGAAAGCGGTAAAACCTACTTCTTTGCGGTTAGGAATCTGAAGATGCGTTCGACGGATTTCGTGAATTTCGTCCGCCCCAACGCACCTGTAGAAAGCTTTGACGGCAAAGATATCTATTTGCTGTTTGCGTTCACGGTTGACCTCGACACGACTGCGACTCCCGCTCGTTTATTTAACGAAGCGCAATCCGTGGCCTTTCAGGAACAAGCAACAAAAAAAGTCTTGCCGGAATCTCCTGCCTCTCTTCGCAACGCCGGCTTTGGAGGCAACATTCGCCTCCGCGTCGAAGTTTCGACTGAAGGCAAAGTCACTAGCGCTGATGTTCAGTATTCAACCTTTCCGGAGATCAATAAAATCGCCGTGGAAGCAGCCAAGCAATGGGAATTTTCCAAATCGCTTTTTGATTCGGATAAAAACCCGATCACCTGTTATTTAACGTTCAGTTTCCCTGCGCAGCCGTCGGCCTCCAAACCGCCAGCAAACTCAGAGAAACAATAGAAAGCGACGAATTCTGAATGATGGACATTGAACTTGAGTAAAGTCCATCTTTCAGAATCCTCTTTATCAACCGTGCCCTCGTGGCGCCTACGACTGAGGAAAGACCTATGTCGAAACCGGCGCAATCACTGGCTGCCCCCGAACGTTTACCCGGCTGGGCGGAAGAAATCATACGGAAATATCGCTCAGGCGAAGCCAGTCATTTTCTGCTGCATCACAATATTTACGATCTGACGCGAGGCCGTAATGGCTTCGTGTCTTTGCAAACTTTCCTTCAACAGGAGTTGCTGGGTAACAAACGCACTCTGTTTTATAACCGAAGCGAGGGAATCACCTTCGATTCGGATGAGACACTTAGAGCCTTCGTCGCTCAACAGCGTGTGGCCGACCCACTCATCAACGCCAAAACTGCGGCGCAACTTCCTTCCGATCCGGCACGGGCGCTTCCGATGATCGAGCGCTTTCTTTACGTTTCAGATAAAAATGCGCTGGTCATTAGCTTTCCGGAAACGATTTTTCCTGTAGCCAACGGCGGCTATTTAGCAGGCGAAGATCGCAATTCGCTGGTGTCCATTCAGCGTTGGCTGGCGACTCCTCTCACCGAATCAGATATGGTGATTTTGGTTACTGAATCACTGTCTGACATTCACCCGCATGTGCGAGAAAATTCCCGGCTGGCAAAAATCAAGATTCCTTACCCGGACGAAGCTCAGCGGCTGGATTACATCAAAGAGTTCCTGGCGGCTTATCCGATTGAAAAACTCGAAATGACCCAGCAACAAATTGCCGAACTGACCTCCGGCTTGAATCTGGTTCATTTGCGCTCGCTGCTATCTGCGGCACGCGCTTCCGAAGACGGGCTGACATTCAGTGATGTCAGATTAAAGAAGAAAGAAATCATCGAAACCGAATGTGCGGGCTTGATTGAATTTGTAACTCCGCGGCATGGGCTGGATTCCGTAGGCGGAATGCGCGAAGCCAAAGAGTATATGCGCGACATCGCCGAAACGATCAAACAGGGCAACGGCGAAGAAGCGCCGATGGGGATTTTGATCTGCGGCCCCGTTGGAACAGGCAAAACGTTTTTGGCGGAATGCTTCGCCAAAGATTGCGGGTTGAACGTCGTCGAGTTCAAAAACTTCCGCGACAAATGGGTCGGCTCAACGGAAGCCAATTTGGAAAAGATTCTCAATCTATTGCAATCGCTGTCTCCAATCGTCGTGTTAATTGACGAAGCCGATGCCGCGCTGGGCAACCGCGAAACCGATGGCGATTCCGGTGTTAACAGCCGAGTCTTTTCCAAGATCGCCTCGGCCATGAGCAATACGGCGAATCGCGGCAAAATTTTATGGATTCTGATGACTTCCCGGCCAGACCGTTTGCCAATTGATCTGAAACGGCAAGGTCGTTGCGAAGAACACATCGCGCTGTTTTACCCGGAAACTCCGGACGAGCGACGCCAAATTGCCGAGGTCATGGTCGCCAAAAACAAAATCGAGCACCAGATCACCAATTGGGGCCCGCTGATGAACAGCCAGCTTCATCTGTCTGGCGCAGACATCGAATCCATTTTGATCCGTGCTCGTCGCGTTGCTCGTATCGCCGAACACGAAAAAGTGACCAACGAAGATTTGGCATTTGTCGCGTCGGAATTCACTCCGGCACGTGATGATCTGGCGGTCGAATATCAGGAACTCGTCGCGGCCCGTGAAGCGACTTCCAGAGCCATGGTTCCCAATCGCTTTCGCTCTATGACGAGCGCTGAAATCGCTCGACGGTTGGAGATGCTGAGGCCTTTGATTCGCTAATCGGAAACTGAAATTTCACCGGTTCCAATCAATCTGACGAGTCGCCACGGGGAACTTTCCCTGAGCGGGTTGGGCTTCGTGCCAAATCATCGCTTTTCCTTCTGTGTCGGCAAAGGCAAAAGCAAGCGGTGCTATTTCCGTTGGTGTCACATTAACCACTCGAGTTGATGCGATTCCTTCCGGCGAAAACCGCCGCGCGAGAATTTGTGCCCCGCCGAGCGCAGCCTCTGACCAGATCAAAGCTATTCCTTCTTCATTCACGCGAACATCAAAACTCAGAATCGGCATTCGGGAAGTTACCAACGTTTGCTTCGTTTGAACTTCGCCAGCGAAGCTGACCCTGGCGAAACGTAATTCCGAACCTTCCGGCCGAGTTTCGTCTAGACAAACGGTAAGCCCCCCTCCGTCAACTGCCAGCAAAACCCGATTGACCAGAAATCCTTTTTGCTGAAGCAATTCGAAGGCAGAGCCGCTTAAACCATCCGCTTGATTCCAGATTCTGGCAATGATTCCGCCGCCCTGTTTTGAGTAAACGATCATTGCCCTTCCATCTTGAGCAACGACGCTCGGCGTGCCCAACTTTCCGTTGCGGCTTTCGGATTCAGCGACGGTCCTCTCTTCAGGTTGCAGCGGACGCCCGTCGCTTCCTAATTCGATCATTTTGATCTTCGGCAAATTCGGATCAGGCTCAATCCACACAACCAGATAGCGGTCGCCTGCCCAAGCAATGGCAGGTTGAAATCCCCTGTTGCTTAGCACAACAGGTTGCTCGCCATCCGCCTGTGGCTTGCCTGCGGAAGGTGTCAGATGCCAAGCCAAAATACTGTTCGACTGTTCCCGGACAACAACAAATCCGTGGCGATCAGTCGCTGCCGCGCAATCGGTCGCTCGCGGCTCTGAAAAGGATTTTTCTGACGGCGAAAGCGCTGGAATCAACCTGAACGGATTCGACAACCACGATCCATCGCGATTCATGAAGCTCGCTTGAATCTGCCCACCGGCTCGCCAAAGCGCCAATGTCGAATTCTCGCCAACCACCGTTTGCAGCCAAGGCGAATTTTGCGGAAGCCCGTCGGCCGGTTGCGGCCTGTGCTCTTGTGGCAAGGCCTCCGGTCTGGGTTGTTCCGCAATCTGCGCCTGAGGTTTTTGCCATTGCTGAACAATCGTGACGACCATCAACCCCAGAGTAAATAATGACGCAGCGGCAAAAACTCCAAAACCGGCAACAACAGCGGCGGCTTTGGCCAAAGAATTCGCAGACAGGTGAAACAGTTCCTTGTTTTGGCCAGAGGTCACTTGCAAATCGAAGCCGCGACCAAATCCGCTGCGAAAGATCAACCGATTGCCAAACAGTGGAATGACCGCCGCAGCTCCGGCCTGTGGAACCGCATTTTCAGCCAATTCCCTTTCAGAACGAATCGGAGCGAGCGCAACGATCTGCGGATTCGATTCAACCGGCTCGGCGATCAATTCGGCGTCTCTGACAACCTGAGCTTCGTACGCAGCCAATCGCCGCAGAAATTCGGGATAGCGGTCCAGTTCCGGGCTGGCAAGTTTTAGCTCAACAGCCAGTTGTTGAGCGCGATTGATTCCAGTAAATGCCAAACTGCAACTGGCGCATTCGTCCAGATGTGCTCGCAATTGCGAGGTGAGTTCGGGTTCCAATTCGCCAGCCGCCAGCGCGACCAGCAAATCGTCAACGGCTCGGCATTCTGTTCGGTCGTGAGTATTCATAAACTTGGGCATTGAACCGCTCCCTATCGGCCAGCATCACTGACCAGCGGCAATCGAATCATAAGCAGTAACGAACTGTTGATACGCGCGGCGCAACCGGCTGGCCGCCGCTTCAAACCCGATTCCAAGAATCTCGGCGACTTCGCCGATGGTTCGTCCTTCGACGGCTTGCAGGATGAAAGCGATTCGGTAATCCGGCTTCAATTTTTCCAGCGCAGCTTCCAGAGTCATCGTCGCCAACAATCGAGCTTCCTGTTTGGGCAAGGTCGCAATGGTTGCCAACAATTCATCGTCGCTGTCTTCGGCGCGGCGGATTCGCTGATCAATCAAATCTCGGCAATGATTGATCGTGATGCGATAAAGCCAACCGCGAAATGTCACCTTCGGCTCAAACGCTGCCAACCCGCGATAAGCTTTGATGAACACTTCCTGGGCGGCGTCTTCAGCTTCCGCGTGGGACCGCAAAAATTGCAGGCACAATCCGGCGACGTATTGCTGATGCCGACGAAACAGCAGTTCAAACGCCGACACATCCGCCTCGTGCTTGAAGCGTCGCACCAGTTCAAAATCTTCCTGCTCCACGCCGGACCCGGTTGGCTCACCAACTGGGTTTGATTCCACCAACTTCAGCACGCTTTTCACCGTTTCGATTCTCCAATTGCAATTCGCGTAGGATTTCTCGCCGTCAATACAACGAATGCAGCAGCGGTAT
>DAOMFR010000082.1:0-12433 GCA_035429885.1 Blastocatellia bacterium
CCAACAAACTTTGCCTGCCCGAGAAAATTGCGGGAACTGTTTGGCAAGACTATACTCGCCAATATGTTGAGTTGGCCGAGTGGCTATAAAAGGAACGGTGATTGGGGCAAATAAGGAGCGTAATTTATGCCATGGCACATAAAAATTCATTCTGACTGGCCGATTATTGAAACTTGCTACGAAGGCGCTCTTTCACCGAAAGAACTGTCCGAGGCGGTAGCAAAGACCATGGCCATTGCCTGCACACGTGAAGAACAATTTCTACTTGCTGACTGCACTGCTCTTGAAGGCGGACACTCACTTTTTGATCTTTATGCTCTTGTGGATGTTCTTTTGGCAAGTGGTATTGCGCATACGTTGAAAGAGGCGGTTCTGCTTCCGACTATCACTGAAACAGCGGAAAAAGTAAGATTTTGGGAAACAACGTGTCTGAACCGTGGCATTGAGGTGCGGACCTTTACTGACCGTCAACGTGCGATCGAATGGTTGATGGACTAGGGCAGTCTCCGAGCCTCTAGTTGCAGGTTTAGGCTCTGATGATCACTACAAACGAGAGCAAGATGATTAATAACGAAACGATTCAAGATTTGTTTGGGCATATGCAGTGGGCGGATGCGATGGTTTGGAAAGCCGTGCTGTCATTTCCAGCGGCAACTAAAGATGCGGAATTGCAGGAGCTTCTTTATCACTTGCACGCCACGCAGCGAGCGTTTCTTAAGGCTTGGCGCGGCGAATCTTTTGAAGAAGGCTTCCCGAAATTCCGCGAGGCTCAAGCTTTGCGAAAATGGGCTCGAGTGTATTACGCAGAGGCGAAAAACCATTTGCACCCATTAGATGAGGAAGGCTTGAATCAGCCTATGCCATTGCCCTGGGCCGCAATGATAGAGCAACAATTGGGCCGTTCGCCTGAAAGCACCACCATTGGCGAAACAGCGTTACAAGTTGCGTTGCACACTGCTTACCACCGAGGTCAGGTGAATGCCCGGCTTCGGGAAATAGGCGGCGAACCTCCATTGGTGGATTACATCGCCTGGTTGTGGCAGGGAAGACCAATCGCAGAATGGAACTAAACCGAAGCAAGTTAAACTTCTCTGGAAACCGATTATGTCAGACCAATCCTCAAATTACGTAGACGTGTTGATTGTCGGTGCTGGGCTTTCCGGCATTGGCGCGGCGTGCCACTTACAACGCGAGTGTCCCAATAAAACCGTAGCTATTCTGGAAGGACGCGCGACCATGGGCGGCACCTGGGACTTGTTCCGCTATCCTGGTATCCGCTCCGATTCGGATATGTATACGATGGGGTACAAATTCAAGCCTTGGCGCAATGCCAAATCCATCGCCGACGGGCCTTCGATTTTGAACTACATTCGCGAAACGGCTGCCGAACATGACATCGAAAAGAAAATCCGCTTCAATCAAAAAGTCGTCAACGCTTCGTGGTCGAGCGAAACCGCGCGCTGGACGGTGGAAAGCAAACACAACGAAACCGGGGAAGTGTCCATCACCACCTGCAACTTTTTGATGATGTGTAGCGGCTATTACAAATACGATGCCGGGTACACGCCGGAATTTCCGGGTTTTGAGCAATTCAAAGGCACAGTCATTCATCCGCAAAAATGGCCGGAGAACCTGGATTACACCGGCAAGCGCGTCGTAGTCATTGGCAGCGGAGCCACCGCCGTGACGCTGGTTCCGGCAATGGCTGAAACCGCCGGGCACGTGACGATGGTGCAGCGTTCGCCGACGTACATGGTCTCGTTACCGGGTTCGGATGCCGTCGCCAATCTGTTGCGCCGAGTGGTTCCCGAAAGCGTTGTGTACACGCTGACCAGATGGAAGAACGTGCTGTTCGGCATGCTGATTTACCAGTTGTCCAAGCGCCGTCCGGAATTTGTCAAAAGCCTGATCAAGAAACAACTGCGAAACGAACTTGGCCAGGATTACGACGTGGATCGTCATTTCACGCCGCCTTACAACCCCTGGGATCAGCGAATGTGTCTGGTTCCTGACGGGGACTTTTTCATCGCCTTGCGTGAACAACGAGCTTCGATTGTCACTGACTTGATTGAAAGCTTCACGCCAACGGGCTTGAGGATGAAATCCGGCCAGCATCTGGACGCAGACATCATCGTTACGGCTACGGGATTGGATTTGGTTGCGATGGGGGGAGCTTCGCTGACGGTGGATGGCCAGCCAGTGCAGTTGAATAAAACAATGAATTACAAAGGCTGTATGCTGACTGGAGTTCCGAACATGTCGTTTGTGTTCGGCTACACCAATGCTTCGTGGACGCTGAAGGCGGATTTGCTCTGCACGTATGTTTGCCGGTTGCTGAATTACATGGACAAGCATGGATACCGTCAGGCTACAGTGCGATTGAATGATCCGGGAGTCGAAGAGCTACCATTGCTCGACCTGACTTCGGGATATGTCCAGCGCGCAATGGAGCGCTTTCCTCGGCAAGGCTCCAAGCTTCCGTGGCGGCTCTACCAGAATTACTTTTTCGACACGCTGATGATTCGCTTCGGCTCGATCAAGGATGATGCGCTTGAGTTCAAGCAGGCTGACGAGGCTGCAAAAGTTGGCGAAGTCGTTACTGCGTAATTTCGATAACCAAGCAGGTCGTTTGCTCAAAAAGTGCATATGGGCGTGCAACTGAATCACACGATCGTATGGTGTCGCGACAAGCAGAAGTCGTCGGCATTTCTCACGGAAATTCTGGCATTGCCAGCTCCCGCTCCATTTGGGCCGATGCTAGTAGTGAATCTGGAAAATAATGTGTCGCTAGACTTCTACGAAAGCGTTGACCCAATTTTATCTCAGCATTATGCCTTCCTGATTCCTGAAGAGGACTTTATACAAGTTTTAGCACGTATCGTTGAGAAAGGACTTCAGTATTGGGCTGATCCTGGCAGAAACCGTCCTGGCGAAATCTATCAGCACAATGGCGGTAAGGGCCTGTATTTTGTAGACCCCGATGGCCACCTCCTTGAGGTTATGACCCAACCTTACGAATAGTTGTAAATCAGGATTCGCTGTATTTTGAGTTGCATTTCTGAACACCGTTTTACCTTGACCGGACATGTGCCTGCGGGGCTGCTTGTTCATTAAACTGAAAATGGTGAATGCGGAGGCCAGCCTTGTTGACTGCAACTATATTTTTCATTGCTCAAGTCTTCAAAGCGAGAAAGTGAGAAAATTTTTTCTTTTTATGCTGTGGTTACTGTCATTTTTGTAGTTTTTGTGTATTATTGCCTCGCGCCAATCAGTCCAGAAAACTCTAAAGTTCAGCTTTTAACTTAGTCAGCTAGCCTTGGTCAGCAATGAAATCTGTTGGATAGCAATTTCTTGAACGGTTAATTCATTTTGCCGTGACTTCGCGAAATAGAAATGTCATGGCACAAGTAGGGCTGGCTGGAGCCAATTGAATGAATGATGTGACTGTGTCAGGGGTGGCCGGACGCGTTATTCATCAACCCTGGCTTCATCAGCCCTTTCACCCAAAATAACAAGATGGATTTGTCACGGATATAACGCCGTGACACAAGCTGGGCTGGCGGTGTTTGTCGGCTGAGCGTTTCGGGTTAGCCAGGGGTGGCCGACTGAATTGCTCGCCAGATAAGCTCGCCAGCCCTTTTCCTTTTAATTACCAACATATTGATCAATCCAAAGCCAGTTGGTTATTTATCAGGTTTCAACCTTCTCAGCTTAAGCGTTTGGGGGTAAACTCCTTGGCGTTATGGACGAAAGAGATTTTTACACCGAAAAGCAAGAAATGAAGACAGCGACATACTCGTGCCCGAAGTGTCGCCAGAGCTATGAATTTCAAATCCGCTGGTTGCGTCGCTCCAGGAAGCGTGAGTTACCGCGAGGAGCCGGCCAACTTGACCGGGCGAAATTCGCCAAGGCTCGTGATTACATGGTGCGCATAGATGACATGATTTTCTGTCCGAATCCGCGTTGCCGGGCGCGATTTGAAATTCCGAATTCGCAAACAGTCGTTTTCATTTGAACCACAACAAAACAGAGATGACTCTCGAAGCATTTGAAGCAAGTTTGACCAGCTCTGAGCCGCAAGCGGAATTGTCGGCTTATTTGACTGCGCTCTGGCAAGACGCCGCGGGCGATTGGGATCAGGCTCACAAAATCGTTCAAGACATCGAAACCGAGCAAGCGTCAGCAATTCATGCCTATTTGCATCGCAAAGAAGGTGACGAGAGTAATGCTCGATATTGGTATAACCGGGCAGGCAGATTGTTTCCGACGGGCAAGACGCTTGAAGAGGAATGGAAATCGCTGGTCAGCGAATTCTTGTAATCAAATCACTCCAACATCCAAAAGAATCAAATTTATGAAGCACGCACGATTGCTCAAGCTTGCGGGTTTGTTGGCTGCGTTATTGTTTCTAGCGTTGGCCGAATCTCGATCTGCCAGCACGCACGAACTGAGTGGTCAAAAGCAATCCCCGCAACCCAAGTACTGGGCGTTTGTAACGCCAACTCGCTCGCCGCTTCCAGCAGTCAAAAATCAAAGCTGGGTTCGTAATGCGATTGATGCTTTCGTGCTGGCGAAATTGGAAGAGAAGGGATTGCAGCCTTCCCCGGCAGTTGATAAACGTGCGCTGATTCGCAGGGTAACATTTGACCTGATCGGGTTGCCGCCCACGCCTGAAGAAGTCAACGCATTTCTCAACGACAAGTCGGCAAATGCTTACGAAAAAGTCGTCAGGCGATTACTGGCGTCGCCGCAATACGGCGAACGCTGGGCGCAACATTGGCTGGATGTTGTTCGTTTCGGAGAAACCAACGGCTTTGAATTGGATGCTGACCGCGAACAAGCTTGGCGCTATAGAGATTACGTCATCAATTCGCTGAATGCAGACAAACCTTACAACCAGTTCATTGTTGAACAAATCGCGGGCGATGAGCTTGATCCGGATAGCTTCGAAATGCGCGTTGCTACGGGTTTTTTGCGTGCTGGGCCACAGCATGTTGTTTCGGGCAATCTGGATAAAGCGGAGCTTCGTCAGGAATGGTTGACCGAAGTGATGTTTGGTGTAGGCAATGGGATTTTGGGAATGACGGTTGGCTGTGCGCGTTGCCACGATCACAAATTCGATCCGATTCCCCAAGCCGATTTTTATCGTTTGCAGGCATTTTTTGCAGCTTCAGACAATTTCGATTATCGGCGCCCGACGAAAGAACAAGAAGATGCGTTTCAAGCTGCAATTCGAGAACACAAAGACAAGCTGAAGCCTATTCAGGATCAAATTGCCGCCATTGAAAAGCCATACAAAGATCGTTTGGTTGAGAAAAAGCGCGCGGCATTGGATCCCGTTTTCGCCATCGCGCTGGCCAAAGACGACAAATCACGAACCGATGAGGAAAAGCGAGTGGCCGCAGATGCCAGGCGAATGTTGAATGTGCAGTGGGATGAACTGGTTGCCTCGATCAATCCAGAGGACAAGGCCAAACGCGCTGCGCTTCGGCAGCAAATGCACCGCATCAATTTGTTCGAGCCGGAACCGATTCCGAAAGCCTTGGCAGTTGCCGATGTACTAAAACCTATTCCGACAATGAACGTCTTGAAAGGCGGAAATCCGCATCGGTTGGGCGCTGAAGTTCAGCCCGGATTTCTGTCTGCGGTGGAAGGCAAAGAAAGCCTTCCTGAAATCAAACCAGTCGGAGAATCGCCGGGCAGAAGATTGGCATTGGCTCGTTGGTTGACGAAACCGGAGCATCCGTTGACCGCGCGAGTGATGGTCAATCGTTTATGGCATTACCATTTTGGGCGCGGCATTGTGGCAACGCCGAATGATTTTGGCCGCAATGGGCAACAGCCTACGCATCCTGAATTGCTGGATTGGCTGGCTACGGAGTTCATTGCGCGCGGTTGGAGTCTGAAACAAATGCACGAGCTGATCGTGCTTTCAAATACTTATCAGCAGTCGCTCGATGCGGGGACTTCTGCAGCGATGTCAGCTAAGGTTGATCCGGATAACAAATTGCTGTGGCGAATGAATCGGCAACGTTTGGACGCTGAAGCGATTCGAGACGCAGTGTTGGCAGCCAATGGAACGATCAACGATCAACGCGGCGGCCCGCCAATTCGAGTTCCGCTCGATCCAGAGGTTTATGACACGATTTTCACCGAAGGCGAGCCGGATAATTTGTGGCCAGTTCATCCAGACGCTCGTCAGCACCTGCGTCGCAGCATGTATCTGCTGCGCAAACGCAATGTTCGGTTGCCAATGCTGGCGGCCTTTGATTCGCCGGATATGATGAGCTCCTGCGGAGCGCGCAGCGTCAGTATTCACGCCTTGCAATCGCTGACGTTGATGAACAGCGAGTTCATGCTTGTGCAGAGTAAGGCGCTTGCGCGGCGGCTGTTCAATGAAACTTCGGAAGTCAAAACGGGCAGAGAAAAGAAGATGATTGACCGGTTGTTTGAGCTGACGCTTGGCCGGTTGCCACAAGCTGCCGAGTTGCAGACAACGCGAGCTTTTCTCAAAGAGCAGTCAGCCTTTATTCGCCAGCGCATTCAGCGAGGCGAAAAGGTTGCCGCGATAAGTGAGATCGCGAAGCCAGTTGACGCTGCGGAAATTGCGGCTTGGGTTGACCTGTGCCTCTCGACTTACAATCTGAATGAGTTCGTATACTTGCGGTAAGTCTGTTTGGATTTGAAGAAGAAAGAAAAGGCAGGCTTTTTCGGCCTGCCTTTTTGCTTAACGGCTGAAGACAATTATTCAGCAACCTTACTTGTTGTCAGGTTTCGTAGTGCGCAAATTGATCGTGCCTGTCGCGGGGCCTGCGCCAACGCCGATGCCTGTGGCGAAGCCAGCCATCCCGCCTTCTTTCACGGTGTAATCAGAAGGAACCTGGAACAGCGAAGCGTCCGGGTCGCCGCGGCGAATGTTGGTCAGGCGGTATAGCGTTTCGCCCGAAGTCGGGTCGGTGCGTTTGCTCATGATCGTGGTTTGCAATTCCGGTGAGTACCAGCTTTCGGACACGATCTCGATAGGACGCTCGTTGCCGATGGCTCCGACGGGAATCGTGGTGACAGTGCGTTTGCCTTCGACTTCGATCCCTTCCATCGTCTGTTTGCCCAATGATTCGGTGTTCGAGTTGAACGCAGGCGCGCGCATTTTCATCATTTGAGCCGGTTCGCCGTTTGAAGCTGAATTGTTTTCTTCACCAGCAAGCGTGAAGTTGAAAGTTAAGGTGCCCTGCACTTTGACTGCTTGCCCGTTCACCATTGTCGGTTTGAATTCCCACTGTTTAGCAGCGTCCAAGGCAGCTTCGCGTAACAACGGGTGGCCGCTGACGGCTACTGCGTCAATCACTTTGCCTTCTTCAGAAACAGTGATTTGAACCTGAACTGCGCCGGAAGCTTTAGCCGCTTTGGCAACTGGAGGATAGGTCGGCTGGGCTTTCTTGAGAGCGGTACCTTGCAGCACTCCATTGGAGACGTTGACTTTCTTCGGTGTTTCGCCGTTAGTCACAACTTCAGTTTTCATTGCCTGCGGCATCATCGAACGAACGCCGCCCATTTTGCGGGCGATGCGATTTTGAGGCTCAAGAGTGAACATGGTTCCCGCGATTGGATCATGAATCGTGATGGTTTTTGCGGGTTCGCCGCCCGAAAAAGCTCCAACAGAATTGATCGTCGTTTCGCGGCGCGTGCGGCCTTCAGTATCGCGCGCAATCGAACCTTCGTTTTTGTGGATGATGCGGTTGCCGTCGGCCAACGTCTTGATTGTTTCGTTTTCGGTATCGGCGATGAACGGAGCGCCTTTGACCAGTTTGCTGTCAAAGCTCATTTCCGAAGAAACGAAACTATAGGTGAAGTCCTGTCCATTACCGCCGCGCACGAAGGTGAAGTTCTGGCCTTCAACGTTGTGAGCAGTGGCGTCCTGGCTGTGGAAAACGGGCCCCCTTCCGTCAGGCACAACCACGAAATCGAATTTGCCTTCGCCGCTTTGCGATGTAATAACCTTAACTTCTTTGCCATCCTGGGTTCTGACGACTTTTACATTTTGTCCATCCTGATCACTCACCACTTTGGCTTGAACATTTTGCATCGAACCATCCTGGCTGGATGCAAATTTGACCTGGACTTTCTTTCCATCCGGGCCGACCAAAATGGTGCCGTCGCCTTCGACGTTGAATTCCTGAGTTTGACCGTCGGCCGTTTTCAGGATGACTTTGCGTTGCACCTGGGGTTGCGCTTCTGATTTGCCCTTGTCTTGTGCAAAGACGCAAAGCGAATTTCCTGCCAGCGCCAACGCGCAGGTAAAGCTGACAAATGCTTGCTTACGAAGTTTCATAATGTCTCTCCTTGAGTTGTGTGAATGAGTCAAGTCAGTGCCGCGACCGGCAGATTGTTGGTCACACGCTGTCGCGCGCGGTACTGACTCGGTTTGATTGAAAAAAACTCTTTAGCGAACAAATCGAATTGCCCGCGCCGAACCGTCTTCCGCCAGCAACAAATCGGCTTTGACGGTTTCATTAACGCGCTCGATGTTGACCGGCAAACCAAATGAAGCCAATGCCGTGCGCGGAACCTGGACGCGAATCACTTGTCCGCTTTCCATCGGCTGCGAATCACTTTCGTGAGTCAGCGGCAAAAAATCCGTGGCGATTTCTTCACCCAGCAGCGGTGTGAACTCGCCTAAGCTGGCTTGGACGGAGGAGCCGTCATCAACAGGCGCAATCGTAAATTGTAAGGCGCGCACTTTGCGGAATTTGAAATTGGGTTTGTCGCCTTGTTTCACTGGCAGTAATAAGCCACCTTCAAGTGGCTCGATTCGGTGCGATAGGTTCCCCAATGTTGCCGTTGTTGCTCTCAATTCCGTGGGGGCTGATTGGGCGCTCCGCCAAATCGACATCGAGTAACTGGTGATTCCAATCAGCACAGTTGCTGCTGCCGCATAAGTCCAGATAGGCAAACGGTTTAGCCAGTTATTCCTGGTCAGCAAGGCAACAACTTCAGGCTGGTTGGTGGGTGTCGTTGCTGATTGTTGCTGGCGAAACGCGGCGAGCAAAACGGCTTCAGTTTGAACCGGAGCTTCGCTGGCTTCAGTCGTCGACGCCAGCGCCTTCAGTCCGCTGAACAAGGCTCGCGTGTTTGCCAGTCGCGACGCGCAATTCTGGCAAGCCGCTGCATGCGTCAGTCCGCTTTCCAGTAACGCAGCATCCATTATTCTGCTTGTCGCCAACTCGCTGACAATTTGATCAAATTCCTGACAGTTCATAATCGCCTCAAACAAAGCTTTCAGACAAAACTTTCCGAGAAAACAGGTGTGGCGGTTTGGGTGCTGCTTATATCCGCAACAGATTCAGAGTTCAAAGATTGCAATCGTTCCACCAGAATCGCACGTGCCCGGTGCAACCGCGAACGAATTGTGCCAATCGCGCAGCCTAAAACCTCCGCTGCGTCCTGATAGCTCATTTCGTGCAAGTCGCACAGGACAACGACTTCGCGGTAATGAGCGGGCAGAGCCAGCACAGCCTGGCGAACCGATTCAATGGTTTCGCGACGGGTTAAATCGTTGAGCAGGTCTCCTGGAACAATCAGGTTCTCAATCGGCGAAGCATCGTTTTCATCCTCGGAACTGACCAGCGACAAAAACGGTCGCTCTCGCTCAAGCCGCCGCAGCATTTGATTGCGAGCGATGCCAAACAGGTATGATTGAAAAGATCCCCGCGCGGAATCGAACTTTCCATTGTCGCGCACCAAGTGGAGGAATACTTCTTGAGTCACGTCCTCCGCCACCGATTCTGATCCGCACATTCGCAACGCAAAGCGATAAATGCCGCCTTGTCTGCGGCGATAGAGCGTGACAAAGGCGATTTCGTCGCCCTTCCGCATCAGTTTAAGCAATTCTTCGTCGCTGAAGTTTGCGTGCATTCCCGTCTTTCTCAGTTATGGGTTCGAATCTGGTGTCGCACGTAATTCCGATTCCGCAGGATAAAAGTTCCACAAAGATTCAGAAAAATGAAACCAGCGCCAAACGTCTTTTGCGACGATGGCGCTGGCTTGATGATTGTTCAGAAAACGCCCGGAGGCATTCAATGTTTTCGGCGCTTACTTTTCTTTGAGCGCGCTGAAAGGAACCAGTTTCTTTTGGTCTTCGTCCCACAGCCGGAGCGACGCCGCGCTCAAACTTTCCCAAAATCGCAGCGTTGGGGCTTGTTGAAACATCGGCACTTCGTTATGGCACTGTTCCAGCTTGTAGTTGGGGATCTTCGGGCTTAGGTGGTGAATATGGTGAAAACCAATGTTGCCAGAAAACCACTGAATGATTCGCGGCAATTTATAGAACGAGCTTCCCATGACCGCCGCCGTCACATAATCCCATTCATCTTTGCTTCGCCAATACGTGTTTTCGTATTGGTGCTGGATGTAAAACAGCCAGATGCCCGTTGCGCCCGAAATGATCGTGACCGGAAGCCACAGCATAAAAAATGACTTTACGCCCAGCGTCAAACACAACGTTGCATAGATCGAAAACAAGACCGCGTTGGTCAGGTAAACGTTTCGGGCTTCGCGCTTGCCCGAATACCATCGCACAAATCTGTGTTGGAGAACAAAGGTGTAGAACGGGCCAGCCAGCAACAACGTCAGCGGATGACGATATAGTCTGTAACCAAGCTGCCCCCAGGAAGAAAGCTCCTGATATTCTTTGATGGTCAATGTATTGATATCGCCAGTGCCGCGGCGGCTCAAATCGCCCGAAGTCGCATGATGGATCGCGTGCTCATGCCGCCACTGGTAATACGGAACCATTGTGATAAAACCGCAAAAAGTTCCCACGATGTCGTTGGCTTTTGTGGATTTGAAGAATGAGCCATGCCCACAATCGTGCTGCAGAATAAAAGTTCGCATCAACAACCAGGCTGTCGGCCAGGCCAGAAACAAGGTCAGCCAATATGAAACCGACAAACTACGGATCATTAGATACCATAAGGCAAGATAGGGAATTATCGAATTGACGATCTGCCAAATGCTTCGCCAGTTTTCCGGCGTTTGGTATTTTCTGATGGCGTCCTGCCAACGCGGTGCATCGGTCGTGGGCTTAATGACGTTTGAATCAAAGTGCATTCTTTTATTTCTCCAGGAAATTTGTGAGGCGTATAAATTTCAAAACTCTTCAATAGAGTTAAACGCACTGAGATGGTAAAAGGCTATTACTGCAACGACAATGCTTAGCAGTGTGTGGAAGGCCTTTAAGTGTAGGTATTACGAAACTATTACATTCAAGAGGTTATTCAGACCTGCCCCTTGACGGTTAGGGAAGTGGTCATTATTATGTCGCCTTCTCTGACGGTCATCGACATTCCTTTTTTGGGCCGTCAAATGTTGTTTACGAAACAATGATCAGGTTTGTGGCGGGTATAGCTCAGTTGGTTAGAGCGCAAGATTGTGGCTCTTGAGGCCGTGGGTTCGAGACCCACTACCCGCCCTTTTCCTTTCAATAATCTTTTTCCTGCCAGTTTTCTTCGTCACGTTTCATTCCAGGTTTAATGCTTGTGCTGAGCTTCGGCTGTTGTGTCAAAAACAGTTTCTGAGGTAAGTATGACCTTCATCCAAATCTTAATCGGCATTTTGCTGGCAGGTCTGTCGCTTTGGAGCATTCAACGCTATCAGGCGCAGACCAGAAAATGGCTTATTTCCATTTGGTTGCTGATTGCCGCTTTGATTTACGTCGGATTCGGTTTGCGGCCATCTGACGGCAATTGGCTACTCACTGAACTGGGCGGAGTCGTTGTTTATGGAACATTGGCGTTTCTGGGATGGAAACGTTCTGCCTGGTTTCTGGTTGTAGGCTGGTCGGCTCACGGTCTGTGGGATGCGGCGTTACATTCTGGACCCGAAATCTGGTTTGTGCCGAAATGGTATGCCGGAGCCTGTCTGGGCTTCGATCTGCTGGTTGCGGCTTATGCGGCTTTCGTTTTGACGCAAACCGCAAAGGAGTAAATGTGTCGGAAGAGAAAGCAAAGAAGAAAAAGAAGGTCAACTATTCTGAGGCTTGGGGAGAGGCTCGTGAGTTGGTCAAATCCCATCGCAAGCGTTTGTTGCTCGGCGGAGTTTTGATGCTGATCAATCGTCCGATGGGATTGGTTTTGCCCTATTCGACGAAGCTGCTGATTGACGGGGTTATCCCGACAAAAGATACCAGTCTGCTACTGAAAATCGCGCTGGCAGTTGGCGGAGCCACGCTGCTGCAAGCTGCCACCTCATTCTCGCTTTCCCAAATTCTGGGAGTCGCCGCCCAACGGGCTATCACAGAAATGCGCAAACGCGTGCAGGCACAGGTGGAACGCCTGCCGATCAGTTATTTTGATTCCACGCAAACCGGCAAATTGATTTCGCGGATCATGAACGACGCCGAAGGCATTCGGAATCTGGTTGGAAGCGGACTGGTTCA
>DAOMFR010000082.1:12533-16288 GCA_035429885.1 Blastocatellia bacterium
GGATCATGAACGACGCCGAAGGCATTCGGAATCTGGTTGGAAGCGGACTGGTTCAATTGGTGGGAAGTCTGATTACGGCGGGCATTGCGTTGGTCGTTTTGTTTTATTTGAATTGGCGGCTGACCGGTGTAACGATTGTCGTTCTGGCCGCGTTCGGCGGGGGGTTGGCTTTCGCGTTTAACAAACTACGCCCACTGTTTCGCGCGCGAGGCGAAATTCAAAGCGAGATCACAGGCCGGCTTGCCGAATCGCTTGGAGGCATTCGCATCGTCAAAGCTTACACCGCTGAAAAGCGCGAAGAATTGGTCTTCGCCCGAGGGGCACACAAACTGTTTCGCAATGTCGCTCAATCCATGACCGGTGTTTCAACGATTATGTCGTCATCGGCGCTGGCCATTGGAATTATCGGAGTCGTGATGATTCTGATTGGCGGACGCGCCGTGCTTTCCGGCGAAATGACGATTGGCGAAATGTTCATGTACGTCGCTTTCACAGGGATGATGGCAATGCCCGTGATTGAAATTTCCGCCATCGGAACGCAAATTACAGAAGCTCTGGCCGGACTGGATCGCATTCGAGAAATCCTGAGTATGAAAACCGAAGACGACGAAGATTCTCAGCGCGAATCCCTGAAGACTTTGCGCGGCGAAGTCGAGTTTGAAGGAATCACCTTCGAATACAACAAAGACGTTCCAGTGCTGAAAAATATTTCGTTTACGTCTCCAGCCGGTTCGACCACAGCGCTGGTGGGTTCCAGTGGCTCCGGCAAAAGCACGCTGATTAGTTTGGTGATGAATTTCAATCGCCCGCTGTCAGGCAGGATCAAAATTGACGGACGCGATTTGGCCAATTTGAAGCTGCGAGATTATCGCCGTTACCTTGGCGTGGTGTTGCAGGACAATTTCCTGTTTGACGGAACGATTGCTGAAAACATCAGCTTTTCCAGGCCGCACGCGACTCGCGCCGACATCGAAGAAGCCGCGCGCATCGCGCATTGCGATGAATTCATCAACGGGTTTGAAAAAGGCTACGAGACCATCGTTGGCGAACGCGGCGTCAAACTTTCCGGCGGGCAGCGCCAGCGAATCGCTATTGCTCGCGCATTGCTGGCCGACCCGAAAATCCTGATTCTGGATGAAGCAACGTCCAGTTTGGACAGCGAAAGCGAAGCGATGATTCAGGAAGGGTTGCGCACTTTGCGCAAAGGCCGGACGACTTTCGTCATTGCGCACCGGCTGTCCACCATCCGCAGCGCTGATCAAATTCTGGTGCTGGAAGCCGGAGAAATTGTCGAACGCGGTTCTCACGATGAACTAATTGCGCACGATGGCCGCTACAAACAGCTTTACGACAAGCAGTACAAATTCGAGCGGGATCAGTTCATCAATCCCGGCGAGGATTTCACGCCCGATTTACCCAAAGTCCAAATGGAAAAAGCCGCTCCGCAAAGAGCGACGCTATAAATTTAAGGAGAATGCCCGATGCCCGAATCAACGCAGAGTTTTGCTAGCCACACCCGCTGGCACACGCCCTACCACTTCGTTCTGTTTCCGATTCTGTTCATTCATTTTGCCTGGTGTATTTGGCGTATCACCCAAGATCTATCTTTGGAACATGCTGAACAATTGTTGCTGTCATTTGGGTTGTTGCTAATGATGTTGCTGGTTCGTGTCAATCCGTTGAAAGCTCAAGACCGAATCATTCGATTGGAAGAACAGCTTCGTTACCAGCGCTTGCTGCCAGCCGATTTGGCTGCTCGTGCCAGCGCACTGCCCGTCCGGTTTATCGTCGCGTTGCGGTTCGCTTCAGACGCCGAATTGCCGGATTTGGCGCAACGAGCTGTGGATGGAGCTTTTGCCAAGCCGAAGGAGTTGAAAGAAGCCATCAAAAACTGGCGTGGAGATTATTTCCGCGTTTAACTTGGTCACGAACGCGGGCATTGGACACAAGTCCGAGCCTGACACATCAAACCTGACTTAGGGGGCTAGCTTATGAGTTCATCACATCTTGTTGGGAGCATTGTCTCCCTACTGGGCAGCGGGTTGGTCGCCGCGTTATTTTCGCGCAAGCAAAACCTTGGCGGAGCCAATTCGCGGCTGCACGATTTGGAAAAACAGTTGGAAACCGCCAGAGGTGAAGCCTATGTTCAGCACGAAATTCTGACTTCGCTGCAAAGCCAGCTGGAAAAATCTGCTGAACAAATCAAAGCCCGCGACGCCAAAATCGCCGAACTGGAAAGCAAGGTCGAAGCTTCCGCTGCTGCAACCGCCGAATCGAGCGCCAGCAAGGCCGAAATCGAAGTGTTGAAAGCGGAAGCCGAAACTTTGCGCAGGAAACTGGCGGAAGCGCAAACCGAAGCGGAAGCGGCGGTGAAGGCTGAAACCGATTCGCTGCGTTTGAAACTGGTCGAAGCCGAAGCTGCACTGCACGCCGCTGCCGCAAAGCCTCCAGAACCTGATCCGGCGACCGTTGCTGAATTGGAAACGCTCCGAAAAACCGTGCTCAGCCAAAACAACGATGTCGCCAAATTGCTCGAACGCGTCAAAGAACTTGCGCCGTTGAAGTTGCAAATCACCGACCGCGATTTGCGATTGCGCCAACAGGAAGCCAGGCTGACCGAAGCCGAAAAATCCCAACAAGCTGTCGCGGACATTGCCGCCAAGTTGGAACGCAAAGACGATGAAATTGCCGCTTTGAATGACAAGCTGGCTGAACTGGAACACGACGCGGCTGCCAAAGCTCAGCGCATTTTGGAAATCAGTGAATTGACTACGCAGCACGAATTCATGTTGGGCGAAAAAGATTCGGAAATTGCCGATCTGCAATCGCAACTCGCAGCCCAATCTGCGGCGGATGAGAACTCCGTGCTGCGTGACAAAGACGCTGCGATTTCCTTGTTGCAACTTCGCGTCAAAGAGCTTGAACCGCTGACCGCGCAACTGGCCGAGCGCGATTTGAAGCTTCGCCGTCTGGAAGAACAATTGGAAGACGCCCAACAAGCTTCGACTTCGGAAACCCCGGAAAGCCGTGAAAGGGAAGCCGAGAAGGATGCTGAAATCGCGCGATTGCAAACTCAGATTTTGGAGATGGAATCAGCGCGGCTTAAGGTCGCCGCTGAATTGGCGACAGCCGTGCAGAGCGACGACGGCAATGGCAAAGATGAAGAGGTCACAGCGTTGCGAATGCGCGTGGCCGAACTGGAACCGTTAAAGGCCCAGCTTTTCGCTCGTGACGCTCGGTTGATCGAACTCGAAGCGCGACTGCAATCCGCCATCCAGGACAAAGAAGCTGAAACCAAACACTTCAGCGCCTTGGTTGCCGAACTCGAACCTTCCGGCGCTCGCGCCGAAGCCGCCGAAGCTCGGCTGAAAGAAGCGGAAGAGCGCCACCAAACCACGGTCAACAACCTGGAAGTCGAAATCAGCGGCCTGCGCGTCAAACTCGCCAGCCTGGAAGGTGCACGCGAAATGCTGGAAGATTGTCTAGCGAAACTCCGCGCCATCGAGGCGAAGGCCGAAGAGCAGTAGTTTGGGTCAGCGAAGCAATTGCGGGCCAATCTTTCAGCCTTTATAGTTTTGGCCGATGAATATCCTTCAAGTGTTTTCCTGCTCACAAACCAACTTCAAACTACAAAGCCGCCAGTTTTATGCGCCGGAGGCGCACAGGACATTAGCCGGTGGTGAAACCACTGGAATGGAAGGCGAGAAGGTTTTCAATCCCCGGCAGGGGCGACAGAGCAGCCTCGAAATGGCAGC
>DAOMFR010000082.1:16388-30715 GCA_035429885.1 Blastocatellia bacterium
GCGAGAAGGTTTTCAATCCCCGGCAGGGGCGACAGAGCAGCCTCGAAATGGCAGCCTCATCATTCTGCGCCCCTTCAGGGCGCGACCGTTCAAACGGCGTGGTTCCGGTGGTTTTTCCACCGGCTAATATCCGTGCCCCCTTCAGGGCAAAGAACGATTTTCATCTGGCCCATATCGGCAACCTTTTCGAGGCAAAGAAGGATTTTCTACACGCTCTCGCTATATGTCTTTTGAGTTTAATGCTTCTTGCCCAACCGGCCTTTGCGCAACACGGCCAACCAGCGAAACCACCAGCTACCGCTGAACACCATTACAAACTTGGACTTGCCGCGTTGCAGCGAAACAGTCCGGCGCAAGCCGTCGCTTCGTTGAGAGCGGCGATCAAGCTGCAACCGGAGTTTGCGGAGGCGCACAATGCTTTGGGAACGGCGTTGGGACAGCTTGGGCAGGGCGATGAAGCGATCAATTCGTTCCGTGAAGCCGTTCGATTGCGGCCGGATTTTGCCGAAGCGCATGCCAATCTGGGGTTGGCGTTGCAGCAGAAAGGGCAGGTGGCCGATGCCATCAACGAGTTTCGTTCGGCGCTCAATGTGCGCCCGGATTTTGTCGAAGCGCACAGCGCGCTTGGGTTTGCGCTCGGCCAGACGGGAAATATCGCTGCCGCCATTTCGGAATTTGAAGCGGCCATCAAACTCAAACCGGATTTTCACGAAGCACATTTTCGGTTGGGCGTGACTCGTTGGTTTAGCCAGCAGTTTGCCGAAGCGATTCCTTCGTTGCGCGAAGCCGTCAAACTGAATCCCAAACATTTTGAATCGCGGTATTACCTTGGTGTGTGTTTGCAAAAGACCGGCGCGATTCCGGAAGCGATTGAAGAGTTGCGCCAAGCGGTGAAGCTTGCGCCGAAAGTTGCCGATGGGTTCAACGCGCTCGGGTTGGCGTTGTATGTGGATGAAGACACAGACAATGCCATTGCTGCGTTGCGCGAAGCCATCCGGCTGAAGCCGAATTTTGTCGAAGCGCGCAATCAATTGGGGCTGACGTTCATTCAAAAACGCGACGCGGTTGCGGCTGTCGCCGAATTTCAAGCGGCGCTGAAGCTTGATCCGAACAATTCCGTGACGCTCAACAATCTGGGGCTGGCACTGATTCAAAAAGCCGATTACGCCGGAGCCATTGAGGTTTACCGTCGCTTGCTGACCGCCAACCAAAATGAAGCGGAAGCCTGGTACAACCTGGGCGTGGCGCTGAAGTACAAAGACGATTTTGCCGGAGCGATTGACGCGTTACGGCGCAGCATCGCTTTGCAGCCGTCTTTGCACGAAGCGCATTACACGCTGGGCATCACCTTGATGCAGCAAACCAAGCTAGACGAAGCCGTCGAAGCATTTCGCGGAGCCGTCGCCGCCAAACCGGATTTTGCTCAAGCGCATTACACGCTCGGCACGGCGTTGCAGCAGAAAGGCGAACTTGACGCGGCGATTGAAGCCTTCCGAACAGCGATCAAAATTGCGCCGCTGACTCCGGAAACGCACAACACGCTCGGAAATGTGCTGCGACAGAAAGGCGATATGACAGCCGCTCGCGCCGAATTCGCCGAAGCTGCACGATTGAACAAACTGAAATCCGACAATCAGGCGGCAACGTTCGACACCAACACCGGCATTCAAAAAATGAAGCAAGGCAATCTTGTTGCTGCCATCAGCTTGTTTGAATCGGCGATCAGGAAAGATGAAAGCTACGCTCCGGCGCATTATCAGCTTGGATTGGCGTTGAGGAAGAAAGGCGACAAGAAAGGTGCTGACGCGGCATTTGCTCGCGCGCAACAGCTTGATCGCCGATTGCGTCCGCCAAGCTAAAAAGCCGCCAGAAGTCACCGAATTTTTAAGATTGAGTTGACTGCCTACTATCTACTGACTACTGTCTACTTCCGCAATTCAAACTCCCAAAAAGGAACTTAACACTATGATCGAAGTGAACGAATCACCGCTCGTAAACCGTCGTGATTTCATCAAACAGTCGGCAGCCGCGGGCGTTGCCGTCGCGGCTGGCGAAACCTTGGCGAATGCTGCTGCCAAACAAGTCTTCAAAATCTCCCTGGCCGAGTGGTCCTTGCACAAGGCGCTGTTCAAGAAGGAACTCGACAATCTGGATTTCGCGAAAACGGCAAAACAACAGTTCGGCATCAGCGCCATCGAATTTGTCAATCAGTTCTTCAAAGACAAAGCGAAAGACATGAATTACCTGAGAGAACTGAACAAGCGCGCCAAAGATTTGGGTGTCGAACATCGTTTGATCATGTGCGACGGCGAAGGCGCGCTCGGCGATCCGGATGCTGCCAAGCGGACACAAGCCGTTGAAAATCATTACAAGTGGGTGGAAGCGGCGAAGTTTTTGGGCTGCAAAATCATTCGTGTCAATGCGCAAAGCAAAGGCAGTTATGAGGAGCAGCAGAAATTGGCGGCTGACGGGCTGCATCGGCTGGCTGAATTCGGCGCGAAGCACAAGATCGCCGTTATTGTCGAAAACCACGGCGGATTGTCTTCAAATGGTCAATGGCTGACCGGCGTAATGAAGCTGGTCAATCATCCGAATTGCGGAACGCTGCCGGATTTCGGCAATTTTCGCGTCAGTCAGACCGAAGAATACGACCGTTACAAAGGTGTGACTGAGATGATGCCTTACGCCAAAGCTGTCAGCGCCAAAACGCATGACTTCGATGAACGCGGCGAAGAAATTCATACCGATTATCACAAGATGATGAAGATTGTTTTGGATGCGGGATACCGTGGCTTTGTCGGCATCGAATACGAGGGCGAGAAGATGAGCGAAGCGGACGGCATTCGCGCTAGCAAGAAGTTGCTGGAACGCGTTCACGATGAACTGTCGAAGAACGTGAAATAGCTGATGGAACGGGAATGACCAAAGGAAAAAGGGGACGGCGGGTTTTCAATTTCTGTCTCTCAATTCCGCCATCCCTCTTTGCTCATCTCGTCAGTAATGGCTGCAAAGTTCGCCAAACGGTTTCAGTCATGAGTTTTTCGCCTTCGGCGTTCGGATGAATGCCATCCGGCTGGTTAAGTTTGGCGTCGCCGCCAATGCCTTCCAATATAAAAGGGATAAACGGAGTTTTATATTGTTTGGCCAGGTCGCGAAATGCCTGGCGAAATTCCTTAGTGTACTCGGCTCCAAAATTCGGCGGAGCTTCCATGCCCGCTAGAATCACCGTCACCCCCGCCGCTTGAGCGCGTTGGATCACTTGCTCAAGATTCTTTTTCATCTCGGTCACAGGCAACCCGCGCAAACCATCGTTGCCGCCAAGTTCCAAAACTAAAAGTTTGACGTTGCCGGATTGCAATGCCCAATCAATCCGCCGCGCGCCGCCCGCTGAAGTGTCGCCAGAAACTCCGGCGTTGACTACGCGGTATCGGTACCCGTTTTCGTCCAGCTTGCGTTGCAGCAAGCTGGTGTAAGATTGATCGCTGCTCAACCCGAACCCTGCGGTCAGGCTGTCGCCAAAGGCGACGATGGTCGGCAAGCCTTCTTCAGAAGTCGAAATTGTCGCCGGAGCAGGAGTGCTCATTCGAGCGGATGGGGTTTGCGGATCGGTTGGTTTGGCCGATTGCTGGCAACTCAGCGAAACCATCGCCAGGAATACAACGATCAGCGGCAGATAAAAACGTGATTTGAAATTGAGAAAGTGAAAAGGCATAGTCTTTAACGGTGGTTGATTATAGGTCGCTGGTGGTTGGGTCATCACCAAATTTATTTGATTCGATCTTTCGATAGCAATCTTAAGCCGACCAGCGGCAACCGACAACCAGCCACCCAAAACCTAATACGAACAACCAAGTTATGATTCAACTTTCCAACGTTTCCAAAGTCGTCGCCAGTGGCAACGAACAACTGACAATCCTTCATTCACTTGATCTGGACATTCCGCGCGGACAATTTGTTTCAGTCATTGGCCCTTCCGGTAGCGGCAAATCAACGCTGCTGGGGCTGATCGCCGGTCTGGATTCGCCAACGACCGGCAGCATCAAACTCGACGGCAACGACATCACGAAAATGAGTGAAGACGATCTGGCTGAGCTTCGAGGCCGGTTGGTGGGATTCATCTTTCAATCGTTTCATTTGATTCCATCGCTGACGGCGTACGAAAACATTTTGACGCCGATGGAAATTATGGGTGTCAGCAAAGCCCGCGACAAAGCACAAGCCTTGCTGGATGACGTGGGCTTGCACGATCGAGGGCATCATTATCCTTCGCAGCTTTCCGGCGGCGAACAGCAACGCGTGGCCATCGCGCGAGCATTTGCCAATTCGCCGAACATCTTGCTGGCGGATGAGCCGACTGGCAATCTGGATTCCAAAAACGGCGGCCACATTTTCGAGTTATTGTTGAAGCTCAACCGGGATCGGCAAACGACTTTGTTGCTCGTCACGCACGATCAGCAATTGGCTGGGCTTGCGGATCGCAAAATCAGTTTGCGCGATGGTCGTGTGGTGGAAGACATCTTGCTGAACTCCCATTCAATGAATGCTGCCGAGGTTTAACCGAATCTTCTGATTTACGGTTTGGGGGCTGGTGCTGAGCCCTCTTTGATAGTGACGACCTGGTTGACCGCGACATCGTTCAGTAAATCCACTTTACCGCTCGGCCAGCGGACTTCAAGCGTTTTCACCTTTGACGCTTTGCCGACTCCAAAATGCACGCGCAGATCGTTTTGCGAATAGTAACTGCCTCCGCTGCGGACTTCGTTGAATTGAGTTTGCTCGTCCGTTTTGCAGGTGATGCGCGCGCCGATTCCGGTTCGATTTGAAGCGACGCCGACAGTTTTGATGGCGATCCAGTTATTCCCACCATCTTTGGGCGATGGAGAATCCAGTCGCATTAACACCGGAGCTTCGTTGACCGGATTGATCGCCACATCAATGTCTCCGTCGTTGTCGAAATCGCCGAAGGCGCAGCCTCGGCTGGCAGTGGGTTCCATCAACGCTCCGCCGATCTTTTCCGTCACATCCTGAAAGCCGCCCTTTCGCATATTGCGATACAGCACTTTGCGTTGCTGATAACCGGCTTCAGTGGTTAGCTTTTCGACTTCGGGATAAACGTGGCCATTGACCAGCAACACGTCCAGCCAGCCATCATTGTCAGGGTCAAAAAATCCGCAGCCCCATCCCAACCAGCGAGTGTTCAAGCCAATCCCTGACGCAAACGTCACATCGTCGAAACTGTTTTTCCCAAGGTTGCGATACAGCGTCGAAGTGTCGCCGGAAAAGTTTGTCTTGAAAATATCCAGCAATCCGTCACCGTCGAAATCGCCTGCGCTGACTCCCATTCCGGCTTGAGGTTTGCCGTCGCCGCTGTAGGCAGCGCCGGATTCGACGCCGATGTCGGTGAAGGTTCCGTTGCCATTGTTGTGATAGAGCGCTGCCGGAGCCGAATCGTTGGCGACGTAAATATCCGGCCATGAATCATTGTCGTAATCCGCGACAAGTACGCCAAGCGCATATGTCCCCAGAGTCTTTCGGATGCCTGCTTTTTCGGAAATGTCCGTGAAGGTGCCATTGCCGTTGTTTTGGTAAAACGTGTTGACTCCTCCGGTCAAACCCGGAGGGCCGCAAGCGACCATCACTCCTTTGTAAAGGCAAGGGCCGGTTTCTGGCGTTGGCGCGGTTTTCACGTCGAAATCAATGTAACTGCCGACGAATAAATCCAAATCACCGTCTTTGTCGAAATCCAGAAAGGCGCTGCCTGATCCCCACTTGGTTTTGTTTATGCCGACTCCCGCTTTGTCTGTCGTGTCGGTGAATGTTCCGTTGCCGTTGTTATGATAAAGCGCGTTTTTCCCAAAGTAGGAAATGAACAGATCATCCCAACCGTCATTGTCGTAATCGCCCACGCATACGGCTTGGCCCCAGCCGATGCGAGCCAAGCCGGCTTTGGCGGTTACGTCGGTGAATGTTCCGTCGTGGTTGTTTTTGTACAAGTGAGTCGTCGGTTCCTGGCCTTTGGCAATTCCACTGAAACGCGTTCCGTTGACGAAAAACAAGTCCAACCAACCGTCGTTGTCGTAATCAAACCAGGCCACGCCGCAGCCAGTCGTTTCCAGCAAGTATTTGTTCTTGTGTTCGTCACCGTAAACGGTTTTGTGACTCAATCCTGCGGCTTTAGCGATGTTGGTGAAGGCAACTTTGAAATCAGTTAGCGCTGGCGATTGAGCGTTTGTGAACCTGAATCGGCCAAACGGCAAAACAGCCAGGAAGAGGATCAGCAAAAGAAAGCGGGAAGTGTTCATCACGCGGCGCACTATAAATGGCGATTCTGAGCATCCGCAACCGGGAAATGAAATGATCAGAATTAAGAGGCTCCTATTGCTCCAGAGCGTGGTGGGTGACGTATGAGATTTGAATTGGGACGCCGCCGCTGACTTTTACCTTTAGAATCAATTGGTAATAGCTGGGCAATTGTGGTGCTTCGCCCGGTGAAGCGGTATTCAAATGAGAGGTTAGATCACGAATGTATTCAGGTTTGGTGACGTATTCGACGGCGGCTTGAGTGCCGAAGGTATTGATGCCCGCCAACACCATTAGCCGGTTTCGCTCGCTCAACCCTTTCAGCACGCTGACGACTGCGTAATCTTCCGAAATCTGACTTGGCGAAGGGCCGAACTGGCGAGAGGTGTAGTACTGCTGTTCTCCGGCTTGAGGATTAGTATTGATGATCGCTAGCCACTGATCCTGTGACTGATCTTTCAATGGGCGAAACACGAAGTCCTGTTTTTGCGGTAGCTCTTTCAAAAACAGGTTTTCAGCAGGTGAACCTAACACGATGATGTTTTCAATCTTCACGTCGTCCCAGCTCAGCGACAAACTGCGCTTAACACGGAACGGGTGATGAATGCGGGCGAAAAAATCACTGAGGAAGTAAACACCCATTGCTTCGCCGATACCTGTGTAATGGTCCACGATGGGCAATGAATGGTTGGGCTCGAGGTCTTCGGCAAATTCCGCATCGTCCACGACCTTGTGCAGTTTCATTCCTTGTTCGTATGTGCCATGTAACACGGTGTTGCTGAACACCACCAACAAGGGGTCTGGGGCGTAAATGATCTCTCCCCACAGAGGTTCGACGAGAGTCATAAACTCAGCGCGCATGATTTCTTCGGAATTGGTGGCTTGAAGGCTGCTCCTCATCGCGAAGCTTTCGTCGGAAAGATAAGAAAAAATCGGAGTGTAATGCCCTTTGGGCAAATCAATCAGAATCTTGTCGCCTTTTCCCTCAGTTGCATAGTACTCAGACAGTTTCGTTCTTAACCGCCCAGCCTGCACACGAACAATCGAATCAATGCGCGGATTGTAAGCTTGGCTTCGTCCGAAGACTTCAGTCGCGATGACATATTCTTTCAACTGGTTTTCGGGATTTTCGGCGGCTTTCTCAACGACAAATCGCAAAAAACTCTTCAGGCTGTCAGAGCCGGTCAGGGCACGGCTGCGTAACAGCTTGTTGAGTTGGTCAAGTTTTGCTTCTTTGCTTATTTCCATTCTGACTGGTGATGTTAGATGTAACGTTACATCTAACATGTAACATTGCTGAATCTAGCCTAGCTAAATCATTGAACCCGCTGAAAGTAACCGTATCATACGGCGAGGTAACGCCGAAAGCCAGACCTCGGCAGCTATTTTGCACGCCGCACTAAAGCATATTTTTCCGCAAATTTAAGTTAGATCGGATCGCCCAAGTCTTTGCTGGGGATTTTCAGGGATGATCCGACGACACATACCAAAACAAAAACACATTCGGTTGATTTTCCTTTGCTGGGATAAATCTGGCCGCTGACGAAGTTTTGTCAAAAGCCGCCTACGTTTAGTCACCAGACTGAACACTTGTTACGAACTGCGAACAGGCGAATCTTTGAGCAGTGTTTTCAATAGCCTGACGCAATCACTAATCACCATTCATCTTTCACCCTGACCGAAAGCGGCGCCGCTAAATCGGTCGCACAGGAGGGTACTTAAGGCATGAGAACAAAAGAGAAATTCACCATTCTCTCGCTGTTCACGTTGTTGTGCGTATCGCTGATGCACGGAAGCAGTTTCGGGCAGGCAGTGTACGGCAGCGTGTTCGGTACGGTGAGCGATCAAAATGGCGGGGCTGTGGCCAAAGCCAAAGTGACGATCACCAACACCGGAACCAACGTCAGCGAGACGACCGAAACCAACGCTTCCGGGAATTACACAGTCTCGCGGCTGATTCCTGGAACCTATCGCGTCAAAGTCGAGGCTCAAGGTTTCAAAGCTTCTATTGTTGACGCGGTCGTTGTGAACGTGGACACGTCTTCCAAGACGGACATCGCATTGCAAACCGGCGCTGTCAGCGAAGAAGTCACCATCACGGCAGAAGCTCCGTTGCTGAAAACCGACCGCGCCGACGTCGCCACAACCTTTGAATCACGACAAGTCACTGACCTGCCGATTCTCGATCGCAACTTCACCAAACTGATTCTGTTAACGCCGGGCACGCAACAGCTGCAATGGCAGCACGCGGCCAGCGAAAACCCGCAAGGTTCCACTCAGACGATGGTCAATGGCCAGAGTTTCAGCGGTACCGGGTTCCAGCTGGATGGAACCGAAAACCGCGACCCGATTCTGGGCATCATCGTCATCAATCCGAACTTCGAAGCCATCGGCGAAAGCAAGGTGACTTCGCAAAACTATGACGCCGAATTCGGCCAGGCCATCGCGGGCGTGGCGTCGGTTTCGACCAAATCCGGAACCAACGATTTGCACGGGGCGGCATTCCTGTTCCGCCAGAACGACGTTCTGCAAGCGCGCAATCCGTTCTCACAAGCGCGGAAGGACTCGCTGACCGGTAAATTCATCCCCGACACGCTGAAGAGCCAATTCGGTGGAGCCATCGGCGGGCGCATTATCAAAGACAAGTTGTTTTTCTTCGGTGATTACGAAGGTCTGCGCAGCAAGACCGGCGGCACTCGTTTGCTGAGTGTTCCGACTGCTGCGGCTCGCACGGGTGACTTAAGCGCTTATGGCGTAAACATTTTCGACCCGGCGACTTCTGTCTTCAATTCATCGGGCGCGTTGACAGCGCGCACGCAGTTCACCGGCAACAAGATTCCGACCAATCGTTTGTCAGCCCAGGCGCTGAATGTTCTCAAGCTGATTCCGCTGCCGAACGCGCCGGGACGCTTGAATGGCACAACGGACAATTACGTTGCTTCCGGTATCGAAGGCTTTGACAAAGACAGCTTTGACATTCGTTCCGATTTCAAAGCCACGGAAAAGCTGAGCATGTTTGGCCGTTACAGCTTTGCTGACTTTGCCCGCAATGGCCCAACCGCGTTTGGCGCGGGCGGCGGTTCGGAGTTGGTTTCACTCGGCGGCGATTCCAAGGTGCGTAATCAAAGCGTTGCATACGGCTTTGACTATTCCTGGAATTCCACGCTGATTACCGACTTCCGATTCGGTTTCTTCCGTTACAAGGTCAACGTCTTGCCCTTCGATTACGGTAAAACCACGGCGAAAGATGCTGGCATCAATGGCTTGAACAACGATGCGTTCAGCTCTGGTCTGTTTGCCGGATTCATTGATGGCAATGGCGGGACAGGCGGCACGAATTTCGGTTCTGGCCTGGGCGTCAACCGTTGCAATTGCCCGCTGGATCAGGACGAAAACCAGTTCCAGTTCGTCAGCAACACGTCGAAGTTTGTTGGCAATCACACTTTCAAATTCGGAGTTGACGTTCGTCGCGCGTATAACTTGCGTGTGCCTAGCGATACCCATCGTTCCGGCGAACTGAGCTTTAACAACAACCGCACTGCCAGTCCAACCGGCGGTGGGCTTGGATTGGCGACTTTTCTGCTGGGCGATGTGACCAACTTTGGTCGTTACATCAGCTCCAGCACGGATGCTCGTGAACGCCAATGGCGGCATTTCTACTACGGCCAGGATTCCTGGCGCGTGAACCAGAAATTGACGATCAACTATGGTGTTCGCGCGGATGTCATCAACCCGCAATCCATCAACAATGCCGGAAACGCTGGCTTCCTGAGTCTGGAAACCGGCCAGATTAGCACTGTTGGTGTTGGTTCCACCGGGCTGAACGGCAACGTCGAAAATACTGTCAACTTCGCGCCGCGCCTGGCGCTGAGTTACAAGGTCAACGACAAACTGGTTGTTCGCGCCGGTTATGGCCGCAGCTATGACATCGGCGTGTTCGGTTCGGTCTTTGGCCACTCCGTGACGCAAAACCTGCCGGTGCTGGCCGTGCAGCGTGTGGATAACGGTTCGTTCAACCGCGCATTCAACCTGGCGGATGGCGCTCCGGCATTCACGCAGTTCTACGGGTTGGATAAATCTCCGAAAGACCCGACGGCCAAGACAAACACTTCGCTGCCAGCTAGCGGTCAATTCTTTTTGCCGAACAACGTGTTTGCGCGTGCGCTGCCGAGCAAGATGCGGTTGCCCAGCGTGGACGCGTACAACGTGACCGTGCAATACCAGTTGACCAACAAAATGTCGGTGGAAGCCGCGTTTGTGGGCAACAAAGGCACTCACGTATTCGCGGGCGACGGCCCAGACCTGAACGTCAACCAGGTGCCGATTACCGGATACACGCCCGGTCGGAACAGCACGCTGGCCAAACCCTACTACCAGAAATTTGGCTGGACGCAGGACATTGCATTCTTCTGCAACTGCGCGGACAACCATTACAACTCGCTCCAATTGAAATTGGACAAGCGGTTTTCGGATGGCTACTCGATCCTGATGCATTACACCTATCAGGATCAGATTTCCGAAGACGGCGGTTATTTCCCGTTTGATGCAAATCTGAATCGTGGCCCGGCAGGCTGGCAGCGCGATCACAACTTCGTGTTATCGCAGGTGTACGAACTGCCGATTGGCAAGGGCAAGAAGATTGGCAGCAACTGGTCGAAAGGGGCGGATTTGGCATTGGGCGGTTGGCAGTTCAACTCCAACACAACCATCCAGAGCGGATTGCCGTTCGACAACTGTTTTGACACGAATGGCATTTCCGATACGGGAACCTGTCGTCCGAACCAGAATGGCAATCTGAGCACCAAGGCTACTCGTCAATCTGATGGAAGCTACAAATTCTTCAGCGATCTGAGTGTGTTTAGCGCTCCGTCGGTGGGAACTTTTGGCAATCAAAAACGCAACAGTCTGCGTGGCCCGAATTACTGGCGCACGGACGCTTCGTTGTTCAAGAAATTCAAGCTGACTGAAAAATATGAGCTTGAGTTCCGCGCCGAAGCGGTGAACTTCTTCAACCACGTCAATCTGGGGAACCCCGATGGATTCATCGGGAACTTCAGCGGCGGCAAACTGAATCCGAGTGGTGGCGCTGGCACGATCAATTCAACTGCCTACTTCGGAGCAGACCCGCAACGCAACTTCCAGTTTGCGCTCAAACTCAAGTTCTAAGGACTGAGACGGCGTAACACCTTCGGGCGGCATGCAGATGCCGCCCATTGCATCACCAATTTCAGGGGAGCCGTAAACAGGCTCCCCAATTTTTTACGTGCTATGCTTCGCTCTGCAATCAAACCTCTTACCGTCAAGGAGTGCTGAACTCATGAAGCCATTGGTTAAGCTCTGCCTGGCTCTGTTGATTTGTGGAGCAACGTTTTGTGAACACGGATTCGCGCAACAAACCGTCAACACTCAATCTGCTTTGGATGAAGCTCGTGCGCTAATTACCTCCGGGAATCCGGCTGCGGCAATTACCAAACTGCAAGGCTTGTCGCCTGCAACGGATCCGCAAGTCGCGCAGTTGTTGGGGCTGGCGTTTTACACGGCAAATAATCACATCAAAGCAATTGAACAGCTGTCCTTTGCCATCGGCAAATTGCCGAAAGAGTCCGCTGCGTGGCGGGAATCGGTGCAATTGCTGGGGCTGTCGAATTTTCTGTTGGGCAAAATGGCGGACGCGATTCCTTTTTTGGAGCTGGCCGTCGGCTGGCAGCAAAACAACAACGAACTGATTTACGCGCTTGGCATAGCTTGTGTGCAGGCACGTCAGCCGGAAAAGGCCCGCGCCGCCTTTGGGCGAATGTTTCGCGTCGAGCCGGATTCCGCCGCTGCGCATTTGCTGACGGCGCAGATGATGATTCGTGTCGAGATGGAAGACCTGGCCGATGTCGAGTTGAAGAAAGCGTTGGAAAAAGATCCCCGCTTGCCACAGGCGAATTATTTGCTGGCGCAAAATGCAATTTACAAAACCCGCTACGACGAAGGCATTGCGTTGCTGGAAAAAGAACTGGCGATCAATCCGAACAACGCGATGGCATATTACAAACTTGGCGACGCTCTGGCCCGGCAATTGAAATGGGATGAGGCCATTATGCAGTTGCAAAAATCCGTCTGGCTGAATCCGTTTTACAGCGGCCCGTACATTTTGCTCGGCAAAAGTTATTTGAAGAAAAAACAGCTCTCGAATGCCGAAGGCATGTTGAAACGCGCGATTCAATTCGATCCAAACAACAAATCGGCGCATTACATTTTGGGGCAGGTCTATCAGCAATCCGGCAAGGCCGAAGACGCCAAACGCGAATTCTCGCTGGCGGAAAAGCTGCAAGGCAATCTGGACAGCCCTGAGCTTAAGTGAAGCGTGTGCAGAAAAAACGTTTTTGAGGTGTTGTCGCGACCTAGGCAGCCACGAAAATCAATGTATATTTTGAGAATGCAAATTTCTTCATTCACCAACATTGTTTTCAGAGCTCGGATCGTGAGCAAGGGACTCGCAGTCGTTTTTTCGATTTTTGTTTGGTTGAGCTGGCCGAACAGCGCAAATCCGCAATCCGCTGTCCGCAATCCACAATCAAGCATTCCGCAGTTTGTGGATGTCGCCGCGCAAGCGGGCCTGACAAAATCGATTATTTATGGGGGCGTCGAATCCAAGCGGTACATCATCGAAACCAACGGATGCGGCCTCGCCTTTTACGATTACGACAACGACGGTTGGATGGACGTGTTGACGCTGAATGGTTCGCGATTGGACCCTTTTGCCAAAGGCAGTGAACCAACCACACGGCTTTATAAAAACAACCGCAACGGCACCTTCACCGACGTGACCGCCAAAACCGGATTTACGAAAACCGGTTTTGCTGCCGGATTGTGCATCGGCGATTTCGATGGCGATGGCATAGACGATCTGTTCGTGACGTATTGGGGGGCAAATTTGCTGTATCGAAACAACGGCAACGGCACGTTCACCGATGTGACGAAAAAAGCCCGACTCGATTTTGCCGGGCTGGATTCAGAAAGTCCGCGCTGGGGATCAGGAAGCAGCTTCATTGATTATGATCGTGACGGCGACCTAGATTTGTTCGTGGCGAATTACCTGAGCTTTGATTTGAAAAATGCGCTCGAACCCGGCAAGGGCGCGAACTGCGCGTGGAAAGGAATTCCGGTGAATTGCGGACCGAAAGGGTTGCCGTTTGCGCATAACTGGCTGTATCGCAATGAAGGCAACGGCACGTTCACAGACGTTTCCGAATCCTCCGGCATCAGCAAAGTGACGGGGCGTTATCCCATGTCAGTGGCGGCTGCGGATTTTGATGAAGACGGCTGGGTAGATTTGTACATCGCCTGCGATTCGACGGCCAGCATTCTGTATCACAACGACGGCAACGGGAAATTCACCGACATCGCGCTGGAAAACGGCGCCGCGTATAACGAAGACGGCCAGCCACAAGCCGGAATGGGCCTTGGCATTGGCGATTTCAATCGCGACGGATTGTTGGACATTTTCAAAACGCACTTTATGGACGACACGCCGCTGCTGTATCGCAATGCGGGCAAAGGGTTGTTTGAAGATGTGACGCTGGCCGCCGGATTTGGCTCCGCGACGAAATACATTAGTTGGGGAGCCGGAATGCCCGATGTGGATAACGATGGCTGGCCGGACATTTTCTGGGTGACGGGCAATGTCTATCCCGAAGTCGAAAAGGTGTTCAAACAATATCCGCATCGCAGCCCGCGCCAACTGTTTCGCAATCTGGGCAACGGACGCTTTGAAGACATTTCAGGAAAGAGCGGTTCCGGAATGACGACTCCGAATTCCAGCCGAGGTTGCGCGTTCGGCGATTACGACAACGATGGCGACACCGATGTGCTGGTGATGAATATGAACGAGCCTCCTTCGTTGCTGAGAAACGATCAAGCCAGCGGCAATCACTGGTTAAAGGTGAAACTGATTGGAACGAAATCCAATCGAACCGGGTTGGGTGCGCGAGTGATTGTGACCATCGGCGAACGCAAACAGGCGCAAGCGGTGCTTAGCC
>DAOMFR010000083.1:0-15272 GCA_035429885.1 Blastocatellia bacterium
GTATGCGTTTTTGCCAATCAGCAGCTTTGAGCACTTGAGTGCTGAACGCGATCTTGGGCATTTGTTCCGCTGTCACGTTCTTTGCGGCGTCCAACTCTTCCAAGGTCATAGCTGCGCGTTGATGCCCGGGATTGTTGCCATCGTTGTAGATATACGAGATGTATTTTTCAGCGCGTAGCGGGCTGTCTTTCATCATCGCAAAGGGCGAACAGTTGTTGTTTTGCATATAGCCTTGCGGCGGATTGGTGATTTGAACCAGGTCACTCATCGGGTGAAGCCCCTGCCATTCGCAGGCGCCGCTTCCTGGCATTGGCTTTGACGGATCGCAACCTTTGGGGCGAATTGGAACGCGACCGTTCCTCAGATAGAAAATGTCGCCTTCGGTCGTACCCACCATCACGTTTTGCGACATCAGTTGAAATTGATTCAAGGCTTTTTTCATCTCGGTCAGATTGTGCGATGTGAACATCTGATAAATCTGATCCGTCAGGCCGATTTCGTTGAAATAGGGAATGGCCATCGAATACGCCTTGCCATCTTTGTGAGCCACAATGGGGCCGTGCGAGGTGTATTCGATTTCAACAGGCTTTTCGATCAGCTTGTCACCATCCAGAACTTTAATGACGTCCTTGCGGATCTTCATTTCCAGCCATTGGCCTTTGAGTTTGTACTGGCGCGCATTAGTTGGATTTAGTTCTTCTTCGTAAACGTCAGAAGTGTCAGGGCCACCGGTGGTCATCGCAACAGAAGCCCAGCGACTGTGGCCAAGCGACGGAAACGGAATGCCCAGAATACTAACTCCGGAAATGTTGAAATCGCCCGCATAAATTCGGACTTCGTAAAACCGAAATTCACCGTACCAACTCAGATGTGGATCAATCACGGCAATGGGAGCTTTCATCGCTGTCCGTGAAGGAGCCAGCAACATCTGATTGGATCCGCGATACGCGACAGGGTCAGGCTTAATGCCGCCGCGTTGTAAGTCGGCTCCGGCTTCTCCTTCGGGCCACCCCCAAATGATGTAACGTCCAAGCGCGATGACTTGCGAGGGATGAAGTTCCGGTGCCCATTTTGGAACCTGTTCCGGGTGTTCTGTCATAAAGCGCTTGATGCCTTCCTGATATGCTTCGATGGCAGCGCGCATTTTCGGCGAAACTTGGTTATACCGTTCGCGGCTGATTGCGGCGTGTTGCCAAATGCGTTGACGGTAATCATGGCGAAACCATTCCTGGCCGAACGCTTCGGACATGGTGCCTTCAGCCTTGCGGTAGTTTTTTAGCAATTCTTCCAGGCGATCTTCGGCTTGCGCATAGCCGATGGCGAACGCTGCGTCTTCCAGCGTCGAAGCGAAAATGTGCGGAACACCGAATTCGTCGCGCAAGAGTTCTGCGCTTCCGGCTTTAGAGACAGGTTGTTGCCCTTTGGCAACAGGTTGAACAGAAGCGGTGACCGCTAACAAGCAAAGAATCGAAATCAGCAGAATCGTGCGTTTCATAATCAAGCTCCATTGAAGAAGGATGTTTCTTCAGAACATTTGTGTCTTAAGCCGTGGCGGATGTTGATTGGCGAGTTCGTAATGAAAAGCCAATAAGCGTTGCAGTGGCAAACAGCAAGCCGCCGACCCACCCCAGCCATGATGGATGAACGGCGATTAGCCAGCCCCCAAGAATCGGCCCTATGATTCGAGTGATGCTTTCCAGCGAAGTGACGGCTCCGAAAACGCCGCCTCGTTTGTTGGGCGGGGCTGCGCGCGAAATTAGGCTGGTCAACGGAGGGCGAGAAACTCCGTGTCCGAAAGAAAACAGGAGTGCCACAAAGATCAGCTTCCACCAAACATTAACGAACACCACATAAAAAAGACCGATGGAACTGGCGGTCAATCCAATGATCATGGATTTATATTCTCCGAAGCGTTTCACTACTGGACCAATCATCACTGCTTGCCAAAGCACTCCCAGTAGACCAACCAGTGCCAAAAAGTATCCCGCTTGTTTCACGCTGAACTCGAGTTGTTTTTTTGCGAACAGGGAAAACATCGTGGTGTAAATCGTGAAAGGCAGTGACATAAAGAAGAAGATTGATAGCAGGGGGCGAAGTTCTGCTACTGACAGGAAATCCAGGGCGCGCGTATACATGGCCAATCCGCGCGGACGTTGTTCGTCGCTTTGGTGCTGAGTTTCCGGTAGCAGAAACATTGTCGCGAGAATGCTGGTCAGAGAAATCATTGCGGCGACATATGCGGTGATGTTGTATCCATAATGCGAAGACACTAAGGACCCAAGCGCCGGGCCGATAGTAAACGCCAGCCCGAATGAGCCTCCAATGATCATCCCGAAAGTTTTTGCGCGATTTTCCGGAGGAGTAATGTCGCTGATGTAGGCTTGAGCAACCGTCAGGTTCCCGCCGGAAAATCCGTCAATCATTCGGGCAACAAACATCCAGGTCAGTGGCGAAGGCAGCTTCATTGCCAAACCAAGCAAGATGAAGCCAGCAAGCGAGCCAAATTGGCTGTACAGCAACACAGGCCTGCGGCCATGATTGTCGCTGAGATGACCCAGAAGTGGGGCGGCAATGAACTGGCACATCGAATAAGAAGCGATCAGTAAGCCGATTGTTTGATCCGATGCGTTGAAAATGCCTGCATAAAACGGCAGCAGCGGCAAGATGATGCTGAAGCCAAGAATGTCCACGAAGACAACAATAAAAATTGGGATGATGCGTTTATCTTTCATAAAAGTAGGCAGCAGCCAGCAGACATTAGCAGGGGAGATTTAGTTCTTAATCCCTTTTCGTGTAAGTCTACTTCTTAAAATTGCTAATCAAGACAATCTCGCGTGTTTCCAATCCGCGAGCCAAAGCCAGAAATTTGCCGTCAGGTGACCAATCGAATCCGAAAATATGGTTTGATCCAAAACTGGTCAATTGTTTGGGAGCGCCTCCGTTAATGGGCTGGCTCCAAATGTTCGAAGTGCCACTGCGGGATGCAGCATAGGTCAACGATTGACTATCCGGCGACCACCGCACAAGCCGCCACGGAGTTGTTGGAATGTCGAACGCAAATGAAGGCGAACTTCCTGACAGAGAAAGTAGAGGAGTCAGCGGAAGCACAGCAAATTTTGCCGTGCCCGGTACTTTCTCGTCTCGGTAAGAACAGGCAAGCCATTTACCATCGGGCGAGATGACGGGATATTCCGAAAGCACATCAAGAATTTGAGATGGCTCCCCACCTTCTGCTGAAACTTTCCACAGAGTTCGTTTTCCTGACTTGATCGAAGAGAACACAACGGCATTGCCGTCGGGGGTAAATCGAGGATCAAGATCAAGTTGACCGGAAGTTAGTTGCTTGAGGTTGTTGCCGTTGCTGTCGACACGCCAGATGCCGATGCTGCCACCTGACGCACTACGGTCTGATATGAAAGCGATCAATCGCCCATCCGCCGAAAACGCTGGAAACGTGTTGTAACCAGCATCTGTTGTCAGAAGTTGTGCGCCTGAACCATCGGCGTTGACCTTCCATAGATCTGGTTTGCCGCTGGCGTTTGACGAATAAACTATCGAGCCGTCTTTCGCCCAGGCTAACCCCTGTACGCCGTCACTGCTGCCAGAGCCCAGTGTGATTTGGCGCGGATTGCCGCCATCGGCTTGAGCAACCCACAAGTTGGAAATCTGGTTGATTTGGACTGCGGCAATCGTCGCTCCGTCCGCCGAAATCGCGACGCCTCGGTAATCATTCAAATCGTTGGTGACGCGAATGGCTTTCCCGCTGGGGAAACTGACGAACCAGACCTGGCGACCGGCCGCACCTAAATTGCCAGGCTCACGCGCGGACATCAAAATTCCTTTTCCGTCTTCAGCCCAAACGACTCTTCCAATATTCGGCCAGGATTCCGCTAGTAACTTTTTCTCGCTGCCATCCAGGACTTGAACCAAATCAATGTTTTGATTGATGCCTCCGGAAAAATTGGCAATTGGGCAGGCGATAGTTTGGTTATCGGGTGACCAATCCGGCCCTTCAATCGAAAAGGAATCTGGTAGTTTTCGACTGGCTAACACTCGCTCATTTGTTCCATCGGCGTTTGCCAGTATCAAAGTGCTTGAATCCGCGAGTTCACGAACAAAAGCAATCTGCCTATCATCCGGCGACAGGGCAACAGGGCTGCTGACGCCTGACAGGAGTTTTCGTATTGGCCCACTCAGTGTGGGAACCCGATACAGATCGCCAACGGGGGAATCGGATTTGCGCTGAACGAAATAAACATGATTGCCGTCGTGCGAAAACGTTGGCGAACGAAACCGCAAATCCGAAGCCGGAGTGATTTGAATGGCATTACTGGTCGGCGTTATTTGTCGAACCCACAAACTTCGTTTGTTTCCATCGTCTACGATATAGGCGACGTATTTACCATCGGGCGATACTACGGCATCAATTGGTCGTCCTGAAGTGACCAATTTGGTGAACTTGGCGTTTTTGAAAGTTGGCTCATTCGGTTGAACGGCCAGCCATTTGGCGACTCCGAATCCGATTCCTGCCACGGCGAGAATCAAAACCAATAGCCCGACAATGACACCGCTTTTGTGCTTTTTGATTTCGTTCAAGATGACCGCGGAACTGGTTTGATTGGCTGCCGAAATTTCGTTGGTTTCTTGCGGCATCTGATCAATTCTGGTGGCCAGATTTTCAGAGGCTGTAGCTTCTTCGTCAGTACTGCGCGAGCCTTGAATTGAAAGGCTTGGGGAAGCGGGCGCAAATGGCATAGCTGATCGAAGTTGCAAATTTTTCAACGCGGCTTGCAATTCTTTCGCGGATGGAAATCGCGCTTCTCGATCTTTGGCCAGCAGTTTTCGCATAATTTCGTCCAGATCGATTGTGACTTCGGGAGAATAATGCGATAGCGGCATCGGCTCGCGTTGCAAAATTGCCGCCATTACGTCGCTGGCAGTTTGATCTTGAAAGGGCGAACGCCCGGCGACCATCTCGTAAAACACGATTCCCAGGCTAAACAAGTCAGACCGAGCATCCAGTTTTTGAGCGCGGGCTTGTTCCGGCGACATGTAGGTGGCAGTTCCAAGTACCAGGCCCGGGTCGGTTTCGTTTTCAACAGGGAGGTCTTGATTGCCTGAGCCGCGTTCCGTCAACTTTGCCAAGCCAAAATCCAACACTTTCACGTATCCGTCAGGCCGCACCATGATGTTTTCCGGCTTGATGTCACGGTGGAGAATTCCCGCTGAATGCGCAGCCTCAAGCGCGGCGGCAATCTGAATCGTCAGGTCAACGGCTTCAGCTACGGAAATCGTCGACTTGCGAATTTTCCGTCTTAAGGTTTGTCCTTCAATGTATTCTGTGGCGATGAAATGAAATTTGCCTGAATCGCCTTGGTCAGCAGTCGTCTGTCCAACTTCGTGGATGGTAATGATATTGGGATGGTTGAGCGCGCTGGCAGCTTTGGCTTCTTTTTCAAAACGGCGCACACGTTCAGTGTCGTTGGTGTAAAGCGCCGGTAGAATCTTTAACGCTACCTTGCGATTCAGCTTGGTGTCCTGAGCGAGATAAACCTCGCCCATCCCGCCCACTCCGAGCAGCGAAACAATCTCGTAACGGTCGAAACGAGAGCCGATGTTGATAGGCATAAATTGAAAACCACGTGGGATATAACGCGAGCGCAGTCTAGCATCAGGCTGAGGATTTTTCTATTTGCTCGATGCGTAAGTTCAATCAATTGTTCAATTCAGGTCAGTCCGGTCAGGCAATACCAAAACGCTAGGCTTGAACGAGTGGGGATACGACGGGACACGCTCGCGCCAAGGCCGCAAAGGTTGCTCCCTATTTTTGCAGCCTTGATAGCGCGGTGTGAAACGGCTTAGGTGGCAAGGGCATTTGGGCCGCAGAGGTTAGAAGCTGAATCGCATGCCTGCTTCCATTCTTCGTCCTGGAGTTGCTGCGGTTGGCTGGCCAAAGAATGGCGAAGTTTGCACGCCGGAAAAACCAATCGGATTGACGTGATTGAACAAGTTTGTGGCTTGCACAAAAAACTCCGTGCGGAATCGTTTTTGAGCTTGTCCAGGCATTCCGCCGCCCATCATTCCTAGCATGTCACCACTGTCTGCGCTGCCCCGAATAATGCGCACTTGTGGGCCCCCGCTGCCTTGGGCTTCCGGCGGTTTGCCAAAGCCGAAGCCCCAGCTTAAGCGTGTGCTCATATCCCAACGGCCAGCGCCGCGCGCTGAATTGCGTCCAACTCCTGCTGGACGGTCATTGATGATCGAGTCACCGTTGTTATCGAACCCAGTTGTGATGTTGTAAGGGGTTGCCGAACTCGCTTGAAAGATCGTCCCCAGACGCAAACCTTTCGGCAGTGTGTAATTCGACATCAGGAAAAAACGATGCCGTGTGTCTTGCATTGAAGGGCCGCGTTCGGCTTTCAAGTCAAAATTATTGGCTGGCAAGCCGAGTGCGCCATCGGTTTCGTCCGTGGATTTCGACAACGCGTAGTTTGCGCCAATCATGAACTTGCCCATCTTCATCCAGTTCAAATTGACCAGCCAGGTGTGGTTGAACGAATTTGCCGAAGATTCAATTTGCGTAATGTTGCCAGCCGTCGTGTCTGGACGATTGCCGTTCAATGGCGCATTGACGTTGCGGCCGCGAAGTTGGTGAATGCCTCGGCGGAAAAAGTATTGCGACATCAACCGGATGCCCTGGCCCAGTTCGCGTTCGATGCCAATTGAAGTTTGGGCAACATAAGGCATTCGCAAGCCTGGCTGAAGTTGAATTCGACTAGGCGGCAAGGTCAGCGCCAATCCGCCACTGAAAGGATCAGGAAAGCCCGGCGATTGAATCACCAAATCTCGCTGTTGCTGTCCATTGACGCGCAACGATTGTTCCAGCGTGTCAGCACCGAACCAGTCATAGAAAATTCCGCCGCCACCGCGAATTGTCGTCTTTCCGCTTTTGGTTGGCGACCACGCAAAGCCGATTCGCGGCATGAAGTTATTCTGATCGCTGAGATTGGTTTGAACTTCGTGTCGCAGGCCGAAACTAAGCGTTAGGCTTTTCGCCGCACGCCAGTCGTCCTGAGCAAACCAGCCAAATTGGTATTGATCGAAATTGACTGAGCCTGCTCCACTGCGCCGCGTATACGTCAGTGGACGGCCAGCGCGAAACGCATCCAGGCTGGAAAACACGAAGGTTCCGTTCTGGTTGCGAAGTTCGTTGCTTCGGTAGTCGAAGGCTTCAAGCTGAGCGCCAAACCGAAATGAATGCTTTTTGAGCGCGACATCCAGATTGTCTGCAAGCTCGATTTCGCGCGACCGGCGCGAGCTGTTGATTTGGGCTCCGCCTTGATTGAACGCATTCAACACCTGAATCGTCGTCGCGGTTGATAAGGAATCAATTGTGACGTCCTGCCAAATGGATTGGAATCGGATTTCGTTGAACAACTTCTTGCCAAAGGAGCCGGATTCCGCAATGCGCAGCACGTTTTCGGCAGAATCGGTTGTGTAACCACGTTCGGGCAGGTCGAAATTTCCCACGCCATTGTTATCTCGACGAAGAGCGTTGCGTTGGTATTCACCGCGCATTGTGTGAGTTTTGGTCAACAGGTGTTCAATGCGGCCGCTCAAGTTCAGTGTTTTCCAGGGTTGGCGAATTTGATCGAAGTAGTTTCCGGTCGGCAATGCTGAAACAATTGTCCGCGCTTCATAACTGTTCACGCCGTCAGCCGAAAGAAAGGCCGATGTGTGGTTTTTCCAAAGGGGCCCACCGAGTTCAAATCCGTAACGCCGGTTTTGCTCAGCCGCTCGAAAGGGCGCAAACGCATTGCGCGCGTTCAGCGCTTCATCGCGAAATCCGAAATTGAAACTGCCGTGCCAGCTGTCCAAGCCAGGTTTTGTATAAATGTCTACGCTGATGAATGACGATTCGTGGTTTTCAGCTGCGTACGCATTGGTCCGAAAGCGAATCTCCCGAATCTGATTTTTCGGCGGCAGCTTTCCGCCGCGAAAACCGTTGACGCGAAAATTGGCTCCGGGGCCAGCCATATTACGAATCGCCTGTTCAAATTCTTCCGGGTCATCCGGCAAGGCCGCGATCTGTTCTGCCGTTAAAACAGTGGAAAAGGCGTCGCCGCGCGGATCGGTTTTCGCTTCGCGTTTATCTTGAGCAACTGTGACGCTTTCTTCGACAGTGGCGATTGGCAGCTTGATTTCGACCTGATTGACGCCGGGCTTTAGATTGAAATCTTTGACAGTGCGTGGCGCGAAGCCGTCGGCAGTCGCCAGTATTTGAACTTTGCCGGTTTGTAATTGCGAGAATGCCGCTTCGCCTCGAGAGTTGCTGACAGCCTCTTTGGATTGTTTGCCGATGACAATGTGAGCGTTCGGAATCGCTTCGCCGTTTGGGTCAACGATAGTTACGCGTAAGCTGGCTTCGGACGGCTTTGGATTCTGTGCCAACGCCGGATTGATAGTTGCCGCGAAAATCAGCACTAAGCTCGACAGTTGTCTGAAGAATCTACTTTCTAACATCTCTTCTCCTGAATTGTTGGTGGCGACGATTACAGCTTTTGAAACCTGATTTGCCTAATTGCTGTTGGGCATAAGTTGGCTGCGGATGTAACGACTGACGTTTGCAGCGTTCGGTGGATCATAATTTCCAAGCACAATGATCGTGTATTCAGGAGCAATTTCCAGTTCAGCGTTGATGCCCGGAGCGCCGCCAGCCACCGCAGCGCGGCCCAGAATTCGCCGGCTATTTTGCGGATTGAGCAATTTGTTTTCGCGCAGTGCATTGGCGAACTTCAGCAAATCTTCTGTTGTTGAATATCCGCCGCCCGCCGAACTGCCGCGACCAGGCCGTGTGTCTACGTTATTGACGCGTTCGCCTTTTTCGTTGCGGCGATAACCTTCTGCCAGGTTCGGCGTTTTGGCTCCGCTGAAAAAGCTGTCCGTGTTGGTCATCCCTGCGGGTTTGTAGATGTGTTCTCGGACGTAATCGTAATAAGTCTGGCCAGTAACTTTTTCGATGATGGCTCCCAGTACGATGTACCCGCCGTTTGAGTACACGCGGTTTGTGCCCGGTTCAAACGCTAGCGGTTGATCCGCAAAAAGCGGCAGATAATCGTTGATCGTGCGAATGCGATCTTTGGGAGTGGCTTCGTACTTTTTGCCGAAAAAGTCTCCGATGCCGGATTGCATCTCGTACAAATGTTTGAGCGTTACTTTTTCGGCGGCTTCTTTATTGGGATAATCGGGCAACAATTTTCCCAACTTGTCTTCCCAGGAAAGCTTGCCTTGCTCTATCAGTTGGGTGATAGCGATTTGCGTGAAGATTTTGTTGATCGAACCCAGGTTGAATTTTGTATCAACACGGTTGGGCGTTTGTGTTGTCTTGTCAGCCAACCCGACTGCCTTTTGAAAAATAGCTTTGTCTTTTTTGGCAATTAACACAGCGCCGGAGAATTGATCTTCGGCAGATTGCCTATCAAGCCAAGCGGGAAGCGCTTGAAGAAATTCAGCTTCATTTTTGCCTGCAGACGATTCTGTTCGTGGTTGGAGATTGGCGTTGGTCTGTTTTATTAGCGAGGGATTGCCTTCAGGTGCGGAAGCCTCGTTTACACGAAGTTCCATCACTTCATGCGGAGGCTTGGTGCCAATGACGATCCCAAATTTCAGCCAGTTTCCTTCCTTTTTCGCTTGAGCCAGTATCTCAATATCGTATTCATTGGATTGTGTGACGCTGTGCGGAGTCAGTCCACCAGTTTGCTGATAAAACTCAAGATCCTCATTGGCATTGGCTTCGTCTCCGCCCGTGTCTTTATGGAACTGTTTCATGGTTGGCAGGTTGCCGCTGTTCAGCGCAACCAGAAACTTGCTCAGGGTTTTACCTGCCGGAGTCTCCGGCCACGCGAAGGCAGTTTGTTTGGAAGTCGTCTGCGCGGGAGCCGTAGTGGCTGGAGCTTGCGTCGGTTGTACACGTATGTCCGTGATGGCATGCGGCGCATTGGCATCCACGCCAAAGGTGAACTTTAACCACCGATCTCCTTTGCTGCCTTTGACGATTACAGAGATTTCCGTATTTGTTGAGCTGGCAATACTGTGCAAGCTCAATGCGCCAGTTTGATTAAATGCTCCGAGGTCTTGTTCGGCGTTATCTTCTGGATTGCCATGAGCTTTATGAAATTGCTTTAGCGTCGCCAAATCGCCTGTGTTGAATGCCTTCAAAAATTCGCCAAAGGTCTTTCCTGCTGGAGTATCCGGCAATTTCACTTCCTGTGATGGCGTTGGGGCTGGGGCCGATTGCGTCTTTGCAGGCTGCGCTGATTGAGTTGCTTCCGGCAATGAAATTTCACCGACTTCTTTTTGCAAGCTGGCAATCAATCCATTTGTCTGTTCAATCAAGCGCGCGTCTGAAATGGTTGCAAGAACGGCTTTCAGCGCAGCCAGATGGCCGACTTTGAGCGCTTTGTCAGCAGGAACAGCGACGTCCGGCTTAACGCCCGTGCCTTCCCAGTTGGTTTTGGAAATTGGATTGATTGAACGAGCAAAGGGAACGGTAATAGTGAACTGATTGCCAAGTTTACGCGGTTGCACTGGGTGGGCTCCGCCGCCAGTGGTTTCACCGATGATGGTCGCTCGTTTCAGATTTTGCAGGTTGTAGGTGAATTCTTCCGCCGCGGAAAACGTTCGGTTGCTGGTTAAGACAAAGACTGGTTTGTTGCCGAATTTTTTACCAGGCACGGTTTCTCGTGTCCAAAACTCTTCGGTCTTGTCAGTAGGACGGGAGTAGATTGAATTTAAATGCGTGCGATTCTCAAAAAGATAGCTGCTGAGAAACGCCACCATTGCTGGATCACCACCTCCGTTTTGGCGTAAATCAAAAATCAATGCATCGGTGTTAGCCAAAAAATTCATTGCCGCAGTGGCTGTCTCGCTGGCCTGATTCGCAGGCTCAAAACCGCGTAAATCCAAATAGCCGATGTTGCCGCTCAAGCGTTCGGCCTTTTCAAACCCGAAATTCCGTTTGATCGCCATCTGATTTTGTTGCTGTGGCGTTGCTCCAAACCGCGAACCATCATTGAGAAACACGCGGAGATGTTTGTCGTGGCTGATTTCCTGCAAATGAGTTGTCAGTTTGCGCGCAAATTCTGCTGCATCCGTGATGCCGTCATATTCTTTTTGCTGAACCTTGCCGCGAATGGCTTGCTCCATCTTCTGGGCAACGTCAGGAAAGACGTAAGCTTCGTTTAATGCCTTGATTGCACCTTCGATCACTTCATTGCGAGTGGCTGCACTTAGCGCTACAGGGTTGGTTGATGGGCTTTGAGCGAGGCCAGCATTCGGCGCCAACAGCGCTAAGCACAAGGCCAATCGAATAAAAGTTGATTTGATGTGAAACATACCCCTCCCTCGTGTACCTCATATACAGGCACAAATTTGAAACTATGCATTGGGCAGGATTTCAATCTGCCCAATGCATTTCGAGCGTTCATTTACTTTTTGACAAATTTTTCAGGCTTGAGCGAAGGATTGACCTTCACTTTAGTGATGGTGATTTCTTCATTAGTTTCGCTTCCGATCCCTTTTGAGATTTTGTGTGGCAGAAAGATGCCGTTGACTTCTTTGTACTCCGAAAAACGAGTTTGATACTCGACGTCTGGCTGTTTGGCAGCCTCTGCTTCGGAGTCTTTGATACGCTGTTTCACCTCTTCTTCACTTGGAGGACCGCCGCCTTGATGTGTAATGACGCGAGGCTGTTTGCCTTTGTACGTTAGCATTAGTAAGCGGTGGGATTTTTGATCAAAGTAAAGTCTAAGAGCTGGGCCAACCGGAACTTTCGCATCCAGAACATCTGCTTTGCCTTCTGGTGCTTCGGCTTCGCCGGCGTAAGTGAATGTGGTTGGCAGTGATGACGGGGCAGCCAGAAGGAAGCTCAAACTGGTTTTCAATGCTTCGCTGCGGATCAGGTCTTCGCCGGCTTTAGGATCGTTGCCTCGACCGGCGCGTCGAATCATTACCATTCCACCACCACCGCCGCTCGTTTGTTGATCTTCCCATACTTTGTCGCCATTCAGTGCTTCCATGCGGGTAATTTCCATGCTCCCCATCATGCTCATCACTTCAGTTCGTAACACCTTGTCCGGCATTAGCAGATCAACGTTAAGCGTTCCACTCATATCCATTGGTCCCATCGCTCGGCGAAATTCGCCTTCCACGCTGAGGCTTTGCAGCGATTTCAATTTTTCGCCGCCGATTGCCACACGGGCGGCGTTCAGAATTTGCTGGGCTTTGTCGGCGGCTTCTTGGGCGCTGACATTTGGGAAAAGTTCTGTGACAGCCGCAACTGCCACTAAAAGCACGATCAATAATTTCTCTCGCATGAAAATTCTCCTTCGAATTGGTACACCAAAATTTGTGCGTCTGCCTTGTCGGCTTATCTTGTCTCGTTTCGCATCGTCATCTTCGCCGACTGCTAAGTAAAGTTGGTTAAGGTGGGGAAAAGAGTTTGTAAAGAATGTTAAATCTGCAATTGCGGTGATTTCGGGCTGTTTTTGCTGTGCTAAGATGCGGCGCGTCGAGGGCATTTTATGAAGTCTTGGAAGCAAAAAACGTTTTTGATGTGGTCGCTGGTTGCAGCAATGTTGCTGCTGTTGCCATTGCTTGCCGTGTTGCAGTACCGCTGGCTGGGCGAAGTCAGCCAGGCGGAGCGAGAGCGTATGCAAGCCAATTTGCGAGTCAGCGCCGAAAAACTATGCGCGGATTTCGACCGTGAACTGACCAACATCTATGTTCAGTTTCAATCCCAGACCTTACCGAACTCTGACTTGCTGGCCATAGATTTTGCCAGTCGTTATCGCCGTTGGCTTGCCAGCGCGCCAGATTCCAAACTGGTCAGCGATATTTATAGGATTTTTTCGGGCGAAGACGGGAGTTGGAAGCTGGTGAAGTTCAATGCTTCGTCAAATTCATTTGACGAAGTTGAATGGCCAGAAAAACTGCTTTCAATTCGCAATCGCTTTGAATCCGAAGTGAACGCTGAAGCCGTCACCCAGAACGTTTTACGTGGAATCTTCAGGCAGAACAATGAAACGTCTGATTGGCCGCTTCCCAAAGGCGCGCGGGGGATTGTCTTTCAATTGAATTCCAGTCTGACTGCTGCTGACGTTCCTGCCTTAATCATTCCGGATACAACTCACGCTGGCCCTGATATTCAAGCGTTGATAAAAGGGAAGCGAGCATTCACCATTGCCGTACTTGACACCGATGTCATCCGCAGGGAAATCGTGCCTCCCTTAATCAGGCGGTACTTTTCGGCTGATAGTGTGGACCAATACAACCTGGCCATTATCCGGCGCGGCAATCTGTCAGAAGCGGTTTACCAATCAGATGCGAACTTGCCGCTGAAAGCATTTGAGCAAACTGACACCCGGAGTTCGTTATTTAAGATTCGAACTGAAGAGCTGGATCGAATCTTTGTTGCAACGGGAAAGTTGCCTGCATTGCCTCTGTCCCTGGAACCGAAGTCTGCAACGGAAGAAAGTGGCGAGCCGGCCAAGAGCAAGACCAGTCGAGTTGCTGTCAAAGTTCTGCAAAGCGAAGTGCAAGTTGCCAATGGCGTGGGTTCAAAGCCTGTTGGCAATCAGGCGCAAAAGATTGAACTTCATCGCCCCTTTACCTCCTCGCTAGATAATGAGGGGGGCTGGCAACTGCTGGTGAAGCATCGAGCTGGTTCGTTGGATGCCGCAGTCGCTAATGTTCGTCGCCGAAATCTGTCCATTAGCTTCGGCGTTCTGTTGTTGTTGGCAGGCAGTGTGGGGTTCATTGTGCTTTCAAGTCGTCGCGCGGAACGGCTGGCAAAACAGCAAATGGAATTTGTCGCTGGAGTCTCACACGAGTTGCGCACGCCGCTGGCGGTAATTTGCTCCGCAGCGGAAAACCTGGCTGACGGAGTGATTGATAGCCGCGAGCAGATCAAACGCTACGGCGGCTTGATTCGCGATGAAGGGCGCCGTTTGACTGGAATGGTCGAACAGGTTTTGGAATTTGCCGGGGCGCAATCAGGGCGCAAAACTTACGAACTTCGCCCGACTGATTTGAATCAGGTCATCGAAGACGCTGTTGCTGCCTGCCACATGCAGCTTGTCGAAGGAGGCTTTGAGCTTGAAACAAATCTCGCTTCCAACGGGATCAGAGTCAACGCCGACGCCGCAGCTTTGAGTCGGGCGATTCAAAACCTGTTGAGCAATGCGATGAAATATAGCGGCGGCAGTCGCTGGATTGGGCTGAATGTCAAAACCGTTCAACGCGACGGCAGCGAAGCGATTCAAATCAAAGTTTCTGACCAGGGGCTTGGCATTCAGCCATCGGAGCTGCCGCATATATTCGAGCCTTTCTATCGCGGGAAAGAGGTTGTGGCCAGTCAAATTCATGGCAACGGTCTAGGACTCAGTTTGGTTAAACACATCGTTGACGCTCACCAGGGAGAAGTCACGGTCGAAAGCGTTGTTAAGCAAGGCAGTCAGTTCAATCTGATTCTGCCGCAAACATCAAAGCAGGAATTGGTAGAAAAGTTCCCTCAGGAAATTTATGAGCAAACGAATCCTGCTCGTTGAGGATGAACCAGGGTTGGTTCTCACGCTGACTGATCGGCTGACCAGTGAAGGCTATCAGGTTGAATCCGCTCGTGACGGCGAGAAAGGTTTGGAGCGCGCCTCCGTCGAAGCATTTGACGCCATTCTTTTGGACGTGATGTTGCCGCGCAAAAATGGTTTTGACGTGTGTCGAGATCTACGACAGCGCAATGTGACCACCCCGATTCTGATGCTGACGGCTCGCGGACAAATTGTGGATAAAGTTGTTGGCCTGAAGCTTGGCGCGGATGATTACTTGACCAAACCCTTTGAGATGATGGAGCTACTGGCACGCGTTGAAGCTCTGTTGCGCCGAGCGGCAACGACTCCGGCTCCTTCAATTTCTGCGACAGAAACCTACCAATTCGATTCAGTTAAGATTGATTTCCGCCGCGCCGAAGTGGATCGCAATGGAGAAAAGATTGAACTCTCAGCCAAAGAGTTCCAACTGCTGCGCTACTTTATCGAGCACCGCGAAGCGACGCTTTCGCGCGATGAGTTGTTGAACGAAGTGTGGGGGTACGACGCAATGCCGACGACGCGAACGGTGGACGTTCACGTCGCCTGGTTGCGTCAGAAGCTGGAACCTAATCCTCGCCATCCGATATACATCCTGACGGTTCACGGAATGGGCTACAAGTTTGTGGG
>DAOMFR010000083.1:15372-30525 GCA_035429885.1 Blastocatellia bacterium
CCGAGATACAGGCGTTCACCGCCTTGAACGTTCCAATCCACAACTTGAACTCGCACCTAGAGTCCATCTTTTTCATAAGGAGACATGTCCATGAAAGTCTATTCGACACAGGAGATCAGAAACTTGGGCATTGTAGGTCACGGCGACGCAGGGAAAACCTCCCTCGTCGCCGCAATGCTATTTGCTGCCGGTGCAACCAACCGGCTGGGCAAAGTTGATGACGGAACTGCCACCACCGATTACGACGAAGAAGAAATTGCTCGAAAAGTCAGCCTGAACATTTCTACAGCCTACGTCGAACATAAGGGCACCAAGATCAATATGGTTGATTCACCTGGGTACGCGGCATTCATTGCGCACGCACGGCCTGCGTTGAGAGTTTGCGAAGCCGCGCTATTCGTTATTGACGGTGTCAATGGCGTAGGAGTTCAAACGGAAAAAGCCTGGGAATATGCCGACGAGCTTTCTCGGGCGCGCCCGCGATTCATTGTGGTTAACAAGCTGGATAAAGAACGCGCGGATTTCGGCGCGGTATACAACTCATTGCGCGAAACCTTTGGCAATAGTTGTATTCCGCTGACCTTGCCCATTGGCTCGGAAAAGAATTTTCGCGGAGTGGTGGATGTCATCCACATGAAAGCCTATGAATTCGATGCCAATGGCAAACCTAAAGAAGTCCCGATTCCAGAGGACGGGAAAGGGTACATTGACGAAACTCACGAGCGTTTGATCGAAGCCGTTGCTGAATCCGATGATTCGTTGATGGAGCATTTCTTCGATGCTGGCACGCTGACCGACGAAGAATTTCTGAATGGATTGAGAAGAGCCATCATCAATAAAAACCTGACGCCTGTGTTTGCGGTTTCGGCGTCGAACATGGTTGGCATTACGTCTTTGCTGGATGCGATTGTTGATTATGCGCCAAACCCGTCAGACCTGGGTGGCGTGAAAGCGCATGCCGGAGTTGATCCGACTTCAGATGATATTGTGCGCAACGTGGGTGACAGCGAATTCCCTGCGGCTTACGTGTTTCGCACCGTGGTCGAAAACTTCGGCAAGATCACGATCATGAAAATCTGGTCGGGCGTCATCAAATCTGATGCCACCTTGCAGAACATCAACAAAGGCACGGCTGAGCGTTTAGGGCCGTTGCACGTCATGCAGGGCAAAGCGCTGGAAAAGATTACCGAAGCTCATGCGGGGGATATTGTTGCGGTTACCAAGTTGAAAGACACCACGACGGGCGACACTTTGGCCGACAAGGCTTCGCCGATTCTGTACGATCCGGTCAAATATCCCGAAGCGGCGATTCACTTTGCCATTGAGCCGAAATCGCGTGCTGACGAAGACAAGCTTTCCGGTGCGATTCACAAGCTGGTCGAAGAAGATCCGCTGTTGCATTACACCCGCAACGCCGAAACCAAGGAGTTCGAACTTGGCGGTTCCAGCCAGCAGCATATTGAAACGGTCGTTTCCAAGCTGAAGAATCGCTATCACGTTGAAGTTACGCTGCATCAGCCCAAAGTCCCTTACCGCGAAACCTTCAGAGGAAAAGTTGAAGTTCGTGGCCGTCACAAGAAACAAACTGGCGGACGCGGCCAGTTCGGCGATTGCGTTTGCATCTTTGAACCGTTGCCCCGCGGCGGCGGCTTTGAGTTCGTAGACAAAATTTTCGGCGGTTCGATTCCGGCGAACTATCGTCCAGCGGTTGAAAAGGGAATTAAAGACTCTGCCGCTCGCGGCGCGCTGGCCGGATATCCGATGGTGGATTTCCGCGTGGAGCTGATTGATGGTTCGTATCACGACGTGGATTCCGACGATCTGTCTTTCCAGATGGCGGGCCGCAAAGCCTTCAAGGCGATGATCGAAAAAGCCAAGCCGACTTTGCTGGAACCGGTCATGCACGTCGAAGTCGTCGCTCCACAGGAATACGCCGGAGACATTATGGGAGACCTCAACTCTCGCCGGGGCCGCATTCAAGGCATGGACACCAAAGGCAATAACCAAATCGTCAAAGCTGAAGTGCCGATGTCTGAAATGTTGACGTATCCGCAAACGCTGAATTCGATCACCAGCGCGCGCGGTTCTTACCACATGGAGTTTTCTCATTACGACGAAGCTCCCGCTTTGATTGTGCAGAAGATCGTGCAACAGGCGGTGGCTGAAGGAAGAGTGAGGAAAGAAGAAGAAGACTAAGCATGGCGTGAAGTACTTGATGGGCGCGGCTGTGATTGCTACAGTCGCGCCTTATTACTTTGGCGCAAGGAGAGCCGACGATGAGTGTACAAATAATTTCGCCAACTACTTTGGAGCCGACCATTGATCCAGCCTTAAAGCTGCTTATAGAGCAACAAGGCGTTAAGCCGATAACAGACATCAACAAGCTATCCGCTCTTTGGCCTGCCGATGATGAACCGGACGATTTGTTGGCGTTTATTCTGGCTGAAAGGATTGAACGGAACCTGACGGCTGAAGGGAAAAGTGAGGGGGAATGAGTGTTGTTCTTTTGGATACGACCGTGGCCAGCTTGCTGCATCCAAAAAAGCAGAATGACACGCGACGAGCCGGCTACGAGCCACACATGCAAGGTCAGATTCTGGCGCTTAGCTTTCAAAGTGTGGCTAGTTGTGGCAATGGGCGGAAGAAAATAACTGGGGCAGTAATGAAAAGCAGCGGCTGGAAACTTTTGTTCAACAGTTTTTGATCATTCCTTACGACGTTGAGATTGCCAAAGCCTGGGCTAGACTCAATGTGCATTGCAAGAAAATCGGGCGGCGTTTGGAAGCCGGAGATGCTTGGATCGCTGCTGCTGCTATCCGGTTTAACTTGCCATTACTGAATCACGATAGAGATTTCATCGGCCTCAATCATCAACAGCTTCACCTCATTTCATACCTTTGAATCCCGTTGCGTCTCGATAATTTAGCAGAATGAAATAGACTCGCAGTATGAATACTTTTGATTCACAAAGCTTCCGTCAATTTCTCGGTCAGCCTGTTGAGCGCAAATATGACTGGGGAACAGAGCAGCGGTTCACCGTTTCTGAAGAATTATTGGTTGTATACGAAGAAATATTAAAGGAGACGATTAACAGACATCACAGTTCTTTTGACTTCTCAGATGAAATTGCTGGTATTGGTTTTCCGCTCGCTGCCCAAGCAATGCGCTACCGTAACTCCGGCAACCCTGCTGATGACAAAACCCAAATGGGTAATCTTGGCGAAGTTATTGGAGCAGAGTTCTCGCGTGCTTATCTCGGATTTCAAGCAGTCTACACGTATCCAAAGCGATTCAACACCAATGTAGATCAGGCAATGAAAGGTGTGGATATTCTGGGACTGCGAGCACCAGGCCAATCGGCACAACTACTTATCGGTGAGGCGAAATGCGCTCAAAGGCACGACGAGAGGTTGATTGAGGATGCGTATAAGCATTTAGATAAGCTGGAACGCGAGGAGTCGTCGCGGATACTTCGATTTATGAAGGAGTATCATCGTTTGAGCGGAAACAGAGAACTGGTCGAAAATACAGATCGTCACATGGCGAAAAGCGTTCCGCGAGATTACCTTATTATTTCAGTAACTCTCACTGTCCCGCGGTCTCCGTTCAGCGCGATTGCTGAGCAAGTTAAACAGTCTCCACTACACCGGCCGCTACTTGCAGTCCATATTCAATTCGAGACTAAGAAAAGTTGGTTGACCAATTTATTTGAGCCATGAACGATCCAAGCATACGCAATCAACATCTTGACTTGGTGGCCTTGCTTCAAGAAAAGGAAAGGGCAATCACAAGTGATGATGTCTATTCAATCAAGGAAAAGATAAAAGATTGCGCCAAGTACTTACATAATTATTCGTTGAACAACGACGGCCATTGTCTTGACGCTGCCTTTGCTTACTACGTCGCTGGTTATTACGTTCGTGCTATCCGTCTTATCTCGGACGCGAATTCAAACGAAGAAGTTCATCCGGCTCAAAGGTGGCTTGCGCTCATTCTGTCAAAAAAGTTCGAAGCCATTGAAGGGCGGGCAAAGCTTGTGATGGGTGATGCCAAATATTCTGACTCTGAATTGGCACGCGAAATAACAAGCTGCGGTTTGTCAGACTATGAAGCTCTGGATCGCATTCTTTGCAGAAAGCTTGCCGAGGCAATGCTCGCCTTCATTGAGTTCGCCCATTTTGGTGATGAATCGAAGTTGAATGAGTGCTACGACCTTTTGAGAGTTAGCGGGCGTCTATGCTGTGCTGCGAGAGAATCAGTTTGGTGGTGGTGGATTGAATGTATAAGGCTTGTTGTTCGTGAATACTCGGAAAACTGTCTTTGGACACAACTGAGTTCTATGAGACAGGAAAATGATCCTATGGTGAGGAGATTTATCATAGCCAACTATGATCGCTGCAATCCTGACGGAAAGCGCGTTCCGGTTGTTGAGCTATGGCGAACCCAAGTCAAATCGCTGCCCAGCATTAATGACCCTGAGCGCGGTAGCTTTTGCTTGGCAATCCCGACAAGTGGAGGAAAAACACGGGTTGCTGAGATGGCCATCCTCCGGTTTCTAATTGACTATCAAAATGATCCAGAGGCGAAATGTGTTTACATTGCCCCGTTTCGCGCGCTTGCAAATAATGTAGAGAGTGAAATAGGGCCAACGCTTTCCGCTGCAATATCTGATTCTGCCGCTGAACCTGGTCTTGGAGTTGTCTCTTCCTTTTACGGTGGACTGGAGTTTGATCCGCTTGATCTTGATTACCTCACAACTGCCAAAGTTTTAATTGTTACACCTGAAAAATTAGATGGCATGCTTCGTAGCGATGAAAGCCTTCGATCTCAGATCAAGCTGGTCATAGCTGATGAAGGACACTTGATTGGTGAAGGAGACACGAGGGGCTATAGATACAGGATGCTGCTTGAACGGTTAGCCTACAGGTTAGTTCTCAAAGACACTTCAGCAAAACAAAGAAAGGGTAGATTGTTGTTTGTGTCGGGTGTTTTGCCCAATGCTGGTGAATTCGCAGAACTATTGACGGGTGACAAATCAAACCTTGTTCAAATCAAGTGGGGGCCGTTACCCAAACCGGAAATTGGACGCTGGACCTGGGATGGAAGAAGGCTGAACCCAGACAGACCCTCTTTGCCTACACCTAACCGATTGAATCCTTTGCAGGATTGTTCAAGTCCGAACAGCTTTGAAGAGGTTCTAGTACGCACAGCTTTTGCCGTTGCAAAATATGAGAATGTGCTTGTGTTCTCGGCGAGCAAGACGGCCATTAAAAGTTCAACTTTACTGGCCTTACTGGATTGTTTATCAGCAAAAGACCCCATAATCGACGAAGAAAACATTCAGCCTTTGCCAACCGAGCTAATAAAAAGATGTAAGGGAAAGGAGTGGGAAAAGTACTGCTCAATTCTTGAACGGGGCATAGCAATACATCACGCCGATTTGCCATCAGATCTCATAAAAGAAACTGATGAACGCATTCGCAATGGAAAAGTTAATCTATTGATTTCTTCACCAACTAACGCCCAAGGTGTGAATCTTAAAATAGGGACGACTATCATCTATCGCCTGCATCATCATTACCCAACGCTTCCAATTAATGCCTCAACTTTTTGGAATGTTATTGGCAGGGTTGGGAGACCTGTTGAGGCAAACGCTTCAAGCGATCAACAGCTTAAACCGCCGCGAGCTATATTTTTGCTCAATGCTTCTAATGCTTCTTGGGAAGACGACGAATGTGTCCGCCTGAGCAAAAGACTGATAGAGGCAGAAACTCGATACCGCATTGCGACTCCGTTCCTTAATTTTTTAATTAAAGTGAGGGAACAGTGGAAACAACATTCAGGGAAAGGTGTCGCTGACCTTTTAGTCGCTCTTGCTGAGAAGCCAGATTTGGGCTGGATGCCTGACCTCAAAACAAGATCAGACATAACAGGACTGCTGCATGACTTGAACGAACATTTGGCTGCCTTGATGGAGGAAGGAAACGTTGGAGAAGAAAAGATTGACGAGTGGCTACAGGTTGATTTAGCGAGAGTCATTGATCTTTTGACGGGGGCTACGAGCATCGAGCCAGAAGACGTGGAATACATCAAACAGGCAATTCGCGCTCGTGCAATTTTTGTTGCTACAAAAATATCTCCCAAGCAGAGAAAGCAGGACTATTTACTCGGTTTGCCTTTCAAGGACTGTGAGGTCATCAGGGCAAACGAGGAATCGCTCCTCGTTTGGTATCAAGGTTGTGTTGGAATATTTGCTCAAGAAGGAAGATTTGAGTCGGGGGTAGAATCTTTGGATGAAATTCTGAATTTCATCATTTCCAATCTCTCTATATGCGAGAACGCCAAGAAAAAGCGTGAAATGTCAGTAAAGCCGTCAAACACTGGGCCGTTGCTGCAACTTGAAACTCAAGGGTTAAGGAACAGTTTTTTTAAGAAGTGGCTTCTAGGAGAAGACGTTCAAATCGTTGCGGAAGTATTTCAGCGGTTGAACAACAACGCTGATTTCGATGAGTATCGTGAAGCGATGCTGGAAAAAGAGTTGCCCCGCGGGCTGACGGCAATCAGCAGATACCTCAGTCTAGTGGCTCAAGAAAAGGAAATACGGCTGACCAAGGACTTGGCCTTTCTTCCTTCTTTGGTCAAATATGGAGTCTCCAGCAAGGTGGCTTGCTTTTTGGCAAGGTGGGGGATTCCGCGCGGAGTTGCTACTCGGATCGCTAATCATGTTGCCCTGCGATTGTGTGAGGATGAATATCAAATTGTTGATTCAATTAAGGCCGAGGCAGAACAAGCCAAAAGGGCAATTTGCTCCGTAACAGAGAGTGATATTGCTTTATTGCAATTGAACGAATCTGAAATTAGGCAAGTTCGGAAGATCAAGTCTCGCTTTCAAATGGAGCCCTGAGCATCTCAGTTGTTTTTGCTTGTTGTTTCAGCCGCAGCCACTACTCGGCCTTTCTTTACCTTCAAATTCAAATCTTCAGTCGCTGATTCGTAAAAGATTCGACCTTGCATCATTTCGTCCGTCGTTTTTTCTCCCCACAGAATCGTCTTTGTTGGGTCGGGGTTGAATTTGTTTTTGGCGCTGTTGTCATACGTCCCGATGAATTCAACCGAAGTTCCTTTGGGCACTTTGATCGGTTCGGCGAACACATAGCTGCGCTGCCAGTTGAAGTCGTAATTCTGCACTTCAAACGGTGTCTCGACTCGGCCATCGGGATAAGTGAACCGGAACGCGTAGGATTTTCCGCGCAGGTGCATGTGAACGTGGAAGAAACGAATGACGGCGTCGCTGGAAAACGTCCGCTTGGAAATCAACGAATAGTTCGCATCGCCAGCCGGAATCTGCAAGTCTTTGCGGTCGCCAAACAGCATCTGCAAGTTCTTTCGAATCGTTCCATCGGCCAAGTAAATCCCCAGAGAAGTCTGATCCGACGTTTCTTTTTCGTTTGGTCCGTAATGGATTTGAATACCGAAACGCATTCCTTTTGGAATTCTGACTCCTGTGCCTTCCGGCAGCATGATGTCGTTCGATCCCGGAACCCAGCCAGAAATCATAATTGTGCCGCGAGCCGACGGATCGAAGTCGCCTTCAAAATATCCTTCATCCGGAACCTTCAAACTTGGCGGAACCAGATGCGTGTTGGCGTGGTGGACTGCTTTTGGGTTGCCGGGTTTGGTGACAATGCCTCGAATCCAGGTGTCTTCGGAAAAAACGTGATCAAAAACGAAAAATGCGTATTGATCAGTTGGCTTGGCTTTCAGTGTGAAGGCTCGTTTGGCCGTCAGGATCAAATCGGGCTGACCGCTGGCCCATCCGGTTTTCCAGGTTTTGGGCGCAGGCAAATCTTTCGGATTGCCTTTGGCGGCTCCGCTATCAACCCATTTGGTGATCGTGGCAATTTCTTCGTCGGTTAAGCGCGGATCGTGATCGTAACGGCCAATCGCGCCCGTCGCGTGAAATGGTGGCATCTGGCGACTGACGACTTTTTCCTTGATCGCGCGCGCCCAAGGTCGGACTTCGTCATAAGTGGCGAGCGACATCGGAGCAGAGCCTCCAGCGTGATGACATTCTTCGCATCGTTTCTGAAGCAGAGGTGCGATGTGTTTGCTGAAATTGACCGAAGACTTTTCAGCAGTATTGCCTGAAACAGGCGTCGTCGAGTAAAACGCCAGACCGAACAGGCAGAAAGAAATTAAGGCAGCAAGTTTTTTCATTACGATTTACCTTCCAAGCGAAATGTTTGAAGAGGCCGCGATTATAAAACCAATCTTTGGAGATGCACAGATGCAGGAATTTGATCAGATTTCACGTCGGAAATTTTTGAGTTTGTCAGGAAGCTTGCTGGCGTTGCCTGCGTTTGACAACGCCTTTGCTCAAGTGCGGCCAGATCTTTCAGCAATCAAAACTCGTGCTGATTGGCAGCGAGCGCGAAAACAAATTTTAGAAGGAATGCAATTGGTGATGGGAAATTTGCCGGCAGGGAATCGAGAGCCCGTTCGATTTACCGAGCTTGAGAAAGAAGATTTGGGCGCATTTACCCGAACAAAGATCAAATATCTGGCAGAGCGAGATGATTGGGTCATGGCTTATCTGTTGACGCCTAAAATTCGACAAAGACGAGCGCCAGCTATGCTCTGTCTGCATCAAACCACCAAAATCGGCAAAGGTGAACCGGCGGGGCTGGGCGGCAGCGCGAATCTTCAATACGCTAAAGAACTGGCTGAGCGTGGTTATGTTTGTATTGCGCCGGATTATCCATATCTCGGCGAGAATAATTTTGATCCATACAAGAATGGCTACGTCAGTTGCACGATGAAGGGAATCTGGAATCACATGCGAGCGGTTGACCTGCTGCAATCGTTGCCGATGGTGGATGGTAAACGCATTGGTTCTATAGGCCATTCGCTCGGCGGGCATAACACGCTTTTTGTGGCTGCGTTCGACCAACGCATCAAAGTGATGGTGACAAGTTGCGGTTTCACGGCTGCGAAAAAGTATTACAACGGCGATCTGACTGGCTGGGCTGGAGTTCGTTACATGCCGTTGATTGCGGAAAAGTACGGCAAAGATCCTTCGCGCATTCCTTTCGACTTCCCTGAGATTTTGGTTTCCTTGGCTCCGCGCCCGCTGTTCATCAACGCGCCGCTTCACGATTCAAACTTTGAAGTTTCAGGCGTGCGCGATTGCGTCGAACTGGCAAGGCCAGTTTACGAAAATGTCTTCAGAGCCAAAGACTCTTTGGTCGCTGTTTATCCAGAATCCAATCACGACTTCCCGACGGAAGTCAGGCAGCAAGCCTATCGCTTTCTTGATCGCTGGCTGGCATGAGGACTATGATTCGCACCGTCTCGCCGTTACCAGATTATTCCAAGCCACCCCGCTAATCTGAATTGAGAACCAATTGACTCCCTTTTTAACAAAGGGATGTCTTCATTTCAGGAGCCATTACAATGCCGAAATTTATCCGCTGCGCCTTCAGGGGAGCCACTCTTTGTTCAATTTGTTTGCTGCTTGCTCAGTTTGCATACGCACAATCTGAAAACGCTATCACACCACCTCCCGCGTTGTTGGCGAATGTCGCAAATGCTGATATTGATCCGGCTCCATATTTGGTTAGCGAAAAGTATGATGGAGTCAGGGCAATCTGGGATGGAAAAGTGTTGCGCTCGCGCAGTGGGAACGCCTTCAGTGCGCCTGCCTGGTTTATCGCCAAGCTTCCAACACAAGCGTTGGACGGGGAATTGTGGCTGGGGCGCGGCCAGTTCGAAAAGCTGTCTGGTTATGTGCGCAAAACAACGCCCATAGATGCCGAGTGGCGACAAATCAAATATATGGTCTTTGAACTGCCCAATGCGCCTGGAACGTTTGAGCAGCGTTATCAACTGATCAGACAAATCGTTGCTAAGGCTAACTGGCCGCAGCTTGTCGCGATTGAGCAGGTTCGTTTGGCGGATAACGCTGCTCTGAAACGTAAATTAAATGAAGTGGTGACTGCGGGTGGCGAAGGCCTGATGTTGCATTTGGCCAGCGCGCCTTACGTTACCGGTCGCAACGATGTTTTGCTGAAATTGAAACCACTTGAAGATGCTGAAGCCACGGTTATTGCCCACATCCCTGGCAAAGGGAAATACACTGGCATGATGGGCGCGCTGCAAGTTGAGATGGCGGATGGCAAACGATTTCAGATCGGAACGGGCTTCACCGATGCCGTGCGCGCCAATCCTCCAGCCGTCGGCACTCTGATCACATTCACTTACCGAGGGCTGACAAAAAATGGTTTGCCGCGTTTTGCCAGCTATCTCAGAGTGCGGGAAAAATTTTAAGCTTTAATCTTTTCACCGGCACATTGGGCTTAGCAGTGAGTTTTTCAACGGGCGACAGCGTAAATCTGATTGAACGTTCAGCGTGGCAAAGCAACGCAACTGCATCCGATGCCCGATCGCTTTGATGAACTCTTCCTCCACGCCGCCGTCACATAGAGAGGTCATGGTTCCATCGCTGGATTTGTAATAAACCACTCCTTCGACGGAATAGTTGCGCACGTTGACCCGTGATTTGTAGTAGGTTGCGCCAGCGTCCAGGCTGTTTGAGGTATAACCCAAGGTGGGCAAAATCGTGACGCGGGAGATAAGCCCCGGCTCCGGAAGTTTCACTTTGTTCCCATACTCGCGACGATAGGCAGTGATTGCACCATCCCACGCGGCATCAATCCACTCCAGACGTAGGCGGTAACGGGAATCAATATCTTCGCGATCAAAGCCATTAGTTTGAACTGGAATTCGATGGCGAGGTGTCAGGACAATTTTCTGCGGCCGCGCTGGCCCCAACCATTGCTTTAACAGTGCTTGCTGGCCAAAGACCTGCGAGGAATCAACCACCGCAAAGAACATCAATGCTAACGGTAAGGCTCTTATCAATTTCTTCATAATCGTCTCCTATGTGGTGGGGAGTAAGACGATTGTAGCAGGATCAAGAAAGTTTGACGGAAATGAGTTTCGAGATTCCCGGATCTTCCATCGTGACGCCATAAAGTGTCTTGGCGGCTTCCATCGTTCGTTTCGAGTGGGTGATGACCATAAACTGAGTGTTATTACTCATTTCAAGGATTTTGTCGGAAAAGCGGCCGATGTTTGTCTCATCCAGTGGGGCGTCAACTTCGTCCAAAAGACAGAACGGGCTTGGGCGATATTTGAAAATGCCCAACACCAAAGCCATCGCCGTCATAGCTTTTTCACCACCTGAAAGTAGCAACACGTTTTGTAACCGTTTACCCGGTGGCTGAGCGATAATTTCAATCCCGCTTTCTAACACGTCTGTCTCGTCAATCAACCTCATTTCCGCCTGACCGCCTCCGAACAATTCGACAAACATGGTTTTGAAGTTGGCGTTGACGGCATGAAATGTTTCAGTGAAACGCTCACGGGAGCGTTTCTTGATTTCCGATATTGCTGATTGAGTGTCGGCAATTGCTTTTTCGATGTCTATCTTTTGAGCGTTTAAGAATTCAAAACGTTCTTCAATATCGGTCAATTCTTGAAGCGCCATCATGTTGACTGGGCCGAGTGCATCAATTTTAGCACGTAGCTCGTCCAGTCGAGTCTTCGCTGCTTCGAGGTCGAAATCGTCAGGAACTTGCCAGAACGAAACTTCAAAATTATCAGTAAGAGCGAAATCTTCGTCTGCTTCATTATCTTGTTCAACGCTAAGACCTGGGGCTGATAACGAAGTGGAGGCTGGTTGTACCTGAGATTCTTCAGCTTGAAGGAGAAGAGCACTGGAATCTTCAGTCAGCCTGTTTTGCTCCAATCGCTCACAAACTTCGACAATATTTTCACCGAGTTCTGCATGGCATGCTTGAACAACGTGCTCCAGATTGCTGGTTAGCCTGGCTTTTTCGATTTCCTTTTTTGCGCGTTCTTCACGTGCCAACATCGAAGCATCACGCAATTGTCGAAGTTGGGAATCCAATGCTTCCAGTCTTTCCCGAGCGGCAGTCAATGTTGCTTGGCGTTCCTCAAGATTGGCAGCGTGTAATTGCTGTTGGGCGCTCAAGGATTGCAAACGCTCAGTCGCTTCAATTAACGAAGATTGCATTGAGCTGGACTGTTCTTGGGCCTCAATGGCTTCAAAGCGGCTTCGTTCCAAGCGGCTGCTCAAGTCGGCTGATTCGTTTTCCAGCCGTCGAATGTCATTTGATACCCCGCGTCTGCGTTCCGTATTCGCGGCAAATTCAGCGCGCCGAGTTGAAAGGTCTTGCGCTCGTAACTCGGTCGCTCGTCTTAGTTCTGCCAAGTCAGTTTGAGCAGCATTGGCTTGTTGCTCAGATTCTGCTCGAACTGACTCGGCTTCAGCCACCTGTTGGGTTGCGTGGAAAAGCTTTGCTTCAAAATCCGCATATTCTTCTTCGGCTTGTGCCGTTTCTTGCTCGACTACACGAATGTGAGTTGAGGTGCGCTCTGTTTCTTTAGCTAGCTGCTGTAACTTTTCCCGTTGAACGGCTAATTGTTTTTCAAGTAAACGTTGTTCAGTATCTAGGCGTCGTTGATCTTCCTCTAGCTCTGCAATGCGAGCTTTCACCTCATTCAATTCGGCTTCGGTTATTTCTGCTTCTGATGCAAGTGTTCCCAGTTTCGCTGTTAATTCGTTGATTTCGCGCTTGAGGGTTAAAACGCCAATACCTCTGTTTTCGCCACCGCCACCTGTAATGATACGTCCGCCAATAACTCGCTCTCCAGAGCGAGCCAGCATCATAGTTGCGTAAGCACTGCCATTTTGTGAAATCGAAGCGGTTAGTGCTTCGCTGGCGTCGTTGACGATTCTGGCATTGGCAAGACTTGGTAATGCAAATTTAAAAGCTTCTGCAAATTCAGGTCTGAGTCCTAATATTGATCCCAGCGTCTGATAACCGATTGCAACTGCTGAATTCTGTAAATGCGAATTTGTATTCAAAACTGCATTTGAACTTGAAACAGAACTCTCTACTTGTAAACCACCCTGAAGCTTATTGATAACCAAAAATGTCGCACGGCCTGCACCTTCAGATTTAAGAAATTCAATTGCCTGAAGCGCATCATCAAAACTAGGCACCACAACAAATTGCAATTCTTCTCGCAAAGAGGACTCAAGAAGAGATTCATGCTCCGGAGCAACCTTTACAAAGTCTGCCAGAGTGCCAAGAGTTTGGAAGTTTTGCGACTTTGCTTTTGAGCTAAACAATGCTTGCACAGCTTCTGAAAAGTACGAATGCTGTTCGTCTAACTGGCTTAACGATTTCAATCTTTGCTCTGCCGCAGTCAATTCACGTTGAATTCCGGAGAGCAGGGTTTGCTTTTCATCGCGTGTACGACGATTGAAAACCAAGTCAGAAACCTTTGTCGCCAACTCTTCAGTGATTAACTGTTGACGCTCTGTCATCTCTTCAACCGCAGAGATTAGTTCTGAATGCTGCTGCCTTGCCGCCTCAGCTTGAGCAGTCGCTCTCTGACGCTCTAGGGCTAAACCAGTTAAGCGTGACTTGCATTTATCAAGCGATTCAGTGAATTGCCGCTTCAGTTGCTGCCAACGATCAACCGCCGTGCCATTCTCGTAAACTTTCTTTCGAGCTTCATCTAGCCTTTTTTCCGCTTCAACATCACGGTCAATTTGTTGCCGGTGGTCATTTTCAGCCTCGGCTAAGGCTTTGCTCTCGACGTTAATTTCAAGCTCGATTTGCTGCAAAGCCGTTTTCAGTCTTAGAGTTTCCTGCTCAATGATTTGAGTGCGTTCGGAAATGACAGCCTGATCTTTGGCAAATTGCTGGGCACGTGCACCCAACGATTGAAGTTGCTGATTGAGATAATTTTGCTGCTGACGAGAACGCTCAACTTCGATATTTATGTCTGCCGAAAGCTGACGGGTTTCATTGAGTGCTTCCTCTGATGCTCGAGCAGACTGAGCTGCAACTGATTGCTCCGCTTCAAACTGAGCAATCGAGGCAGTAATTTCACTTTCGCGCATTGAGCCACCATCAAGCGCCTTTTCCAACTCTTCCAGCAGCTTGGTCGTTGCACGAAAGTCAACAACATAGACTGATCGCATCAAGTCACGCATTTCCTGCCTGAACTTTTGATACCGACGAGCTCGTCCGGCTTGACGGCGTAAACTGTTTTGCTGCCGTTCAATTTCAGCCAAGATATCTGTCACGCGCGACAAATTCTGTCTTGATGCTTCAAGTTTCAGTTCTGCCGCATGCTGTCGCATTTTGAATTTGGAAATGCCGGCAGCTTCTTCAATCAAAGCTCTGCGATCTGTTGGTTTGGCCGAAAGAACCTGGCCAATACGTCCTTGCTCGATGATCGCATAATGAGCGCCACCCAATCCCGTCCCGGCAAATAAATCCTGAACATCACGCAAACGGCAGGATCTGCCATTCATTTCATACTCGCTTTCGCCAGTCCTATACAAACGACGGCCTACGACAATTCGCTCTCCTTCATGAAAAACCCTAATACCCGGAGTTGCGGATGTTTTGCGGCGCTTTTTTACTTGTTGTGTCTGGGTAGCCTCTTCAACAATTTCCAGCGATTCGTCTGCCTGACTCGAGACTTCGGCTATTATTCCCGCCGCCTCATTGCTTAATTCTTGGCCTTCGACAGGAAGTTCTGCCTGAAGTTCAGATTGATAAGCCTCCGCCTGTTCAACGGCTTGGGCCGCTTTTTGAGCAATTTCTGTTGCGTGCTTCTCAGCATCTGCCGCAGTCGCTTCCCCTCTGATTTCAAAGGTTTCATGGACAAGCATCGTCAACATTACTTCAGCCATACCGGCTGGTTGACGATTGCGGCTTCCCTGGAAGATGACATCCTCCATCTTGCTACCACGTAACGCCTTAGCACGCTGTTCACCGATCACCCAGCTTATCGCGTCAGCAACGTTGGATTTGCCGCAGCCATTTGGCCCGACCACTGCTGTAATGCCTTCCTGGTCAAAAATGACTTCGGTGGAATCACAAAAAGACTTAAAACCTTGAATGGATAATTTTTCGATCCTGAGCATGAAAAGATTTTACCGCCTCGGGGAAGCTTTACGAGACACCACAACTAATTGGGCTGTTAAAAATTGAGCGCGCACTATACGGTAGGAAATTTGACTTTGTCAAACTTTAGGGGGTATAG
>DAOMFR010000084.1:0-12269 GCA_035429885.1 Blastocatellia bacterium
ACAAACCCCAGGTGATGATGGAATCGGGCAAGGTCTACAAAGTGAAGCTGCAAGCGATGACCACCAGCAACTTCTTTGAAGCTGGCCACCGCATCCGCATCGAAGTCAGCAGCAGCAACTTCCCTCGCTTTGACCGAAACATGAACACTGGCGGCAAAAACTACGACGAAACCAAAGGCGTCGTTGCGCATAACTCCGTCCACCATTCCAAACAATATCCGTCGGAAGTGAAGCTGACAGTGTTGAAGAAGACCGCAACAGGTACAGCTAGCCGGTAAACTTCATTTCTTCTTCAATTCTGTTTTGAGAGTAGGCAGGCTGTTTAAAGCTTGCCTACTCTCCCGACTTTTGCTTGGAAGAGGAGAATCAATGAACCCAGGATTTTTGGAGCTAAAAACAGCACAACAACTCTTTGCCAAGCTTGAAGAGGATTTTAAAAGGGCAAATGATGACCCGCTGAATTCTCACGCTTGGTTTAATTTCTTTGTGACCGCTGAACATCTTCCTGAATGGCACCTTGGCAAAGTTTTGGCCCCGAATTTCCGCCGGAACCATTCCATTCTCCGGATGTGCTCTCACATTGCAAATGGTGGCAAGCACTTTGAGCTAGAAGACAAGAGGCACAAGTCCATTGCAGCTACAAACATTACCTATGTTGTTGTTGTTGTTCCTTCCTCAGGTGGGGGAACTTGGTCAGAAATTGATCACCCTCGGAAGGAGAAGGCATTCTGTCTGCAGCTATCACCTGAGGAAACTAAAGAATTTGGTACAAATGAAATTTTAGTGACTGACCTCGCAGAACGGATTCTCGCTTTCTATCGAAAAGAGCTGGGAATTGTTTAAGCAAGTATTCAAGTCAAGTAAGTTCCTCTTCGGCTCAGAGAGCCGGTTGAATTTAGGCAGGTCGTTCACGGCCTGTTAAATGTAGCCACGAACAGCCTCCTGAATTGCCTGCTCGGGAGTTCAGCCAATGGCCAACACCTATGCCTCGCTGCACTATCATTTGATTTTCAGCACCAAAAATCCTGCTTGACCGTCTGTAGCTTGCGGGCTACAGTGAAATTATGTTCGACGGACAGCCCAAACAAATCATCATTTTTGAAACGGTGGAGGGGGCACGTCCTTTCGAGGACTGGCTGGATGGGTTGCGCGACCGTCGGGCCGTGGCGCGAGTGGATGCGCGCGTGACCAGATTGCAAACCGGCAATCCCGGCGATTACAAATGGATCGGCGAGGGCGTTTACGAGCTTCGGATTGATTACGGGCCGGGGTATCGAATCTATTTTGCGTTTTCCGGGCAACAGATCGTTTTGCTGTTGTGCGGCGGTGACAAGGCGACTCAACAGGCGGACATCAAAGCCGCCATCAAATACTGGAAAGAGTTTCAGGAAAGGTAAGCTAATGAGAGAGTGGGAAGAATCTTTACGCGAACGATTGGCGGCTTCGCCGGAATACGCGGCTGAATACTTGAATGCCGTGTTGGAGGAGCATGACTCGCAAGCATTTTTGTTGGCGTTGCGCCACGTTGCCGAAGCGAATGGCGGTTTGAGCAAACTGGCAAATGATGCCGAATTAAGCCGGGAAAGTTTATATCGGACTCTTTCCGAAAGTGGAAACCCGAAGCTTTCAAGTCTGACCGCCGTGCTGGAAGCTCTGGGAATGCAGTTGACGATTTTACCGAAGAAAGCGGCCTGACCCAGTTATTCAACTTGGGTGGCAATGTCATGCAGGCCCAGAACAATCCATCTAAATAAATCGTCTTGGCGCAACTGAAAAATCTGGATCAATTTGCAGATGTATATACGGATTTGAACCACGGGGAGCACGGGGACGTAGTGGGGAAAAAGGTTTTGTTTTTCCCCGTGTGTCCGTGGTTGAATTTCCCATACAGGCAATTGAAATCCGCCTAAATTCTTGAAAAATGTGTGAAAGAAGAGAACGCAGATGAACGGACAAAATCGAAAAGATATTAAACCCGGCCTCAAAGTGGAGATCGTGTTGAAACAAGATCAGAGAACCGGGAAGCGTACCGCCGGCATCGTCAAAGACATTTTGACCAACTCGCCTTCGCATCCGCACGGAATCAAGGTGCGGCTTGTCAGCGGAGAGGTCGGCAGAGTTCAAGAGGTGATTGAATGAACATCGCTCGGCTTTTGGGTGTAATGCTTGGTTTGCTGTTGCTGTCCGCGGTGGCTTTTGCTCAAGTCGTCAGCGAAAAGAAAGACGCTCGAAGACATTCTTCGTCGAATCCGAATAGCGCAATCGCCAAGCAATTGATCGGCGCGTGGAAACTGGTGGAGTTCAAGGGAACGATTGACGGCCAGCCGGTGACTCCGCTGAACGCGGGCAGGTTGGTGTATGACGCCAGCGGGCAAGTGTCGTTGCAGATGATGGTTCAGGAGCGCCCGAAGTTCGCTTCCGACAAGAAACGGCAGAGCACGAAAGACGAAGCCAAAGTCGCGTTTGATGGTTACGTGGCTTACTTTGGAAAGTATCGATTGAATGAAGCAGAGGGCGTGGTCATTCACCATATCGAAGGCAGCATCTTTCCGAACGAAATGGGCAAAGAGAGCGTTCGGTTCTATGAACTTTCCGGCGATCGGTTGACCTTGCGCGTGACCAGTCTGATAGATGGCAAGATTCTTCCCAAATCGGCTTCAACGGCGTATGTGATTTGGGAGCGAATCAAACAAGAAGGGGACCATGAACGAAATTAGTGAAACGGTCGCGCTGTTAAAAGCGCTGCATTTTGCTTCGATCAAACACAAAGATCAGCGGCGCAAAGACATTGAGGCTTCGCCTTACATTAACCATCCAATTGAGGTCGCAGAGTTATTGGCGCGTGTTGGGCAGGTGACGGATTTGGTCGTGCTGCAAAGCGCCATTCTGCACGACACCATCGAAGATACGCAGACGACTGCGGAAGAAATCGAAGCCTTGTTTGGCGCGGAAGTTCGCTCCGTTGTGCTGGAAGTCACCGATGACAGAAACTTGCTGAAACAAGAACGCAAACGGTTGCAGATTGAACACGCGCCGCACATTTCTACGCGCGCCCAGATGGTGAAGTTGGCGGATAAGATTTCCAACGTGCGAGCCATTGAACAGACTCCGCCCGCGAACTGGTCGCTGGAACGTCGCCGCGAATATCTGGATTGGACGGAGCAGGTTGTCGCAGGCTTGAGAGGCTGTAATTCTCATTTGGAACAACTCTACGATCAATATTTGGAAAGTGGGCGGGCAAAGCTGGATAACGAAGGAGCCTAATTCTAAACTTTTCGGGGTTTACAAGTATGTGTTCGATTCGAGTAAAACACTCTGCCGCGATGGAAATCGAGTTTCGCCGAACAGGCGAACGGCGATACGGCGTCATCATTCATCGCGTTGGCCAACCGCCGATGGAGATGAATCCTGCGCCGGGATATGACCCGTGGATGCCGCACGATTTGTTGCACTTCATCGTCGAACGCGAATTGAATTTGCGGCAAGGCATTTTCGGACAGATTGCTGACGGCGGAACGGCTGGGACGTTTCGTTCTGTGGAATTTGCCGCCGCGAATCAGCGGGAAGCTTCTCGTTCCCGGCGACGCGAAGCTCAGCGCGGAGGCAAACTGCTCCGCCAGGGCCGCGACGATTCCATGCAATCCGAACGCGCCACGAGCATTTGTTTGTATGAATGGCTGGCTCGGTCTGGCGATCCGGCGCGGCGAAAACTGGCGGCGGAGATGGCCGTGAATGCCAAACAAACTCGCAACCAGCAAGCCGCCGAAGAAGCGAAAGCCTTGAATGACACCATGGTGAATCGAATTTGCGCTCGGATGGACGAGTTGAGCGCGCAATGGTCGGCATTAGCCGTGGGCGAATCGCTGATGGTTCATTGGCCGAATGGCAGATGACGAATGTGCGGCAGGTTTTTCAACTTGCCGCTGTTTGGTCGCTACAAGATTTTAGGGCAGATTGGAAAATCTGCCCTACGGCTCTTACCGAAACAGGCCTTCGACAAAGCCAAGCTCGTAGGCCATAAACAATCCAAAACCCAAACTGAACACTCCGGACAGTGCGCGCACCGCAAAGTTGGTTCGCGCGAATGACGACACTGTCAGATGCAGCGGCAGGCTTAGCACCAAACTCATAATCATCATTCCTCCGATGGAACCGATGCCGAAAATGACGATGTACCCGAATGCCAGTGCGGTAGATTTGATGGTCGCCAGTACCGCCAGCATCAGTGCGGCACTTCCCGCCAAACCGTGAACCATTCCGATGATCAACGGACGAATACTCAGGTTCAATCCGTGATGCGTGTGTGGTTGCGGTTCGGGCTTGCCGTCGTGCAGATGCGGATGGACGTGGTGATGGCCACCGTGTTCATGTTCGTGGAAATGAATTTTGCCGCCTCGTGCCAGCTTGACCAATACGTTCAACCCCAAGCCAATCAGCATCAACGCAACGCAAAATTCCAACGGCTTTTCGTATTTTTCGAGGTTCAGATTCAGGAAGATGACGGCGACGCCGGCAATCAATAGCGAAACGGTGTGGCCGATCCCCCACAGTCCGCCGATCAGCAAGGAACTGAACAGATTTTTTCGCTCGCTGACAATGGTCGAAACAGCCGCCAGATGGTCCGTGTCCAGCGCGTGGCGCAAGCCGATCACCAAGCCCAAGCCAAGAATTGCCATAGCCGACAGCGATTTGGCCTCTTCCAGTTCAGTGCTCCACAGTTCGGCCAAATTGACTCCAGCTTGCTGCAAGGCTTGGTAACAAATTGCTGCGCCTAAAATCGTGATGATCAGCGCGCTGATGACCGGCAGGATTTTCAGCCAACGAGTCGCGCCAGGAGCTTTGTCCAACAGTTTTCCTCCGTAAACGAATGCCAGGCCGACTGCTGTCAGCACACTGGCCAATCCCAAACTAAACACCAGAATCAAAATCAGTCCGTACCCGACTCGATTTAGCGAAATTGCGCCGAGCATCAACACCAGCGCGGATGGGCAAGGCATAATTCCGCCGGAAATTCCCAGCGCCAGCAAACTACGCCAGGTGATTTCATCCGGCGGCAAATGCGTATGGCCGGAATCGCCTTCGTGAGAATGGCTGTGATCATGATCATGGTTCAAGCCGATCAACGCGTTCAGCCGCTTGCTGAACATACTTGCTCCGATGATGACTACCAGCGCGCCGGAAATGAAGCTCAGTACCGGATAGAGTTTTTCGGGCAGAACATATCGCGAGGCAAAGAGCGTCAGCAGCCCCAGCACAAATACTCCAAAGGTGTGCGTGATGGTTACAGTCGCTCCCAGAAAAGCCGCGTGTTTCATCGTTCCACGCGAACCCACCAAGTACGCTCCGACGACGGTTTTGCCGTGGCCGGGGGACATCGCGTGCATTCCGCCCAGAGCAAACGCTAACAACAAACCGATCAGAATGACCATCGGCGTCAACTTCTCGACCGTAATCAATTCGGCAAACCGGTCGCGCACGACACTCACCGGTTTACCATCGCGCAAGGTCAATGGTTTGGCCGAAGCCGGAATTGCGCCGCGTGTCACAGACCATTCGGCTTTGCTTTCGTTGAGCGGCGCGGTCAGCAAATCTTCGGGATAGGCTTTTAGTTCGTCGGTTACGGCGCTGCCAAACGCCGAGCTGTCATACACTGAAACGCCGCTCATCGGAGTGATGACGATTTCGCGCCAGCCGGCTCTCTCCGCCAGGTTCGTGTTTTCCAGCGCGATCCGTGATGTTCCATTGGTGACCCACTCGCCGGTCAAATCAAACACCATTCGCAACGTCATCAATCCGGCGGCTCCCGGAGCCTGGCCGATGTGCTTTTCGACCAGTTTCAGTTCGACGGGCTTTCCATCGGCAGCCAGTTTCAGCCCGTTGACGTATCCTTGCGTGACGCTGTCCAGATAAACGGCCAGTTCACTTTCGGACAAAGAACCGTTTTGATCGGTGTCGGCCTTTTGGGCTTCCTGAAAGGAGGGAACTTCGGCCAAATCCACAACATAGCGGAGCTTCGCGCGATCCGTGCCGGTTTCCACACGAATGAAATGGTTGAAGGTGAAATTGCCCAGCGGGTGCGCCGCAGATTGGCCAAGCCCGCCGATGATCAGCATCGCCAACAACAGGATCGAAAACGCGCGTCGGCGCGATTTGATCGTCATATACATTTGATGACTCCATTGGTTGCAAGATTTGAAGTGGGATGATGATCGAATGAAGGTTCTAAAAAGACAAGCTGCCCCAAAATACAAACCGGAGAAGAAAACCCTGACAAGTTTTCTTCTCCGGTTGAGTCTGCAAAATCCGACGCTTTATTGTTCGATGATGCGGCGAGTGCCGAATCGTTCGAGGCTGGATTTTTCCGGATCCACAACGCCAAAGCGGAAATCGCGGATTTCGCGTCCCGGCGCTTTGAACAGCGAATCAAAACTGGCTTTGAGCGCCGCATGCGGATCGTCGGCCACACTGGCCAACTTCTGCAATTGAAGCGTGTAATCGCCCGTGATGTTCGGATCGAGTGGCGTTGCAATAATAAGGTGAATGCCGGTTGTCGTCAGACGGTAGGTAAGCTGGGCGTTTTTGCCGCCGCCGCCGTTATCGTCCGTCGCCAGACGCGGATCGCCTGTGTTCGGGTGCAAGATCAAAAACGAATCCAGCACGGGAGCATTCATGTTGGTGCGAGTGTTGTCGCCTTGAGCGCCATTAAACCAGTACAAATCCAGATAGGTTCCGGCAGAGGTTTGCAGGTCAGCCGTCGTGATGCTGCCGTTGACAGTCTGTCCGTAAGTGATTTGGGTGGCGACGTTGTTGAGCAGTTTAAGCGTGTAATTGCCAAGCCCGTTCGGGTCCAGGTCGGACGACGTGGCGAAGATCGCGTAGTTGCCCGGATTCGGAATTACGGTCATCAATAATGCGTTGTTATTGTTGGCGGACTGGCTGCTGCCGTAATTGCCCGACTGATCGTCAGCGGCAATCGGGGTCAACATGCCGTTGGCATTGTTGTACAACAACACTGTTGCGTCGAAGTTGGTCGAGCGCAGGTCAACAGCAATAGTCGTGTTTGGCGCAGTGGTCGTAAAACTATAGGCGTCAAAAAAGTACGTGGTTCCAGAAGTGCCCGCTTGAATCTGGTCGTCGGCAGTCAGCGCGCCAGTCACCGTCTGGCCGAAGGTAATTGCCTGGGCGCGCACCGGAGGAACTTGGCCTGCGAGTTTGATTGTCACTGTGTTGGATGTGCGACCGTTGGCCGTCAACCGAATGTTGACGCTGCCCAGTCCGGCCAGCTCCGGTGGAATGGTGACGTTGACCTGATCCAAGCCGACGTAGCCCGGCGCAGGGCCGGCATATGACACCGCAGCAGGCACGCCCTGAATTTTGCAGGTGACCGCTTCAGCTACGCCATTGGCGTCAGCCGGGTTGGTTGCCGGAGTGTTGCGAATTCCCGTGACATACAGCACCAACACATTGGGTTGCGCAGTTGTTCCGGCGCTCACATCTCGTTCAGTTCCATCAGGATTGAATGTATTAACCAGAGGCCCGCCGGTTGTCGTCTGAGCGGCGGCTGCGCCTTGCCCTGTGGATTTGGCTGAGAAGATGCCGGGCGCGGACCGAACAACTGTGATCGTTCCCGTAGTCGTGGAGTTATTGGAATTGGTGACCGTTACTGTCACGCTGTTTCCGTCGGCAACCGAAGAAGGAACCAAAAAGTTGATCTGCGATGCCGCGACAAAGAACAATCCGCAATCGGTGGTGCCGATGCGAACCCGAACGCCTCCCAGCGTTGTTGGCAACGGAACCGTGTTGGCAATAAAAACCTGATTGTTCTGCGTCGTAAATGTGCCGAAAGCGGCAACGATCGTGTCTGGCGCCACTACTTTGTCTGTGGCGAAACTGGCGGAATTCACCGCCGAAACTTGAGCCTGGGCTGTCATCGCCAAGCCGGAAAGCGCGAGAAGCAATGCTGCGGAAAGCAATTTGCCTGCCTTACGGCAAATCGTTGTTGGAATCATCTTCATTGTATGCTCCTAGAAAGTCTGGATCATCGTGTCTGTCGCGGAGGAAGTGGGTTGCCAATTGATCCACCGCGAGTTTCTGGTGATGTTTCATGCCTTGGGAATAAGGGGGCGGTACTTGATTGAATACTCAACCGCCAATCTAGCTGGCTCTTCAATGTGCGTCAAGCAAGTTTTTCGCACTGAATTCGCCGAGGACAAGCCCCATGTAAAGTGCGGGCTTTAGATTGCACCCGCTTCGTTTCAGTCGGAATTTTTCGCGAAAAATAGCGATCTGACACCAAATGACTCGGTTGTTCTGCGCGCTGAACGCCAAAGCAAATGAACGCCCTGTGAATTTAGGAGTGAATTGCCAAGAAGCGGTTGTTGCAGTAGCATTCTGATTACGTCAAAGAGTTGGTCTGTCAGTACTTCAAAACATAGATTAAACATTAGAGCAGTAAACTCAAGCCTTGCTGGAGATTCCTTTTACAACACTAAAGTTTGCCGACGGCTGTCCAAACACAGTCGAGCGGACAACATTAACATGTCTGGGTAAAAGCTCAGGCGAAAAGCCGGCAGGAGCCGGAGGAGAAACGAATGAGTAAAAAACAGCCTCTGTTCAGTGCCTCGACCGCGTTTGCGGCGATGTTGCTGATGGTCAGCAGCTTTGTAGCGGCGCTGGCTCAACAATCCGCAACCGCTACCATTGAAGGCATCGTCAACGATCCGAACAACGCTGTTGTCGTCGGCGCCAGAGTGACTGCGCGCAATGTGGACACCGGATTGACTCGCGAAATCACGACCGATGCCAGCGGCATTTATCGTTTGACCGCATTGCAACCGGGAACTTACGCCTTGTCTGCTTCAGCGACGGGCTTTGCCGAAAACAAATACGGCAATGTGACGCTGACCGTCGGCCAGAAGCTGAATCTGGATTTGAGCTTGCGCGTCAATGTCAGTGAAACCGTGACCATTACAAGCGTCGCGCCGGTTGTTGAAACGACTCGCACCAACGTCGCCAGTTCCGTCACGGAACGCGCCGTTCGGGAATTGCCCGTCAATGGTCGAAACTTTCTGGATTTCGTCACCCTGACACCGGGCGTAGTGCGCGATCCTCGCGCGGGCGACCTGTCGTTCGGCGGCCAGAAAGGCACGATGAACAGCATTCAGATTGACGGCGTGGACAACAACAATATGTTCTTTGGCCAATCGCTGGGACGCACCGGTTCAGGCCGTGCGCCATACCAGTTCAGCCAGGACGCCGTTCAGGAATTCCAGGTCAACACCAACAGTTTTTCCGCTGAATTTGGTCGCGCCGCTGGTGGAGCCATCAATGTCATCACCAAATCCGGCACGAACGATTTCCACGGAACCGCCTTTGAGTTTTTCCGTGACCGTTCGCTCAATGCGAACAGTTTGCGCTACGACGCCGGATTGGAAGCGTTCACCGGCGGACTGCCTTCATTGATTCCCAACGGACGCGTATTCAGTTCCGCCTCCGGCAGCGTCATCGGCACACCGACCAAACCGCCGTATCACTTCAACCAATTCGGCGGCAATCTGGGTGGCCCGATCAAAAAAGATCGCGCGTTCTTCTTTTTCAACTACGACGGTCAGCGCAACACCCAACCGAACATTCTGAACTCGTTGCCTGCCGCCGACACCACGCAAGCTTCGATTGACGGGCGCAACAAATTGCTGGCGCTGGCCAACAATTACACGCGCGGTTTCAACCAGGATGTGTATTTAGGCAAAGTGGATTGGCAGATTAGCCCGGAAAATCGCCTCAACTTCCGCTATAACCACCAGAAATTCACCGGTGTGAACCTGGAAAGCAATGGAACCAACGTCGCTCAGGAACACAGCGGAAACAGTTTGGTGACGACGGATTCGTTTACCATCACGCTGAACACCGCGTTCACGCCGCGCTTGCTGAATGAATTCCGCACCCAGGTGGCGCGTGACAAAGAACCTGGCTTGGCCAACAGTGACGCTCCCGAAGCCGTCATTTCCAATGGCGGGCAAGCTGCGCTGACCATTGGACGCAACAACTTCAGCCCGCGTGAAACCACGGAAAAGAAATACCAGTTCATTGACAACGTCTCTTACATTGCCGGCAAACACAGTTTGAAAGGTGGTTTGGACGTCAATCTGGAACGCATCAAAAACTTCTTCCCTGGATTTTTCGGTGCAGGCTATACCTTCACCAGCTACGCCAACTTCACCAACAATGTCGTGGCCAGCTTCACCCAAGCTTTTGCGGGCGACGGAACCAGCGGCCCAACGACGTATCCCAACTTCAATGAATATGGATTTTTTGCTCAAGACGATTGGCGCGCGCTGAAAAACCTGACACTGAACTTGGGGCTGCGATACGACATCCAGGCCATGAAACAAGGTGGAACTCGCAACCCCAGCGCTTCGCTGGCTGCGGCGGGTATTGATACGTCCAAAATCAACAACGATTACAACAACTTTGCTCCGCGTTTTGGGTTCGCCTGGAATCCGGGCGGCAGCGAAAAACTGGTGGTGCGCGGAGGATACGGAATGTTTTATGGCCGCACGCCGTCCATCGCGCTGGGCACGGCGCATTCCAACAACGGGCTTAACGTCATCAGCATCACGCTGACCAATCCGACCGGCTTGGTGTATCCGTTCCGGTTCACCAACCTGGCTGACATTCAGGCGCGTGGTGGCCAGCCTGCGGCGACCAGCTTGTTCATCTTCGAACCGAATTACCAGCAACCGTACACAATGCAAGGAAGCCTGGGCGTCGAATACGGGCTGACGAATGACCTTTCGTTCGGCGTTTCGTATCTGTCGGTGCAAGGTCGCCATTTGCAGCGTACGCGGGACATTAACCTGGGAACGCCAGTCGCTACGCCGATTGCCGGAGGCATCACATCAACGTTCTTGCGCTATCCCGGCACGACCAGTCCGACGCGACCCATTGGCAAAACGGGCGATCTGTTTGGCCGTATCGCGGAATTCGAAAGCAATGCCAATTCCGGCTATAACGGGTTGGTGTTGCAGGTCAACAAACGCCTGTCGCACAACTATCAATTCCTGCTGTCGTACACCTTCTCGAAGGTGATTGACGATGCGCCGGATGCAACTTCAGTCGTCAACGCCAATGCCGGTGACGATGCCAAACAAGCACAATTCAGCACATTGCTGACCGACGAACGCGGCCCCGGCAATGCCAACACTCCGCATCGGTTTGTGGCCAGCGGATTGTGGGATTTGGATTATTTCAAAGGCAAAGGCCCGGTTCGTGTGTTCCTGGGTGGATGGCAGTTGAGCAGCATTTTGCAAGCTGCCAGCAACTTGCCGTACTCGGCACGTTTAGCGGCGAACGTTGATTTGAACAATGACGGCAACCGCAACTCGGATCGCGCTCCGGGCTTCGGGCGCAATTCATTCCACACGGGCAAATTCGTCAGTCTGGATTTCCGTGCGACGAAGACGTTTTTCTTCACGGAAAAATACCGGCTGCAATTCATCGCGGAATTTTTCAATGCGCTGAACCGCATCAACGTTTCCAGTTTCAACGGTCAGCTGTACAACGTGACCGGGGTCAACACGGCTGGCGTGGCGTTGACGCGTCGCAACGATTTTGGCAATCCGCGCGGAGCTACTGATCCGCGCATCGGCCAGTTGGCACTGAAGTTCACCTTCTAATCTTAACTGACCATCAACCCAAACCAGATGAGCGCCGTTGGCTTCAAACGAAGTCAACGGCGCTCATCTGGTTTAAAAGCTGGTTGTGTTTTCGTTCTATTCGTCCAGTTCTGTTTCTTCGGCTACGTCAGTGTAACTTTCAAACTCAAGCCTGTATCCATCGGGATCAATCAGCGAAGTCACCCACATGCCATTTCCGACGAAGGGTTTGGAAGGCTGTAACCCACGCGATTTGGCTTCGAGGTAAATCGCCAGCGCGTCTTCGCAAATGAAGCAGATGGAAACTCCAACGCCGAGCTTTTCCGTGGGAGTGTTGGTGTGCTGGCCCTGCTTCCAAAATTCTTGCAGCATCAATGCCGCATTACCAAGTTCCAGCCAGCACCAGCGCAGCTTGCCATCGTCAATCCAATGCTTGGTCATCTGGAAGCCCAAGCCTTCGACATAGAAGCGGAGGGAAGTTTCTAAGTCTGTGACGTGAAAAAAAGGAACAGCTTGTTTGACGTTTGCTTGGTGATTCATTGTTCAAACTTCAGTGGTAGGAGTGGTAAAAGTCAGCCGATTGCCGAACGGATCATGAATGGTCATATCGCGACT
>DAOMFR010000084.1:12369-15256 GCA_035429885.1 Blastocatellia bacterium
GCCTCATCGAAAATTCGCAGGATGGGCGTGATTCTTCCGAAACTCACTTTTGACCTCCCAGTAGAAAGTTGTCATCAGTCGAAAATAGTTTCACCTCATCAGCGCCTTCCGACAATCTAATTGTGTGTTCAAATCGCAGCCCCAACTTTTCCAGCAACCTGCCTGACGCTTCATTGTCCGGTGAAGTAATGGCGACGATTCGCTCCAGTTTCAGCACCTCTTTGCCGTAGGTCATCGTAGCAGCAGCGGCTTCGTAGGCGTAGCCTCGAGTGCGATAGTCCGGCAAGAAGGCAAAGCCGATGTCTACGTCGTCCAATCCGTCTCGTTTGATTAGGCCACACAGCCCGATGGGAATGCCGCCGTCTTTCAATTGGACCAGATACAAACCAAAGCCCAGGCGCGCGTACATTTCCATCGGCCCGTTGGTGATGTATTTCCGAGCGTCTTCCATTGTGCGGACGCCTCGGTCGCCAATGAAACGCAGAAAGGCTGGATCGTTTAACAATTCCAGAATGAATTCCTGGTCGTCAGTTGATAGGTATCGCAGGGTTAGTCGATCAGTTTCGATTACAGTCAAAACAGAGTCACCGTCCGTGTTGAATTTGCAGAGTTCCAAGGCTAACACAACTCCGCCGCCCAGACTGATTCTCACAGAAGTGATGTGCCGGGCGGCGGGGGGAAATTGCTGCTGTGGTTTCTGGCTTAATCCAGTTTCCAGGGTTTGCGATATTGGCGCGACAACATCTGCGTCGCTTCTTTATCGCCGACGAAATCTTCTTTGACGCCATCCCATTTCAGCGAGCGGCTCAGGCGCGTGGCGAGATTTCCCAAGTGACACATCGTCGCGGTCAGGTGACCTTCTTCGACGTCGGCGACGGGCCGCTGGCGGCTCTTGATGCAATCCAGGAAGTTGCGAATGTGCAGCGCCTGCATGCCATTCGGATCACCTTTCATCTGCATCGGTTCGATTTCCGGTTTGTCTTTCTTGCGCCAGGTTTCGGGAGCGACGGTGAATCCTTCGCGCATGATGTTGAGCGTGCCTTTGGTTCCGTGGAAGACCAGATATTCATCGCGCGTGCGATTCACTTCGCGGCCTGACCAGGTCACGACCGCAGCGGGGAAGTTGTAAATGACTTCCTGCACGTCGGGAGTCTGGCCGCCGTCTTTGATTTCGTAGCGTCCGCCAAACGCCGCCACCGCCGACGGCGAGCGTTCGCCCAGCGCCCAGCGAGCAATGTCCAGGTTGTGCGCTCCCCAGTTGGTCATTTGACCGCCCGAATAATCCCAGAACCAGCGGAAATTGTAATGACAACGGAACGGGTCATACGGCACATACGGAGCAGGTCCCAGCCACATATCCCAATTCAATTCCTTCGGACATTCTTTGCTTGGTCCCAGAATTTCTTCGGGTTTGAATCCGGGCAGGGCGTTGCGTGTGTAACCGGCGGTGATTTTGTGCACATTGCCGATGCCGCCTTCGCGGATGAGTTTGACGGCTTGTTGGTAATGCAAGCCGGAACGTTGCTGGCTGCCGGTTTGGACGACGCGATTGTATTTGCGCGCGGCTTCAACCATGCGGCGGCCTTCGTGAATGGTCAGGCTCAAGGGTTTTTCGCAATACACATCCTTGCCCGCCTGACAGGCGGCGATGGTGTTCAGCGCGTGCCAGTGGTCCGGCGTGGCAATCAACACCGCATCCACTTCTTTAAGTTCCAGCAACTTGCGGAAATCGCCGAAGGTTTTCGGCTTGCCTCCAGCGGCGGCGACGGCTTTGTCCAGATAAGGGCCGTACACATCACACGCTGCCACCGGATTCACGTCCGGTTGTTTCAGAAAGCGTCCCCACACATCGCGGCCACGATCTCCGCAGCCGATGATGGCCAGATTGACGCGGTCATTGGCGCCCAGAATGCGCGTTCGGCTCAACGCCGCACCTGCGGTTGCTGCAATGGTTGTTTTGGCAAAATCTCTTCGTCCAATGTTGTTCATACCCAGTTCTCCAAATGAATAGTTGATGATTTATCAAAAATAAAACCAACGTGTCAGTATCGCGACCGGTAGGGAGCGAGCTTTCAACAGATGGCCGCTCGCGTGCAACGTGCGCTCCCTACCGGTCGCGGTACTGACCCGATTTAGAAGTCCACTTCGCCTGCCACGCGGGATAGTCCTTGTTGAGCAACTCTGCTGGCGAGTCCACATACCAGCGATAACCGGAGCGGCGCTCGTGTTCAATTTCCGCCAGGGAGTATTTGATCACGCCGTCGCGTCCACAAAAAATCGGGCGATTGGTTCCGATTTCATAAAACCGCGCCCACAGCGGCGACGCGTTCGCGTCCGGTTCGATGACTCGATCATATCCGCCAGGCAATGACGCATTGGGTTTGTTGAAATAGCGAATGCCTGTGAGTTTGGTTTGCTGAAACCAGGCGATGGCGGATTGCACGGCGTCGATCATGCGGGCGTCGGGTTTTTCCACGCTCATCAGGAAGCGAACGATGCCGACGCTTTCGCTGCCGCTGAGCGAAATCTTTTCATAGCTGCGCGCCGATGCCGGAGCGAATGTCGTTTCATCGTGCTGCGCGCACCAGACGGTTCGGTTGCCGTCCGTGACAATCTGCGTTTTCAAAATGCACTCGATGCCTTTTTTGACGGCAAGCCCGGCTTTGGCGCGGCGGATTTCATCCACAAAGGCATATGCCGGAGCTTTTCGCGAAACCTCGCGCAGCAAGCTCAACAATCCCACCATCGCGTCGTCGTTGTAGGTGATGTGTTTTTGATAGCCGCTGGGATACGGATAAAACTGCGGCCAGCCGCCGTTGTCGTATTGCGCCTTGAAGATGAAATCCAGCCCTTTCAAAAACGCGGCTTTGAACCGCGCGCGATCCGC
>DAOMFR010000084.1:15356-17650 GCA_035429885.1 Blastocatellia bacterium
GGGCCGACGGCGTTGTCGCTTGTGGCGATCCGCAGATGTTTTTTGACCGGATTCTGTGTTTCGTCTTTCAGGATCATGACGAACTTACCTGCGTGTTTCACGATGGTCGCGTCAATGACATTGAACCCATCGTCGTAAAACAGCGCCGCTTTGCTGTAGCTGACAAAATCTTTGGTCGTTGTGAAGTAAATGCGGTGATTCAACCCGTTGTTGCCGCTGGCTTCGGTGGCGGGGAAGCGTCCGGGAATCGTCGTCGCCCAGAAGATCACATATTGTTGGTTGGCTTCGTCGTAAAAAATTTCCGGCGCCCAGCAATTCACGGCGGTTGGTTCGTGCGCCATGACGGGAATCGTTTTTTGCTCCGACCAGTGAATCAAATCTTTGGAATGCGCGATGCCGATGTCCTGTCCTCGCCAGCCCGTGGTCCACACCAGATGAAACACGCCATCCGGCCCCTGAATGATGCACGGATCGCGCATCAATTTCTGGCTGCCGACCGTGGGAGTCAGATACGGTTTGTCATCGTTCAGCGCCCGCCATTTCAATCCATCCTGGCTGAACGCCAGATGCAACCCGTCTTCACCGTTGTTTTTGAAATAGGCAAAAAGATAGCTCGCGCCAGAAGAAGTCTGCTGACGCGAGCCGGTATTCTGCTTTGCGATGACCTGAAACCAGGCGGGTAACGCAAGCAGCAAAACAAACAAGACTATGTGGAATCTGAATCGAGTCATTCAAGTTATCGGTAAAGACCTGCGCCGTTTCCCTGATTCCTGAAGCAAACAGCGCAGGTCTTTGGGTTAGAAGACCAGTTTCACCGTCAACTGAATGCGACGCGGATAGTTCGCCTGATTGCTGGCGATGATCTGTCCGAAAGATGCTTGCGTCACGTTCGTGTTCGGCGCAGGAAGCAGCACGTGGTTAAACGCGTTGATGAATTCACCGCGGAATTCCAGGTTTTTTCCTTCCCAGAGCGTCGTCTTTTTGATGACCGAAAGATCAATGTTGTTGATCGCATCGGTGCGGACGTTGCTCAACCGCAAAGGGAAGGTGCGCACGTTGCTCACTGGTTGCGACGCCGCAGCCGTGACAAATCCGGCATTGGTGTTAAACCAGCGGTCAGTGGTGCGTTGATCGCCGGAAAGAGCAATATCATTAAAACTGCCGGTAAAGAAGATGTTGCCGAATCCGATCGGAGCGCCACCCTGGTATTGGTAGACGCCTGACAGTTGCCAACCGCTGATCATATACGAAGCCACTTTGTTGACATTCGACAACAGTCGGCGGCCTTTGCCGAAAGGCAATTCATAAATGCCGTTGGCCGTGAAGCGATGCGTACGGTCGAAATCCGAAATCGCTTCGACCGGCAGTGGGTCCGCCGCGTTCAGGTAAGAAACTGCTTCCATGAACTTCGACCACGTGTAGCTGGTGCCAAACGTGTATCCCCGCGAAAACCGTTTGTTCAAATTGATTTGCAGGGCGTGATACCACGAATACCCGTCGTTTGTCGTCGTGTTGATGTCACCGAATTGCGGATACGGACGCAACAACTGCGAGCGTGCGATGGTCGCGGACCGGAATGCGGCTCCGGCGCTGGCGGGCATCAGGCCAGCAAACGGGTTGGTAACCAACGCGCCCAGATAATTGTTGGTGTTGTTGTCACGCGATGTGCTGGTGCTCAAATACTGATTGGGCAGCGCATTGATGTTGCGTGTGATTTCAATGTGCGTGCCGCGGTTTCCGACATAAGCTGCCTCCGCGACCCAGCCACCAGGAAGTTCGCGTTGCAGGCTCAATTCCCAGCGCTGGTTATAGGGCGAAAGCGGTTTGCTGTTAAAGAACGAGATGCCCTGACCCAAAAACGTGCGGATGCCGTCCGCCGCTCCAAGAGGGGCAGGCAATCCGTTCTTGTAGGTTTCAAACGGATTGTTGAGAGTTTCAATGAAGGTCAGCCCGTTGTTCAACGTCACATTGAGCGGCACATTGGTGCTAAATCCGATTTGGTTCACGTCGCCGCGGCGCTGTCCCAGGAACCCAAAGAAGATTCCGTACCCGCCACGCACAACCGTTTTGTCGTTGAGTTTGTACGCGAAGCCAAATCGCGGCATGTAGTTATTCCGAGGCGTTTTGTACAACCCGCGAGGTTCTCCGTTGACGCCAGCGAAGGTCAGCCCGCCGCGAACGAAAAATTGATCCGGATTTACTCCCTGCACGGGCGTTTTGACCAGATTCGCTTTAACTGCTGACTCAATCGGTTGCGCCGTGATGAAATCGAATCCGCGAACGCTCTTGTTGTA
>DAOMFR010000084.1:17750-29967 GCA_035429885.1 Blastocatellia bacterium
GTCTGGTTATTGCCAAAGAACTTGTCGGTTTCGCGATACGAGCGGAATTCCACGCCGTATTTCAACGAGTGCGAGCCGAGCGTTTGGTTCAATGTGGAGTTAAACGAATGCGTGTCGGTCGGACGCAATTCGCCGCCGACTGCTGTGCCTTGATAGTTATTGATATCGAACCGCGGAAACCGGCGGATGTCTTCAGGGATGAGGTTGTTGTAATACCCCGGGAAGCCCAAGCTGGTCAGGTCAAACCCGCGATTGCCAGGATTGGAATTGGTTCCACGGATAAAGCGATTGTAGCCATACCGCGAGTTCAAATACATCGTCGGCGTAATTGTCCAAACGTGGTCAAACGCCCCTTGGCGCGATTTGAACAGGAACCATTCACCGGTGGCTGTATTGCGGTAATAGTTGTTGTAATTGCTGTCGCGGTTATACCAGCTCCCGCGACCGAAAATCCGGTGGTTGTTGTTGATGACGTGATCAATGCGGATTGTGTTCGACAGGTATTCGATCTGCTCCGTCAAATCCGGTTGGGCGAAGTTGCCGGTTCCATCGGAAGCTCCAGCGATGGTCGGTTTCGGCAGATAGGTGTCCACGAATTTCTTGGCGATCGGGTTGATCAGGTTTGCCGGAATGATGTTTCCCGGAAACGGATCGCGGCGAATGCGGCTGCCTTCCGCGCGAGCCGTGAAAGGGTTGTAAATTTGATAAGCGGGGTTCGCCGCCAGCAATTCTGAAAAATCACCATTGCGCATCTTTTCCGATGGAATCGTTGGTGTTCCGTTGTTGCGCGGGCGCGATTCGGGAATGCTTTCGATGCCGTACATGAAAAAGGTCTTGTTGTGTCCGTCATAGATTTTCGGAATCCAGACCGGTCCGCCAACGGTTCCACCCCAGCGGTCATAGTTAAATTCCGGGCGTGCCTGGCCTGCCTTGTTGGCAAAGAAATCATTGGCAAATAGCCCGGGAGCCATCTTGGTCCAATACGCCGTGCCGTGGAACGCATTGGTTCCCGATTTGATGCTGACGTTGGTGACACCGCCTTCGGTATTGCCGAATTGCGCGTCAAAGGTGGCGGTTTGCACCTTGAATTCCTGTACCAAATCCTGCGGGGGAACGAATGACGCGATAACTTCACCGGCGTTGGCGGTGGAAGTGCTCGGAACGCCATCGATGGTCACGTCGCTGCGGTTGGCACGGGTGCCATCAATCGAATATCCGACAATGTGCGTTGGCTCGAAAGGACGGTCTAACCGCAAATCGCGAGAAAAGGAAACGCCTGCCGCCAGCCCGATCAGCTTGAATGGATCCCCGTGTGGGATTGGCAATTCCGCCACACGGCGGGAATCTACGACCTGGCCAATTGACCCCGACGTCGTATCCAACGCCGGAGCGTCCGCGGTGACAGTAACGGTTTCGCCTACCCCGCCAACTTCAAGCGAAATCTCGATTTCGATGTTGTCGTTGACTCGTAAAATGACGCCGTCGCGGATGTACTTTTTAAATCCTTTGGCTTCGACACTGATTTGATAGGTGCCGGGCAGCAAATAGGGGGCTTGATACAAACCAGCCTCGTTGGTTTGTATCGAAACCGATGTGCCCATTGCCACGTTGGTGATTTTCACCGCCGCGCCTGGCAAGACGGACTGGTTGGCATCCGTGACTTTTCCTGTAATGGCTCCGCGCGCTTCCTGTGCGTAGACTGATCCAGCAGAGAGCGATATCAGTGCCGCGAAAACCATCAAGACAAAGAATTGAGATACTCTGGTTGCTCTTGATGACATGGTGTTTCTCCTTGAATTATTGGTGACGGATTAGAGGTCCTGAATTGGATCAGCGACCTAAAATGACAGAGCGTGGCGCTGCTCAAATTCGAGCACGCATAAACCGTAGGTTTCTCATTCCAGCAAAGCGAAAGGTTTAGTTTGTAACTGCCTGCGTGGGGCAGTTTTTGTCAGGTCAGGATTGCCAGCTTAGTTAGGCGTACGGCCAATTTTTGGCAATAGGGCGTGCCTGAAATCTTTCCAAAATAAATCTAAAATCACCGGTAATCTGTTGAGCCTTCTCTACTTGGGAGAACTTTGACGGAAACTTCCCAGACACGGTTCTTTTGAGAACTAGATTGGTTTGTCAGCTAGCATTTTTGATCAAAACAGGTGTCATCCCAGCAAAGTAGTTTCGTAACAATCACTTCAAATAGAAACGGCCGCTGCTTTGGCGGCGCGAAGCTTCCGCAACTCTTCGGCAGCGCTGACGGTGAGTTGGGCGCGGCAGGCAGTCGCCATGGCGGCTGCCCAGTGGACGATTTGCCACAGCACTTCCAGGGTCCAGGCATTAATGTCCGAGGGGGAATCCAGCAAGAGTGGCTGGGTCGGACTCAACAAGCCTCGTCCCAAAGCAAGTGCTCCGCGTAACACGACATACAACATTAACCAGCGCATCACCGCCGCCAGCCGTCCATCGCCCATTTGCACCGCGTACCGATGCAGGACGACTCCGAAGGCCGATGCCAAACCCAACAATGCCAGGGAAAACGGTTGCAGGATGCGGCTCACTTGATACGGCGAATTTCCCTGTGACAAATCCTTGCGGAAAATCAGCATGGTCAGGAACAGCGCCGTCATTCCCGCCATCGCCGCCCAATCGCGCAGTTCGATTTTGAATCCAAGGCCGATGCGATGCAGCGCCCACCACAGCGCCAGCAATCCTGCGAGCAGGCAAAGATTCGCAGGCGTGACCAGCAAGTTATCCACTAATCCACGCAAAGGGCTGATTCGGTAATCCGTGATCACGAAATCCAGCAGTGGAGTGCCAGCGGTTCGTTTCAACAGGGAAATGGCTGCGCTGGCGGCCAACAACAACCACGCCGCGCGCGCCCAGGGCGAACGGCGATATTCCGCTGCGATTTCCAGGCTGAGCAACATGGCGATTCCATACGCCAACAACCCTGACACAGTCATCACAATGGCTTCTGCCAGTCGAAAGCGTCCGCTCAGGCCCAATGCCGCGGGCAAGTACAGCGCCGACAACAGTAATACTTCACCCGTCAGGCCAGCCCAGACCAGTTTGGGAGTGATGCGCGATGCGAGCAAAAACCGATTCACCGTTGTCCTTTCTCCTGAACCAGCGTGGCAAAGGTGTCACCGCACATTGCTTCTGCAATGGAGGTCAGACGATCCAGAAAGGGTTCCCAGTTCTCTGGGCGAACGCGTTCCAGCGATTGTGCCGGCGACAATTTGGCCGCCGCCTGCAACACGCGCGACGCCATTTGTTTTCCGCAAATTGGAGTCAGCACGGTCTTTAAGGCTTCCAGCCAGGTTTGAATCTGTGTTTGATTGGGGATTGGCGCCGGTTCGCTGTGCACCCGGGCAAAGATGTTGTGCACCATCAAATGCAATCGCCGGTCATCCAGCGTCAACTGCGCGCGCGCCTCGGCACTGGCTTCGTCCAGCGTTTGGGACGCGCTTGCCAGTCCTTCGTAAAATTCCCAGCACGACCAACAGCCGATCAAATGCGCTTCAATGCGGTCGCGCAATGAAGCATTCGCGTTGCCGTCCAGATATTCATTCCATTCCAGTTCTGTGATTCCGTGTTTCATAAATCGTTCCCAGCAAAGCCAGCTAGTAAACCAAACTTTTCGACAGGATTTACAGAATTCAACAAGATCAAACTGAGCTTGAACTGCGTTGAAGACATCCCGTTAATCTTGTGAATCCTGTCTATTTTCCCTGCTTTGATATGTGCCGGTGATTTGGTGTCGCAGTTTTTTGTCGGACGATGGGTTAATGACCATCGCCAGCTTCTTCCGTGCATTGAAAATCCGCCATTTGATCGTTCCCAGCGGCAGAGAAAAGACCGCGGCCAGTTCTTCGTAACTCAAACCTTCGACGAATCGCAGCACGACCAGATCACGGTCGGCGGGATCAATCGCTTTCAACCATTCCATCAGCCGCAATGCGGGCAGCGCCGTGGATTCGACGGTCAATCGGGCAGCATGTTCATCGGGCAAGGTTTCCAGCCCGACGGTTTCAATCCGCGATTGCTGGCCGCGCCAGAAACTGACCAGTTCGTTGCGTGTGATGGTGAACAGCCAGGCGTAAAACTGGTCTGGATTGCGCAACTCTCCGGCCTGGCGATACACCTTCAACATCACGTTTTGCGTTAGTTCATCCGCCGTCGCCGCGTCCAATCCGCGCAGCAGGAAATAGCGCCGCACGCGCACGCACACCAGTTCAAAGAGAGCGCAAAATGCCTCCTCGGTTCTGGTCGCCAGAAACTGTTCGATGATTGGCCTGTTTTCCACGCCGGATCTCGATTCCCACTGCAACTTTGGTGTGCGAAGTCGCGGGAGATTTGCCCGCTCACTTTACAAAGACGCAGGCTCAGCAGGTTTTGTTTGAGGCGCTGAAAAAAATTCTTGGCTCGGAAATTCCGGCGTTACTCTGGCGTCATTTGTTGGTTCGATGTACTGTTTGAAACTCATCGGACTTACCAACACCACAATCGAAATAACACTAGGGAATTGATTTGCGGCGAGAACTGCCACCGTCGGCTGTCGGTTTCGACCTGGCTTTGAGCCGCGTTTTTAGGGAAGGGCGAAATGAAAAAACGAACGTTCCTGAAATTATCTTCCGCCGGCATCACGGGAGCTTTGGTGGCTCCGCTGGCCGGGTGCCAGCAACCCGCGTCGCCCGTCGCGACCAATGTGCCTGCGCCGGAAAAACTGAAAAACTGGGCGGGAAATCTGGAATACAGCACGGCCAATGTCGTGTATCCGGAAACGGTTGAGCAGGTGCAAGCCGCGGTTAAAAACGCCGACAAGTTGCGCGCGCTGGGCACGCAGCATTGTTTTAACCGGATCGCCGATTCGCCGCATCAACTGGTCTCGGCGAAAAAGCTGGACAAGATTTTATCGCTCGACGCCGACAAAAAGACCGTCACCGTCGAAGCGGGCGTGCGGTACGGAACGCTCGGCGAATATCTGCAAGGCAAAGGCTTCGCGCTGCACAATCTGGCTTCGCTGCCGCACATTTCCGTAGCGGGTTCCATTGCCACGGCGACGCACGGTTCGGGCGTGAAGAATGGAAACCTGGCAGCGGTCGTGTCAGGACTTGAATTCGTCACCGCCGCAGGTGAAGTCGTTTCGTTGACCAAAGAAAAAGATGGCGACCAGTTTCTGGGCGCAGTCGTGCATCTGGGCGGATTGGGCGTTGTCACCAAAGTCACGTTGGACGTTCAGCCGACTTTCCAGGTGAAACAGGACGTGTATGAAAACCTGCCCTTTGCCGAGCTGGAGAAACATTTCGAAGCGATTATGTCCAGCGGGTACAGCGTCAGCCTGTTCACCGATTGGCAGAAAAACGTCATCAGCGAAGTCTGGGTGAAATCCCGCGTTGCGGATGGCAAGCCGGAAAAAGCCAAATCCGAACTGTTCGGCGCAAAACTGGCGACGCGCAATCTGCACCCAATTCGCGAGCTCGATGCGATCAATTGCACGGATCAGATGGGCGTGCCCGGCCCGTGGCACGAACGGTTGCCGCATTTCAAAATGAACTTCACGCCCAGCAGCGGCAAGGAATTGCAGGCCGAATACTTCATCCCGATGAGCAACGCCGTCGCCGCGCTCAAAGCCATCAACAGTCTGGGCGACAAATGGTTCAACGACTTGTTCATTTCCGAAGTCCGCACCATCGCCGCTGACAATTTGTGGATGAGCACTGCGTACAAGCGTCCCAGCGTGGCGATTCACTTTACCTGGAAACAACACACAGATTCCGTGATGAAACTGTTGCCGCAGGTGGAAGAGCAGCTGGCCGCGTATGGCGCGCGTCCGCACTGGGGCAAACTGTTCACGATTTCTGCGGAGCAATTGAAAGCCCGCTACGAACGGTACGCGGATTTCCAGCAATTGCTGCGGCAATACGATCCGAAGGGAAAGTTCCGAAACGAATTCATAGACAAAAATTTGTCCGCCTGATTGCCATCATTTTGTTCCAAGGAGAAACCATTGAAATCGCATCTTGCCATTTTACTGACAGCATTATTGGTCGGTCTTTCGTCCGTTCCACAATGGAAACCTGCCCCGGTCACGCTCATTACTCCGTGGGGAGAAAAGGTCACTCCCGAAAATGCCTGGCGCGAATACCCGCGTCCGCAATTTGTCCGCGAACGCTGGCAAAACCTGAACGGGTCGTGGGATTACGCCATCACCGCGAAAACTGCGCCCGCTCCGACGAAATTCGACGGGCAAATTCTGGTTCCGTTTGCTGTGGAAGCCGCGCTTTCCGGCGTTGGCAAAAGCTTCCAACCCGATCAGCGGCTGTGGTATCGGCGTTCGGTGACAGTTCCGGCGGCGTGGAAAGGCGAACGCGTTCTGCTGAATTTTGGCGCAGTCGATTACGAATGCGCGTTGTGGGTGAACGGCGGATTGGTCGGAGCGCACACCGGCGGATTTGATTCTTTCAGTTTTGACGTGACGCCCTTTCTGAAAGACGGCGCGAACGAAGTGCTGTTGGCCGTCACCGATCCTTCGGACACAGGCGAACAGCCGCGCGGCAAACAGCAATTGAAACCGCAAGGCATCTGGTACACGCCGGTTTCCGGCATCTGGCAAACCGTTTGGATGGAGCCGGTTCCTGCACAAGTGAATTTGGCAGAGTTGCGAGTGACGCCGGATGTGGATGCCGGAACGTTAAGCGTTGTCCCGCTGGCCAACAGTTCCATCGGCGATGACAGTTACGCTGTTCGGCTGACCGCTTCCGCCGCAGGGCAAACCGTTGCGACGACAACGGTGCGCGTCAATCGCGAGGGCGTGTTGAAACTGCCGAACGCTCATTTGTGGTCGCCCGCCGATCCGTTTTTGTATGACCTGAAAGCCGAACTGGTGCGCGTGAAAAATCCCTGGCCGCCGAATCCGAAACCGGAAGAGCGCCCGAAACGATTTGGCCAATTGGAACGAGACGCATACGCCAAAGCCGAAGTCGAAGGCGCTCCGCTGGATGTCGTCACCAGCTATTTTGGCATGCGCAAAGTCACACTCGGTCCGGGCACGGTGGCGGGTCAACCGGCCATTTTGTTGAATGGTCAACCGTTGTTTCAGCACGGCCCGCTGGATCAAGGCTGGTGGCCGGACGGATTGCACACGCCGCCTTCTGACGAAGCCATGAACTGGGAAATCGGCTGGCTTCGTAAAGCCGGGTTCAACATGTTGCGCAAACACATCAAGGTCGAACCGGCGCGCTATTACTACCATTGCGACAAATTGGGGATGCTGGTCTGGCAGGACATGCCTTCGGGGTATAACCAATCGCTGCGCAATTCGCCTTCGGATCAAGGCGAACCGTTCCGTTTGTCTTCCAGCCGCGAACAGCACGAACTGGAAATGCGCCGGATGATGGGCCGCTTGCACAACGCGCCGAGCGTGATCGTGTGGGTCGTCAACAACGAAGGTTGGGGCCAGTACGAATCCAAAGCATTGGCGCAGTGGGTCAAATCCATTGACTCCAGCCGCGTGGTCAACGCCAACAGTGGATGGCTGGATATGAACGTTGGCGAACTCTACGACATTCACACGTATCAGGAAGTTCCGCTGCAACCGGAGCCGAAAAAAGATCGCGCCATTGTCGTCGGCGAATACGGCGGCGTTGGCTGGCCGATTGCTGATCATTTGTGGAATCCGCAAATGCGCAATTGGGGGTACCAGACCTATCAGGACAAAACGGCTTATCTGAACGCGCTACGCAAAAAGATGGAAGCCCTCGTTCCGATGAAACAAAAGCTGGGACTGTCGGCGGCGGTGTACACACAAACCACCGACGTCGAAGGCGAAGTCAACGGTCTGATGACTTATGACCGCAAAGTCATCAAAGCCGACACGGAAACTTTGCGCCAATTGAATGCTTCGCTGACGGGCAATAAATAGTGCCTGTCGCGAAGCCTTTGGACTGCTGCGCCGGGAGCGCAGCTTTGGTAATCCTTCGCTGCAATGCAGCGCCTGCAGGAACTACTGGAACCGCGTTCCCGGCACTCTATCGAGGAGTTATGAACCGACTATTATTTCGTTCTGCCGTTTGCTTGCTCGCAATGGCATTGATTGGCGCTGCGTTCAGCCACACATCGCGAACCTCATTGGCGCAACAAAGTTTCGCTTGGCCAGAAGGCCAACGCGGCGCGTTGAGCCTGACGTTTGACGATTCTCGGCTGAGCCAGATAGACATCGGCATGGAAGCGCTGGCCAAACTCAACACCAAAGCCACGTTTTACGTGCAACCCTCCAGCGTCGAAAAGCGCCTGGAAGGCTGGAAGAAAATGATCGCCGCCGGGCACGAAATCGCCAATCACACCATCGTGCATCCGTGCAGCGGCAATTTCCCCTGGGCGCGCCAAAAAGCGCTGGAAGAGTATTCACTCCAAAAAATGAACGACGAACTGGTCGAAGCTAACGAACGCATCAAGGCGTTGTTGGGCGTGACGCCGGTTTCGTACGCCTATACCTGCGGCCAGACCTTTGTCGGGCGCGGGCTGGATGCGCGCAGTTACATTCCCGTCGTGGCGTCACTGTTTCTGACCGGACGCAGCGCGTACGACGAAACGCCGAACGATCCGCTGTTTTGCGACTTCGCTCAACTGGCCAGCTTTGATATGGACGCAAAAACCTTTGATCAATTGTTGCCGATGCTGGAACAGACCAAGAAACAAGGCGGCTGGCTGATTCTGATGGGACACGAAATGAACTCTACAGGTGCGCCGCAAACAACACGGCTGGACACGCTGGAAAAACTGGTGGCTTACGCGAAAGCGCCAGAGAACAAATTATGGAATGCACCGGTTGTCACGATTGCGAAGTATGTTCAGCAACAGCGCAAGAAGTGAGTCCGGGTACACAGCCGTCCCGGCTGCTGTATATGAAAAACAACATGAGAAATTTTCTGCTTGCAGGATTGTTGGCTTTGACGACGTTGACTGTTGGGCATCCGCTGAATGCTCAGGGACAGAAACGATCTGTACGCAGGCCAAACATTTTGTTTGCGATTGCCGACGACTGGGGCTATGGCCACGCCGGAGCGTATGGCAGCAAGTTCGTCAAAACCCCTGCGTTTGATCGCGTCGCGCGCGAAGGCGTGTTGTTTACTCATGCGTTCACGCCCAACGCCAAATGCGCGCCTTCACGGGCGATTTTGCTGACTGGGCGCAATTCCTGGCAGCTGGAAGAGGCCGCCAACCATATTCCCTACTTTCCGACGAAGTTCAAAACCTGGGTGGAAGCTTTGCGCGAAAACGGTTATTTCGCGGGGCTGACGGCCAAAGGCTGGGCGCCGGGCGTTGCCAATGACAGCAATGGCAAGGCTCGGCAAATGGCTGGCAAACCGTTCAACGCGCGCAAACTACAAGCCCCGACTTCGGGAATTGAAAACAATGATTACGCCGCCAACTTTGAAGACTTTCTGAACGCCGTTCCTAAAGATCAACCCTGGAGTTTCTGGTACGGCGCGTTGGAACCACATCGCGCTTACGAGTACGGCTCCGGCGTGGCCAAAGGCGGAAAGCGGCTCAGCGATATTGATCGCGTGCCGGGGTTTTGGCCGGACAACGAAACCGTCCGAAACGACATGCTTGATTATGCGTTCGAGGTTGAACATTTCGACAATCATCTGGCGCGAATGCTGGCTTTGCTTGAACAGCGCGGGTTGCTGGAAAACACGATTGTCATTGTGACTTCCGATCATGGCATGCCTTTTCCGCGCGCGAAGGGACAAGCTTACGAATCCTCGAACCACGTGCCGTTGGCTGTGATGTGGAAAGCCGGAATCAAATTTGGCGGGCGAACCGTGGACGATTACGCCAGCTTTGCCGATGTCGCGCCGACAATCATTGAGTTGGCCGGGCTGAACTGGAACCAGACCAAAATGGAACCGACGATTGGCCGCAGCCTGACCGACATTCTGAGTTCATCAAAAACTGGCCGAGTCGTTCCTGCGCGCGATCACGTGCTGGTTGGCAAAGAACGGCATGACGTTGGGCGGCCGAACGATGTCGGTTACCCGATTCGCGGCATTCACAAAAACGATTGGCTCTACATTCGCAACTTTGAAATTGACCGCTGGCCGGCGGGAAATCCTGAAACCGGATATTTGAACTGCGATGGCGGCGCGACGAAAACCTTTGTTTTGCAAGCTCGGCGCGATGGCAGCGAAAAGCGGCATTGGCAATTGGCATTCGGCAAACGCCCCGCCGAAGAGTTGTACGACGTAGCCAAAGATCCCGATTGCGTGACGAACCTGGCGAACGATCCGCGCTATCGTCAACAAAAGGCCGACCTCAAAGCTCAGATGGAACGCGAACTGAAAGCGCAAAACGATCCGCGAATGTTTGGCAAAGGCTACATTTTTGACCAATACGAATACGCCAACGCCGAACAGCGCAACTTTTACGAACGCTTCATGCGAGGCGAAAAAATGAAAGCCGGTTGGGTCAACGAATCAGACTTTGAAAAAGAGCTGATCAAGGAACGGTAACCGTTGGGAGAAACCATGCACCCTGTAACCAGAACTCTTTCAATCTTGCTTTTGTTGTTTGCGGCCTTGCTGGTCAAAAGCGAACGCCAGGGGATCGCGCAATCAAACGCTCGCCCGAATATCATCATTGTTATGTCGGACGACATGGGATTTTCGGATTTGGGGTGTTATGGCGGAGAAATCAACACGCCGAATCTGGACGCGCTGGCAGCGGATGGATTGCGCTTCACGCAGTTTTACAACATGGCCCGGTGTTGCCCAACGCGAGCTTCCTTGTTGACGGGACTGTATCCGCATCAGGCTGGCGTAGGCCACATGATGGAAGATCGAAATCACGATGGATATCGCGGAGATTTGAATCGCAACTCCGCGACGATTGCCGAAGTGTTGAGACCCGCCGGATACGCGACATATGCCGTGGGCAAATGGCACGTTACGCCGGGGCAAAACGCTGAAAAGCTGGCGCAAACTCATAACTGGCCGTTGCAACGCGGATTCGACAGGTTTTACGGAACAATACACGGCGCGGGCAGTTACTGGGATCCAAGCTCGTTGGTGCGCGACAACAAATTGATTACCGCGTTTAACGACACCGAATATCAACCGGAAAAGTTTTATTACACCGAAGCTCTCAGCGATAACGCCATCAGGATTCTTTCCGAACACAAACAACGCAGCGCATCCAAGCCGTTTTTCATGTACCTGACTTACACGGCGGCTCATTGGCCAATGCATGCGCCTGAAAAAGACATCGCCAAATACAGGGGGAAATACGACCAAGGCTACGAGTCAATTCGCCGGGCGCGCCAGGAAAAAGCCAGACAATTGGGATTGATTGATCCGCGCTGGCAGTTGTCTCCGCAAGCCGAAGATTGGTCGAAGGTGGAAAACAAACCATGGGAATCCGCCGGGATGGAAGTTTATGCGGCGATGATTGATAACATGGATCAAGGGATCGGTCGCATCGTCGCTGAGTTAAAACGGCAAGGTCAGTACGACAACACGCTGATCTTTTTCTTGCAGGACAACGGCGGGTGCGCTGAAACCAACGGGCGAGCGACGACGGCCGCCAACCCATACAAGACCAGGCCTGATAAACCCGTTTACGGGCCGATGTCAAAAGATGACCCGCAATACAACTCTGCGCCCAAACAAACCCGCGATGGGCGTCCAGTGATGATGGGGCAGGGAGTAATGCCCGGCCCGGATGACACGTACATGGCTTATGGTCGTGGCTGGGCGAATGTTTCCAACACACCGTTCCGCGAATACAAACACTGGATGCACGAAGGCGGAATTTCCACTCCGCTGATTGTTCACTGGCCAAAAGGCATTCCAAAAAATCAGCGCAACAAACTGATTCAATCGCCGGGCCATTTGATTGATTTGATGGCGACGGCGGTTGATGTCAGCGGAGCGAAATATCCGACAACGCTCAACGGCCAGAAGATTCATCCGATGGAGGGCGTCAGTTTGCGTTCTGTGTTCAGCGGCAAAGCGTTGAATCGTCCGCAACCGATTTTCTGGGAACACGAAGGCAACCGCGCAATACGTGACGGCAAGTGGAAATTGGTCGCCAAAGAAAACAAACCCTGGGAGCTTTACGACATTGAAACCGACCGCACCGAAATGAACGATCTGGCCGCAAAACAGCCAGAACGAGTGAAAGAGCTTGCGGCAAAATGGGACGCCTGGGCGGCGCGCGC
>DAOMFR010000085.1:0-29967 GCA_035429885.1 Blastocatellia bacterium
GCCGGGCGATGGGCGTCCAGCAATCGCTGGTTCAGCGTCGGCAAATCGGTTTTGCGGTCGTCGCGCAGGAAGGTGCGGATCACGTCGTGCAAGCGAATGACGCGCAAGCCGAGATCGAATTCCAGCAGCAGCGAACATTCATACAGCCGGTCGCACAGGTCGTCGGTGTCCAGATCGTCCAGCCGCCAGTATTGTTCCAGCGTCGCCATCGGCACATAAATGTCTTCGGGAAAGATGGCCAGTTCGAAAAAGCGTTCGCGCTCTTCGGCGGTCAATTGCTCCAAACTGACGGCTAGCGTCGCTGTGACAGCTTGGTTTCGTTCCAGCGGATTGCTGGCGTCGAAGGCTTTCAGGCCTCGTTTGTCCAAGGCCCGGTTGGCGTAAGTAATTGCGGCGGCAAGGGCTTCGCCGGATTTGGTTCGGTTGCGCAACACGCCATTGGCCAACCGCAACAGCAACGGCCATTCTCCCAACCGAGCCGCCAGGAGTTTCAACTCAGCCGAAGGCGTTTCCCCCCGTCGCTCAGTCCCCCCATCTCCCCGTCCCTCTTTCAATCCCGCGCTAAGCAGCGCAACCGCTTCCGATTCCTGCATCGCGTCCACGGGAACTTCGGCAACTCCGTCGGGCAATATCTTCGGATTGCGGGTGGTGATCAGCCGAGCGCAATGTTCCCCGCCCTGCAAAAACGGTCGCAAGTGCGCGTGATTCCACACGTCGTCAATCACCAGCAAAATGTCCCGGTCGGCCAGCAGTTCGCGGAATCGCGCGGCGATGGCTTCGGTGCCGGTGTAATCGGGTTTGTATCCGCACAGGACTTCGATCAATTCCAGGACTTTGGCGTTCAGATCGCCGGGCGTTTCGCCCAGCGTCACCCACAGAATTCCGTCATCAAACGCATCCTGAATGCGTTCGTCGTGGCAGATGGCTTTGGCCAGCGTCGTCTTTCCGTACCCGCCCGCTCCGCGTAACGCGGCGGTGATGGCGACGGGGTCTTCGCGGTTTTCAGCGAGCAAGTGGCCAATCAACTGATCGAATTCGCCCGGACGCGGCACGAAATCTTTGGGCAGGTCGTCGGCCATAAACGGCACGCGCTTCAGGTCTGGGGTTTTCTTCAGATCGTTGACCAGCTTTTGCTGTTCCAGCAGATCGAACCAATCGTAAATCTGCTGGTCGCTCATCCAGCGCGGCAAGGTCTTGAACTCCAAATCGGCTGTGCCTTTGACCAGATAGACGCACACGCCCTGTTGCCGCGCGTAGCGCCATTCTTTGCGCACAATGTCTGACGCGATAGCTCCCGGCGTCAGCACCAGCAACATGAACTGCACGCTGTCGAGCGCTTCGGTAATCTGCAACCACCATCCGCTTCCGCCCGCCAGACTGTCTCGATCTCGCCAGACGTTGAAGCTCTCACCGGTCAGAAGCTGGCGCAATTCGACCGCCGTCGGTTCGCCATCTTTGCGAGCATAGGAAATGAAGATGCCTTCGCGTTTTGGGTTCATAGCCGGGTTGAGAGCACGATTGAATTACTGCTGAGTGCCGTCGAAACAATACCACAGCCAATCGAAAAGCTGACCGGAATTGCCATAAAAGCGCAGGGATATGGTTTTCGCCGCAGTAGCGGCGGCTGATTTTAGCCCGGTCGTTTCAACGCCGGGAAGGTTCTTGGCGGAAACGTCTTCGTCGCGTAGCGACGACTGAATAGAGTCAAGCGTCACTACGTGACGCAAAACTCTTCATTCGCTCACCCAGCACTAAAGTACTGGGCTAAATTCAACCGCCGCTAACGCGGCGAAGAACTCAGACTGAAAATCTCCACTACTAACGCGGCGAAGAACCTGTCCACGGCAACAACTAACGATTGTCGGGGTCTGGCTCTTTGAGTATAGTTGCGGCTCGCAAAGGAAGTACAAATTCACAAAGGGAGTTTCCGCCCAACACGCATGGCAAATTACGTCAGCCAGGTCGCCGAACACATTCGCACAGAAATCCACAAAGTCATCGTCGGTCAGGATGCGATCATTGATCAAATTCTGATTTGTTTGCTGGCCGAAGGGCACGCGTTGCTGGAAGGAGTGCCGGGCACGGCCAAAACCTTGATGGTCAAAACGCTGGCGCGCATTCTGGGCGTTGGCTTCAACCGCATTCAGTTCACGCCGGATTTGATGCCTTCGGACATTACAGGCACGAACGTGTTCAATGTGGCAACGTCGCAATTCAGTTTGCGGCACGGGCCGATTTTCACCGACATTTTGCTGGGCGATGAAATCAACCGGACTCCGCCGAAAACGCAAGCCGCTTTGCTGGAAGCAATGGAAGAACGGCAGGTGACGATTGACGGCGAAACTCATGTGCTGTCGCCGCTGTTTCTGGTGCTGGCGACGGAAAACCCGATTGAATACGAAGGAACCTATCCGCTGCCCGAAGCGCAACTGGACCGCTTCCTGTTCAAGATTCTGATTGCTTATCCAAGCGCCGAAGACGAGCAGCAAATCGTCGCCAATTGGCAGGCAGGCTTCAACGCCCGCAAGCTGGAAAACGTGCCACTGGTGGTCTTGGACGATCCGGCAATGATTCCGCAATGCCGCGCCGAAGTTCGCCGCATCAATGTCGAACCCAGCGTGCAGGCGTACATCGTCAATCTGGTTCGCCGAACGCGCGAACATCCCAGCTTGTTGTGGGGAGCCAGCCCGCGCGCTTCTGTGGCGCTATTGCTGGCCAGCAAAGCTCTGGCAGCGATGCGTGACCGCGAATTCGTGACTCCGGACGATGTGCGTGATGTCGTCCATCCCGCGTTGCGCCACCGCATCTTGCTGCGTTCCGAAGCTGAAATCGAAGGCATCACGGAAGAAGCGATTCTGGATGAAATTGTCGGTGCAGTCGAAATCCCTAGGTAGGAGATGGGGGTTGGGAGGTGGGAGGTGGAAGGTGGAAGGTGGAGAAGAAATCATTTATCAGAGTGTGGTGAGGATAGGAGGTTTTATGGCGGCGATTACAAGTTTTCGGGACTTGAGGGTTTGGCAAGCCGGAATGAATCTGGTCGAGCAGGTTTACAAAATGACAGGCTGTTTTCCGAAAAGCGAAACTTATGGATTATCCAGCCAGATGCAACGCGCTGCTGTTTCCATTCCTTCCAATATCGCGGAAGGCTATGTCCGAGAAAGCACGAAGGAATATCTTTATCATCTGTCTATAGCTCAGGCATCTCTAGCAGAACTCTCAACCCAAATAGAAATTGCAACAAGGCTGGCGTACATCTCCCCTCAGGAATCCAATCAGACGCTGGATTCTGCCACATTATTAAGTAAACAACTTTACGCCCTGCGCAATAGTCTATGGAAAAATAGCCAGCCTGCGGTCGCCCAACTCCCAACTCCCAACTCCCAACTCCCAATATGATTTTTACGAGGAGATTTTTCATTTTGTTTGCGCTGGGGGTATTGCCGCTTATCGCGGTCTGGGCGACATTCGCTTCGCAACCAAGCTTGAAGTGGGGATTGGCTGGTTACGATTTGTTGCTGCTGGCGCTGGCATTTGTGGATTACAAACTGACGGAAAAGGCCTCACAAATTGAAGTTGGCCGAGTCATGCCGCGCCGGTTTATGATCGGCGAAGAAAACGAAGTGCAGCTTCACATCACGGTCAAACTTGCCGGACGCTGTTCGCGCGCTCCCGTGTTCACCATCAAAGACGAATACCCGTCCGAACTGGAATTGCGCGGCGACCGGTTGCTGACCGCCAAAACTCGTCGCCAGCGTTCCGGCGAAGCGACGGCTGTCGCCAAGTACAAACTGTACGCGGCTTCGCGCGGCAATTACGGCTTCGGCAATGTTGTGTTGCGCTGGCCTTCGCGACTGGGATTAGTTCTCAAGCAAATTACCTTGCCCGTGGCGGAAACGGTCAAAGTCTACCCGAACATCAACGAAGCCAAACGTTATGAACTGCAAGCGCAACGCAACCGGCAATTGGGATTGCGCCGTTCGCGGTTGCGCGGGCAAGGACGCGAATTTGAAAGCCTGCGCGATTACGTGCTCGGTGATGAATTGCGGCATATTTCCTGGACGGCGACAGCGCGGCGCGGAAAGCTGACGACACGGCAATATCAAACCGAACGCAACCAGAACATTATGCTGATGGTTGATGCCGGGCGGTTGATGACTTCGCGCATTGAGCATTTGTCGAAACTCGATCACGCAATCAATGCGGCGCTGGCGATTGGTTACGTCGCCACTAGCGGAGGCGACAACGTCGGCTTGCTGGTGTTCAACCGGCAAGTGGTCAGTTACCTGGCTCCGCAGCGCGGGCATGGCCAGTTGTCGGCTATGACCGAAGCGCTGTACAACGTTAAAGCCCAGATGATCGAACCGTCTTATGCGCGAGCGTTTCAATACTTGTCGCAAAACTGCAAACGGCGTTCGCTGGTGATTATCTTGACGGACTTGGTTGACCGCGATGCTTCAGCGGAGTTGCTGGCGTACACAGCGGCACTGTTGCCCAGGCATTTACCGTTGATCGTGACCATCGGCGACAATGATTTGCGCGCGTTGGTTTCCACGGAACCGAAAGTCGTTGCTGACGTGTATAAACAAAGCGTGGCGGAAGAATTGCTGCAACAGCGCGAAGAAGCGTTGGCCAGAATTACGGAACTGGGTGGTTTGGTGTTGGATGTGCAGGCCGGTCAGTTGTCGTTCCAACTGGTCAACAAATATCTGGAAGTAAAAGAGCGAGGATTGCTGTAAAGCATCCTCGCTCTGGATAAAAGTTGTCGAAACCAACGGTGTTAGCTGATTAACCGAATGGTCAATGGATAGCGATAAGACTCTCCATTGTTGGCCTTGATTGTTCCGATAATCGTCATCACGATTCCTAAAATATAAAGCGCCCCAAGCAGGAAAACACCGATGATGACCAGAATCAACACTCCGCTAATGACCGCATAAATCAGCAGACTGATCTGAAAGTTCAACGATTCTTTCGCCTGGTCAGCGACAAATTGAGATTCGTCTTTCTTCACCAACCAGATCACCAACGGCGCAATAATGTTCCCGAACGGAAGCACCAGATAACCGAGCAACGCCGATAAGTGCGCCAACATTCCCCACGTGCGTTCATCTTTTGAGACGGTGTACATATTTTCTCCTCCGAATTTGATTGAGAGATTGTCGAATGATTTTGAACACCTGACGAAGCCAAGTATGCGGAAGCAGTTCACGATTCACAAGAATCACCCTACTAATTTCGGACTTTTATTGGCAAGCAGAACTCTGCTTGTTAAACTCGCAACCCTATGATGGACAGAGCAAGAATTTTGATTGTTGACGATGAGCAAGCTGCGCGCGTGGGCCTGAGCGAGATCATCTCGGTTTGGGGCTATGAAACGCAAACGGCGAGCGACGGATTGGAAGCGTTGGAAATCGCAGCCGATTTTCACCCGACAGCAGTTGTCACCGATGTTTTCATGCCCAGGCTGGACGGTTTCGGATTGCTGAACCGATTGCGGGAAGAATTCCCGGAAACCGCTGTCATTCTGTTGACCGGTCAGGGCAGTATCGAAGACGCCGTTCGCGCCGTGAAAGAAGAAGGCGCATTTTATTACTTTGAAAAACCGATCAATACCCGCCAGTTGAACGTAGTGCTGCAACGCGCCATCGAACAAGCGGCTTCGCGGCTGGAAAACACACGGCTGCGCCGCCAGTTGGGCGAGTACGGCGTGTTCGGCAAATTGGTCGGAAGTTCGCAAGTGATGCGGCAGATTTACACGACCATTGAGCAGGTCGCCAGTTCAGCGGTTTCGGTGCTGATCACAGGCGAATCCGGAACCGGAAAAGAAGTCGTCGCGCAAAGCATTCACCAACTCAGCCCGCGGGCTTCGCGTCCGTTTGTCGGCATCAACTGTTCGGCGATTCCGGAATCGTTGATGGAATCGGAATTGTTCGGTCACGAACGCGGAGCGTTTACCGGCGCGATTGCCAAACGCGAAGGCTGTTTTGAACTGGCCAACACCGGAACTTTGTTTTTGGATGAAATCGCCGAAATGCCCGCCATGTTGCAAGCCAAGCTGTTGCGTGTGTTGGAAGAGCGGAAGGTGCGACGGTTGGGCAGCGCCAAGGAAGTTCCGGTGGATGTTCGCGTACTGGCGGCGACGAACAAAGATCCGCATGAAGCTGTCCGGCGTGGCGAAATGCGCGAAGATTTGCTCTATCGCCTGAACGTCATTCACATCAAATTGCCTCCGTTGCGTGAACGCCGCGAAGACATTCCGCTGCTGACGGAATACATGGTCAAAGAACTCAGCAACCGCCATAACCGTCCGGCAAAGCTAGTGTCGCCCGAAGTGCTGGAAATTTTCACGCGGCATCCATGGCCCGGCAATGTCCGCGAACTTCGCAATGTCGTCGAACACGCCATCATCGTGTGCGACGGCCAGAAGATCGAAAAGCAGCATTTATCGCCGCAAATGTCCGAAGGCAGAACCTACAAGAACGAAGATTCGATTACCTTGCCGGTTCCGATTACGCTGGATGAAGCGGAGCGCCAATTGATCCTGAAAACTCTGATCCGCACGAACAACAACAAAACTCGCGCGGCGGATTTGCTGAACATCAGCCTGAAAACGCTTCACAACAAGTTGAAGGCGTACCGCGAAGAAACCGAGCTTTAATCGCAGAAGCGCCGCCTCAAACGGCGCTTTTGTTTTACGCTAACCACTTTCGCAAGGTGATCCACCACGACAACGTGAAGTAATAAATCGGAAACAGCAGCGACAGCCAGATCATTCGTTGCTGATGCTCAAACACCTGGGCAAGAATCAGTGTGAGTATTACCGTCCAAACCAACAACAACCAGTTCGTCAATCGGCTGAATGGGCCTTTGTACGAAGTATAGAGATACAGCGAAGGCACAAAGGTCAGCACTGACAACGTTCCGATGACCACCAACGAAATCCAGTGCGGCAGTTGCAGCCAGTACAGGTAAATTGCGACGACATTCCAATATGACGGAAAGCCCAGAAAGTAATGATCGTCGGTTTTGGCGTCGGATTGGCAAAACCCGTACGCGCTTGCCAATAGCGGCAGCAGCAAAAACCAGCTCCAGCGTTCGGGCAACACACCTGCACGCCAGATAAACAGCAGCGGCAACGAGGTGTAGGTTTGAAAATCCACGATGTCGTCCAGTCGCCGTCCGTCGAATCCGGGCAAGACTTCTTTGACGCGCCAACGCCTGGCCAAGGTTCCATCGGTGGCATCAATAAGTGTGGCAACGACCATCAACGCAATCACCCAGCGAAACGATGGCGCATCTCCGCGCACAATGAAAAACGCCATTCCGGCGGCGGCAACCAAGCCCGAAGCCGTGTACAGGTGAACTAGCCAAGCTAAAAGTTTTTGCTTCACAATCATCTTTTCTGTGCGCTAAGTCGCGTCTTGAACTTTTCGCAGCGGAAGTGGCGAATCCCATCTCGCCGTCAGCCTGGACACCACCGGCAGCAAAACACAGCCAATAGCTGCGGCCAAACTTTTGAAGGGAAACAACAGCGTTCCGCTGGCGTCGTACCAACTCGCCGGGTTGCTGGTCAAGAGCTCAGGATAAGGAATGAAATGAGGCAGGTTGAATAACGGCTCGCCTCCGCCCAACCGTAACACCAGTGAAACCGCAAACGCGACGACTGATCCGATTCGGTTGGCTTTCGGGTCGAACAACGCAAACACCAATTGTGGGAACAGCAAGACGAAAATCAGGTCGCTGGTGAAAAACCATAACGCCTGCACGCTTTGGACTTTCAACGCCATCACGACGGCGGCGGCACCGAGCAACACTATGGAAATCCGAATGATCCGCTTCATCTGCACAACGGAAAGCTGCGGCCACAGCAATCGGTAACAGCAATTCCAACTGACCATCGAAGCCGCTGAAAGAATGGAAGAACTGAAGCTGGAAGTCACGGCGCCGATGATCGCTCCAAATCCAAGCAATGCGACAGCGGGCGGCACAACGTATTTCAGCAACATCGGCAAAGTCTCAGACGGATTAGCCTGGAGTTGCGTCAACACATCGTTCGGCCAGTTGTATTTGAAGGCCGCGACTCCAAACAGCAACGGAGGCACGGTCAGCAAAATCGTCAGCACCCCGGCAAACAATGAATGCAACTGCGCTTTGCGCGGCGTCTGGCAGGAAAGCACACGCTGAAAATAACAATTCCACGGGATGCCGCCGAGCACCAGCATCAAGCTGACATCCCACCAACCGATGATCGTTTGCGAAGTCCAGAAATCGCCGTGCGGCTGCATTGGAGGAAAGAACATTCCACGTTCGGCGCGCGCTGCCAAGTAATTCGACCAACTCGCATCAAATCCCCCGACTGCGGCAAACACAAACGGCATGGCGACGACCAATCCCAGGACGACCAATCCAAGCTGAAACGCATCCGTATAGGCGACCGACCACATTCCTCCCACCATCGTGTATGCGATGACGACGACAGCCGACAGCAAAATCGCCGTCGCCAATTTCATTTGCAGCAATACGCCGAAAGTCGAACCGATTGCTGCCAGCAACTCTGCGCTCCAAAATACTTCGCCCAACATTGCCGGAATAAACAACACCACCGCCCAATGTTTGCCAAACCGAGCTTCAAACGGATCAATCAGTGTGGTGAATTCCAGTTGGCGCATGCGCTTGGCGAAAAACAATCCGCCCAGAATCAGACTAATCCCAAAACACAACCCGCCCTGAATGCCTGACGCCAACGAAGATTTGTATGCGCCTTCGGCGGTTCCTAGCAAGTAGCCGCCATCCACCCAGGTAGCCGTCATCGTTAACGTCGCGATCCAGACAGGCATCGAACGCCCGGCAACCAGCAAATCGGAAGGCGAGCCATCTTTGACTTTGCGCGCCGCCAACCAACCGACCAGCAAAAAGCTTGCGTACATTGCTGTGATTGCAACGATTGCCATAACGAACTCAGCGTTTGAAGAAAAGCGAAATTGCCATTCCGAATCCGATAGCGATAACCAGTCGGCGGATGGTTTGCTGCCCCAACCTGCGCGCAATTCCTGCACCGCCGTATCCGCCGACAATTGCGCCGATCGCCATCAGAATTCCGGCAGGCCAGTTGATCAATCCCGTAAACACGAAATAGACGGCGGCAGCGCCATTGGTCAAAACTCCAAAGATATTTTTTAGACCGTTCATCTGGTGAATATCACGCAGCCCCAGCATCCCCAGAGCCGCCAGCATCAGAATTCCGATGCCTGCACCGAAATAGCCTCCGTAAACAGCGACACCGAACTGGTAACATCCTGCTCCTATCAACCAGCTTGTCGAAGCTTCCTGTTGTTCGCCATCATCCGTTTTTAGCAATCGCCGCACTTGGGATTGCATCATAAACAGAATCGTGGCGAACAGGATCAAATATGGAACCAGCACCTTAAATGTGTCCGGCGGAGTTTTCTTCAACAGATATCCGCCGACCAGACTCCCAATCAGACTGGGCACCAGAAGCACCAGATACTTTCTTGGCACATGAACCAATTCGCGACGGTAGGCAATGGCGCTGCCGCATGCTCCCGGAGTCATCGCCAAAGTATTAGTCGCGTTGGCGATAATCGGAGGGACGCCTGTCCAAACCAGCGTCGGGAAACTGACCAGCGTGCCACCGCCGGCGACGGAGTTGATTGCTCCGGCAATCAGGGCTGATCCGAACAGTAGCGAACCTTGCAAGACGGTCATAAAGAAAAGCTAGGGGAAAAACAAAAGCGCCGTCTGAGTCAGGTTTCTGACTAACTCAGACGGCGCGAAGGGATGCGTTCTCAAACTACATACACACAATCATTTTGGCGCCTGAAGACCGAGCACTCCCCAGCCTCCGCGCACCAAATAATCTGCCATGGTCATAATCAATAGAATCGCCAACCAGAACATTCCGGCGATGATGATGACCTGAGTCAATTTCGAACTCCAGCGCACGTGCATGAAAATCAGCACGACTGCGGTTGCTTTGATGACAGCAATCGTCAGCGCAACGATGATATTGAGCGGCCCCCAAATATGCTCAAGATCGAACTTGGCCACGGCCACCGTCAGGACGGTCAAAACCATCAACAAACCAAAAACGCCGAAGTAATACTTCAGTGGGACGATATGATGTTCGGAAGTATGTTCCGCCATAAGCTCCTGAAAACCTCTCTAAAATTTATCAGTGTCCGCCGTTGCTGACGTGAAATCCGGTCAAATAAAGCAGCGGGAAAAGGAAAATCCAAACGATGTCAACGAAGTGCCAGTACAGGCCAAAAATTTCCACGGGCGAGTTGTAATCTTTCGTGAACTTGCCCCGGTGGCCCATCCACATGATGACCAGCAACAATCCAATACCGATGATCATGTGCAATGCGTGCAGTCCGGTCATCATGAAATAAATCCACAGAAAGACTTGCACGTGGGCATGATACTGCTCTGGCGGATGTGTTGCCGATGGGTGATAGGTCCAATAAGCCGGAAACAGGTGGTGCTCGAATTTCTCTTTGTATTCAAAGTATTTGACGACCAAAAACACCGTGCCCAGCACCAGAGTCGCCGCCATAAACCCAAGCATCTTTTTGCGTTCGCCAAGCTGCGAAAAATAAACAGCCATTGCCATCGTCAAACTGCTGACGATCAGGACGACCGTATTCAACCCGCCCAAATAAACATTCAGCAAGTGGCTGCCTTGTAAAAAACCATCCGGATATTTGGCGCGAAAAATCGAATAGGCCAGAAACAATCCGCCAAAGAACATGATTTCAGTCAACAGGAAGAGCCACATGCCGATGGTACCGGCCTCTTTCTGCTGTTCCATGTTGACGAAATGATGCGCCAATCCGGGAACGTGTGCTGCGTGATCTGACAAGGTAATTCTCCTGTGTAGGTTACAGGTTGCAGGTCGTAGGTTACAGGTCTCCGTTGAGCTATCCCCTGTCACCTGACATCTGTCACCTTTATGCTGTTTGCAATGCTGCTTCCTTAGCGGCGGCTTCTTTGATCTCTTTGACGTTTTCGAATTCGTAAGCGTCGTGATTGATCACTGGTTGATAGGTGAAGTTTTCAGTCGGCGGGGGCGACGAAGTCTCCCATTCCAGGCCAGCGGCCATCCAAGGATTGTCGCCAACCTTTTCACCGTACTTCAGCGACCACGTCAAATAAATGACGGGCATAATGAACCCGATCGCCAACAGCGAAGCTCCTGCGGTCGAAAGGATGTGCCACACCTGATATTCCGGCACGTAGGCATGGTAGCGGCGCGGCATTCCCAGGTAACCGACGATGAATTGCGGGAAGAAGGTCAGGTTGAATCCAAGGAAGACGATCGCCGCCGAAATGCGGCCCCAAATTTCAGGGTACATACGTCCTACCATCTTCGGCCACCAGAAATGCAATCCACCCAGATATCCGATGATCGCTCCGCCCACCATCACGTAATGGAAGTGCGCGACCACGAAGTACGTGTCGTGCAGGTGAACGTCCAACCCAAGTGCTGCCAGGAACAGCCCGGTCATGCCGCCAACAGTAAACAACCCGATGAACGCCAACGCATAAATCATCGGCGTGTCATAAGAAACGGATCCTTTGAAAATCGTCGCCGTCCAGTTGAATGTCTTAATTGCCGAAGGAATTGCCACGGCGTAAGTAATCAACGAAAACGCCATTCCGGCATACATGGATTGGCTGCTGGTGAACATATGATGTCCCCAAACCAGGAAGCCGAACACCGCGATGGCCAAACTGGAAAATGCGACAAAGTGATAGCCAAACACTTTCTTGCGCGTCATGTTGGCGATCAATTCGCTGATCACTCCCATCGAAGGAATGATCATGATGTAAACCGCCGGATGCGAATAAAACCAGAACATATGCTGGAACAGCACCGGGTCTCCGCCGAGTTTCGGATCGAAGATGCCGATTTTCAACGTCCGCTCGAAAGCCAGCGCAAGAACCGTGATGGCGACCACAGGGGTGCCAAGCACCTGAATCAGGCTGGTGGCGTAATGCGCCCAGACAAACAACGGCAATCTGAACCAAGTCAGGCCCGGCGCACGCATCGTGTGGATCGTCACCATGAAGTTCAGTCCAGTCAAAATGGAGCTAAAACCGGTGATGAAGATCGAAACACCTGCCAGCGTCACTTGCGTGTTGGAGTAAATCGAGCTGTAAGGCGGATAAAACGTCCAGCCTGTGTCAACACCACCAGTCATGATGGTGATTAACATCAAGATGGCGCCCACCATAAAGACGTACCAGCTTAACAAGTTCAGCTTGGGAAACGCGACGTCCTTTGCCCCCAACATCAGCGGCAACAGAAAATTGCCCAGCGTCGCCGGAATCGAAGGGATCAAAAAGAAAAAGATCATCATCACGCCGTGCATCGTGAAGACGCGGTTGTAAGTTTCCGCCGTCAACAGATCGCCTTGCGGAGTGATCAATTCCAGACGGATTAGCGCCGCGTAAATGCCGCCAATCGCAAAAAAGATTGAGATTGAAAACAAATACAGCAATCCGATCCGTTTGTGATCCAGCGTCAACAGCCACGATTTGACCGTGTGCCCGTTGTTCAAATAATTCAGGCGTGGTTCTTCTGCTTGCGCAATGACTTCGCTTGCCATGTTCGTACCTTATGAATTCCTGGTTTTGTAGTACCGGCACTAGCCGGGGTTTCCGCCGAAAGGCGGGACAACTACGAACGTATTATTTCGTTGCCGGAGCAGCGGGTTTTGTTGCAGCAGGTTTTGCCGCAGCAGGTGCAGCAGAAGTAGCCGCTGCCGCTCCGCCATCTTTCGGCCCAATGGATTTTAAGTAAGCAATGATCTGTGCAATCTGTTCTTCGCTGACCTGACCACGGAAGCTGGGCATGATCAACTGATAGTTTTCGACGATCTTCGCCCCAGGATCCAGAATTGATTCGCGGATGTAAGTATCATCAAAAGCGACCGTCGAGCCGTTGTTCAGCTTGACAGGTTTGCCATACAGCTCTGCCAGCTTCGGGCCGCGCCCTTTTCCGTCGGCGGCGTGGCAGGTGCTACAAGCCAGACTCGAAAACAACCGTTCTCCCGTTACCGCCGGCGGCTCATTCGTTCCACCGCCCAACCAGGCCTGATACTCACCCGGTTCCAACACTGTGACAGTGCCGATCATTCCCGAATGTTGTGTGCCGCAATATTCTGCGCAGAACAGGTGATAAGTTCCGGGCTTGGTCGCTTCAAACCAAGTGGACGTATATCGTCCCGGAACCACGTCTGCTTTTGTGCGGAAAGCAGGGATGAAGTACGCGTGCAGGACGTCTTCGCTGGTCATCGTCAATTTGACGCGTCGCCCCAATGGAACGTGCAGCGTGTTGATTTCACGTTGCCCGTCGGGATGTTGAGCACGCCACATCCATTGTTTACCAGTAACGAAGATTTCCAGAGCCTCTTTCGGCTCAGTGTACATCTGGTAATAAATCTTGGCGCCCCAGGCAAAAATGCCCAGCGCCATAATGAATGGAATGACTGTCCACAAAATTTCCAGGGTCATTGCGCCTTCGATCTGTTCAGGAATTTCTCCATCGCGACGACGGCGATACTTGACCATGAAGATGAAAATCGCCGCAACAATGCCCACCGAGAAAACGATGGTCATCAGCCACAGCGCGATGTAGAACAGGTCAACTTCCAGCGCGAACTTCGACGCCTGTTCGGGCATGAACGGAACTTGAAAAGAAAAGAGGCTCATATCGAATGTTCCAATTGTCACGAGACGCGAGCAGCCCAGGCCGCTTCTTTTTGTTTCGTCTTGTGCCTCAAATAAAGAATGAGAGCAACCAGAGTAATAATCGTAATCACGGCGAAGACGCGCATAATCCGCATCAACACCAAACCGTACGTTCCCCGATTGGGGTCATACTGATAGCAGTACAAGATCACTTGATCCGCCAGCGATCCAATTTTTCCACTCGATGCATCGAGTACGCCAAACCGTATGTCTCGCGGTTCGAAGTTGGAAAGAACGTCACCAGGATAAAAATAACGAGAAATTTTGCCTTCCGGTGTAATGATGATCAGTGCGCTGGTATGCGCATACTGCTTGCTGACCGGGTCCCAAACAAATCGGAACCCAACGGATTTGGTCAGGGCCAGTGTGTTCTTTTCATCCCCGGTCAGAAAATGCCAGCCGTCGTTTAATTCAGGATTGGCCAGCTTCTGCAAATACGTATTGCGTTTTTCCGCCGCCAGTTCCGGCTTTTCTTTCGGATCAAAGCTGACTGTCAAAGAGATGAAATCTTTGCCTGCCTTCATCGGCAACGTTTTCAGCACGTTCATCAGCCCATTCAGCGTCAAACTGCAAAGTTGCGGGCAATCGTAATAAACCAGCGAAAGAACGATTGGTTTGTTACTACCAAAATATTCCTGCAACTTCACCGTTCGTCCGGTTTCATCCTTGAACTCCAGGTCGAGCGGTACTTGCTGATTCAGCAACTGATCAATGCCAACATCTTTCAAAACTGGGGGACGCATTCCCGCCGGTTGAGCATTCGCCGAAAAACAAACAACAACAGAGAGAAGGCAGAGGGCAAAAACTGAAATCCACTTTTTGCCTGCCAGCATCGAAACTACATTTTGCCGGACATCACACAACATCTTGAACTTCTTATTGCTTCGCGCCAGCCGCAGCCTTTGCCGCCGCCGGTTTGGCAGCAGCAGGTTGTGCGGTGGCCGGAGCCGCCGTTGCCGGTTTCGCTGTTTCAGCGGTTGCGGGCGCGGGAGCAGCCTGCTTTTGACTCTTGATTGCGCGCCCACTGCTTGGGCCAGCGTTGAGCACCTGCTTGCGCGCAGCTTCAGCAGTCTGGTATTCGCCCACCAATGCATCCGATAGCTTCGGCAACCCTTTTTCGGCAAGGATTTCTTTCGCCCGCTCAATCGGAATGTAAGCCACGCCACCGGGCTGATCCACCCATCCATACCCAGCCGCCTGCTTGTTCACCTTGTCGCGGTAAACAGCCATATCATCCAAAGGCAGCAACGAGGTTTTAACTTGTCCCGGCTTGTCTGGGTTAGGCTCTGGAGCGCCTTGCAAACGCGGTTCAGGAGGAAGAATTCTGCCGGATTGCACAGACGTCGCCGGTTGCTGTGGATCCATCTCTTCCATCTTCTTAAGTCCGGCGAGCACGCCAACAATGATCAAATAAACCATTGCAGTCGCAACGCCTAGAACTGCCAGAAAAACCAGAATTGGTTTGGCTTTTACGCCTGAGCCTTCAACTTGGCCGTGATTGTTATCGTGATTATGATCGCTCATAAGTTTTCAGTTCGCCGTTCGCAGTAAATCTGCTGTGAGGCTGTAAACCAGTACTGTATTAGTGGCCTCCGCCTGCCGATGCAGCTTCAGCCAGTTGCGGATCGTTGAATGGAATCAACGGACGCTGACGCAATTGCCAGAAAAACCAACCTAACCACAATCCGCCTAACCCCAACGTTGCCGCAACATAAACCACCAATTGAGCCGGGCCAGTGTGATGAACGCTGCCGCCGTGGGATGCCATTTCGTCAAATTGCGGGACGATCACCCAGATCACATCCACCAATCGCATGATAATTAGCAAGCTGGCAACCCAGACCAATCGCTTACCGCTCTTTTTCAGGTCGCGGGACAGCAACAGCAGGAATGGCATAATGAAATGCAAAACCAGCAAGCAGATTCCCATTGGACGCCACGTACCTTCAAAGCGGCGAATAAACCACGGAATCTCTTCCGGCAAATTGCCTGACCAGATGATCAGCAACTGCGAAAATGAGAAGTAAGCCCACACCATCACCAGCGCTAACTGCAATTTTCCCAGATCGTGAAAATGCTTCGGCTTTAAAATGTGCGCCATCGGCTCGTACTTGCTTAAAATCACGCTGACCGAAATCAGAAATGCGATGGAAAGCACTCCCTGTCCAGCGATGGTCAACATCCCAAAAATTGTCGAAAACCACTCCGCGTCCAGCGACATGATCCAGTCAATCGCGGCAAAGGTGACTGCCATTGCGTAGATCAGAAACCCCGGGCCGCTCCAATTTTGAGCTTTCTGCACCCAAGTCTGAGCTTCGTTCGGGTCGGGAGTCGTGTCTTGGGCCGCAGACCATTTCCTAAGCAGAAACATCAGCCCAATCCAAATTACAAAATAAATGATTGCGCGAATCGTAAAGCCGTTGGGGTTCAACCATATCGCTTTGTGCTCCAACAGTTTCTTTACAGGCGGCTCTGCGTCGGGGCTGATTGGATGCGACCAGTGGTAAATGCTGTGCAACCCCAGAACAATCGGGATGAACAGCACAGCCATCATCCACAACGTGGACGATGCGGATTCCAACTGGCGCCGGATAATCAATCCCCAGCCGCCTCCGCCCAAGTATTGCACCATCAGCAACCCCAGACAGCCAAGCGAAATACCGATCCAGAAGACATAAGCCACCAGATACGTCTGGAAGAAAGTCGTTTTGGCATCGTGCGATGTAGCCGCGCCGATGACCCAACCGATAATTCCAAGCAGGCCAATGCCAATCGCCACGCCTTGGGTTTTTCCGAGTTCAGCCGGAGCAGCGTAGTTCGTACTCATTACTTGCCATGTCCTCCTGAAGGAGCAGTTTCAGTTTTGCCCGCGCCCCCGTGTTCGCCGCCTTTGTTCTCCGGCTTGGCCGTTGCGGCTTTTTCGATCTCTTTCTTGTCGTGGTCGCCCAATTCCGCGGCATTGGCGCGCTGGCTCAATTGCAGAGCGCGAATGTAAGCCGCCACTTTCCAGCGATCTTCCGGCGTCAGCTGATCCGCATAACTGGACATTGCGCCGAATCCATTGGTCATCACGTCGTAAAAGTATGATGACGGAGCCGCTTTCAATCGCGGATCGTGGTATGACGGCGGACGGCGGAATCCTCGCTGCACGATCATTCCGTTTCCATCGCCCAGTTTGCCGTGGCAAGGCAAGCACGAAATGTTAAACCGATTTTCGCCACGATCCAGAATTGCTTTAAGCTGAACTTTGCGCTCTTCAGCGTTCTCGCTGAGCTTGAAGGGAAACCCATCTTCACCAGTGATGGCCGCAGGAACCGCTGTGGCTCCCGCAGCCGCTGTGCCAGGGGTGGCCGACGTAACTGGTGCATTCTGTAATGTGATTTTCGGCGCAGACGGATTCAGATCAAGAGAGCCGCGCGCAACGGAACCTTCGGGCAATTGGCGCATGCCGCCTTCTCGATAAGCTTTGTACTTCGGATTGTCGTGCATATCCTGCCGGCAGGCCGAAAGCCCAAAGGCTGTCCCCAGGAGACAAACCGCCAATCCTGTCTTTTTCAGTTTAGCTTTCAACATCAGTTACCTCTTTCGCCCCCAGACCTTCCAGGAAAGAACGGGTGTCGCCGTAATTGAATTTCGGGTCGTCGGCCTTGATGCACAGAAAGAACCGGTCCGTGGTCGCTCGCGAAAAGCTCGGAACGTTGAAAACCGGATGATAGGGTTGCGGCAAGCGATTCATGATGATGTTGCCCAGAAACGCGCCAAACGCCGCCAGCAAAATCGTGCACTCAAAGGTGATCGGGATAAATGCCGGCCAACTGATAAACGGACGGCCACCGACGTTCAAAGGGTAATCAATCGCCGAAGTCCAAATCTGCAATCCAAGCCCGCCAAGCCCGCCAAGCAAACCGCAAACGAGCACGACTTTGGAAACAGCGTTTTTGTGGAAGCCAATTGCTTCCCATAACTCTTCGACCGGATATGGCGAATAAGCATTGATCCTGGTGTACCCCGCTCCGCGCGTCAGCTTGGCAGCGGCGACAATCGTGCTCGGATCGTCGAACTCAGCGATCAAACCATAAATGCCTTTTTCTTCCTGTTTAGTCATACAGAATCTCAAATCTCAGATTTCAAATTTGAAAGCTCAGTTAATCTCCAAACTGCGGAACCGGTTGCGAACCGCCAACGGGTTCTTTGCCATTGCCCTTGGCTTCCTCGATTTCGGCGACTTTGTGTTCATCAACCTTCGCTTGCGGCAACAGAGTCTTCATTTCGAAGATCGGAATCATCGGCACGAAGCGGATAAACAAGAACATCAGCGTCAGGAAGAAGCCAATCGTTCCGAAGAACATCGAAAAGTCGAACGGCGTCGGGTAATACATTCTCCAAGATGACGGGAGAAAGTCACGGTTCAGGCTCATTACGATGATGACAAAGCGTTCCAACCACATGCCCACGTTGATGAACATGCAAACCGTCATAATGACCCACATGTTTTCACGATATTTCTTGATCCACAGCAGCTGCGGAACCAGGAAATTGCACAGGATTAGCAGCCAATACATAATCCCGTAGGGGCCAAACATGCGGTTCTTCATCATGAACATTTCGTAGGTCGAACCGCTGTACCAGCCGAAGAAAGCTTCCATCGCGTAGCCGTAACAGACAATCAAGCCTGTCGCCAGCATCACTTTGCACATATTGCGGATGTGCCGCATCGTGATGAAATCTTCCAGCTTATAAAACTTGCGAACGGGAATGCCGATGCTCAGCACCATTGCGAATCCTGCATACACGGCTCCGGCCACGAAATAAGGCGGGAAAATCGTCGCGTGCCAACCAGGAACAATGCCGGTCGAAAAGTCGAACGACACGATGGTGTGAACCGAAAGAACGAGCGGAGTCGAAAGCCCGGCGAGCAATAAGTAAGCCGATTCGTAACGGCTCCAATGCCGGGCATCCCCGCGCCATCCCATTGATAACATTCCAAACAGCATTTTCTGCCAGGGCTGTTTGGCCGAATCGCGCAAGGTAGCGAAGTCCGGAATCAAGCCCATGAACCAGAACAGCAGCGAAACCGTCGCGTAAGTGTTGACCGCGAACACGTCCCACATCAGCGGGCTGCGGAAGTTCTGCCACATTCCCATCGTATTCGGGATCGGGAACAGCCAGTAATCCACCCACGGGCGTCCTGTGTGCAGTGCCGGGAACATCGCCGCGCAAGCCACCGCAAACAGCGTCATCGCTTCGGCAAACCGGTTGATCGAATTGCGCCATTGTTGACGCAACAGCAACAAGATCGCCGAAATCAGCGTTCCAGCGTGGCCGATACCGATCCACCACACGAAGTTGATAATGTCGAATGCCCAGAAAACCGGCGAGCTGTTGCCCCAAATGCCTACGCCTTTCAAGACCAGGTAGGCAATCGTGTTGGCCATCATCAACAAGCCTAAAAAGACGGCGGCAAACCCGACAATCCAGCCTTTCTGAAAGCCGCGCATGAAAACGACGTCCAGCAATTTGGTCGTCATCGTTTTCAGGTCGTACTTCCCGCCGACCATCGGCGGTCTTTGATCAACGTACTTGCTCTTTACTTCAGCCATGCTTAGCCTCTCCTGACTTCTGGCCTTCGTTACCGTGGCCGCCGCTTTCAGACGAACCGCCGTGAGATGAAGCCCCGCCGCCTAAAGTGGCGTTCGGGTTTTTGATCGCAGCCAAGTAGCTGGCGCGCGGTCGAGTGTTCAAATCGGCCAGCACCTCGTAATTGCGCGGCTCGGCTTTCAACTTGGCCACGCGGCTTTCCTTGTCATTGATGTCGCCGAAAATGATTGCTTCGGTCGGACAAACCGTCTGGCAAGCCGTCTGGATTTCGCCATCGGCCACGCGGCGGTTTTGTTTTTCGGCTTCGATCTTGCCGTTCATGATGCGCTGAACGCAGAACGTGCATTTTTCCATCACACCGCGTGAGCGGATGGTGACTTCCGGATTGCGAACGTTCTTCAAGCTCGGCGTTTCCCAGTCTCCGTACAGCAAGTAATTGAAACGGCGAACTTTATACGGGCAGTTGTTTGCGCAATAACGAGTTCCCACACAGCGGTTATAAACCTGTGTGTTCAATCCTTCGGCATCGTGAACTGTGGCGTTCACCGGGCAAACGACTTCGCACGGAGCGTTTTCGCAGTGCTGGCACATCATCGGCTGGAAGTAAACTTCCGGATTGGCCATATCGCCACGGAAGTAGGTATCAATTCTCAACCAATGCATCTGGCGTCCACGCGTCACCAGTTCTTTTCCAACGACTGCAATGTTGTTTTCTGACTGGCAGGAAACGATGCAGGCATTGCATCCGATACAAGCATTCATATCAATTGCCATGCCCCAGGCATAACCATTGTAGGGATGCTCTTCCGGATGGTAGATCGTCATCTTCGGATCGGGCGGCAGATGCGCGCCGTGATGAACGGCCTTCGGATTCTTTTTGTACTCTTCCAGGTTTCCGGCGCGAACAATGTGACGATCAGACAAATCGTTCTCTTCCGGAATAAATGCTTTGGAATCAATTCCCGAAACGTCAATCGCGAAATGTTCCTGAGTCGAAGCCAACTGGTATGTGCCTTCGCCAGCAGCCAGTTTCGCCTCGGCAATCGCGCCCGCCGTCGTTTTCAGCAAATAGGTGTTAAAGCCCGTTTTGTTGCCGACGTTACCAGCGCGTTCGCGGCCATAACCCAGATAAACCGTCACTGTATCGTTCGGGTGACCGGCTTGAATCCAGGCGGGCATTGCCAACTCTTTGCCGTCAACCGTGATGTTGATCATCTTGGCAGTGGCGTGATACGGCTCATCTTTTGGCGCCAGATTCAGCTTGGCAGCCGTTGTGCCATTGATAATCGCGAAATTGTCCCAGGTGATTTTGTTGATCGGTTTGGGGCATTCCTGCAACCAGCCGTTGTTGGCAAATCGTCCGTCGTGAACGTGCGGATCAAGGCGAAACACGATTTCGTACTGGCCGCCTTTGGCCGGAGCCGGTGCCGCCAGCTTGGCAGCGTCAAGCTGCGCCGATTCTTCCGCCAGTTTCGTTCCGGCAACCACGCCATCGTGCAGCGCTTGCTTCCATGCCTGATCGAAATTCGCAGCCATTTGCGGCTGGGTCTTCCAGTAATCCTTGAGCAGATCGAGCGCTGTTTTGCCCTGAATTCCCGCCACAGCCGCAACCAATTCCAGAGGCGAACGGCCCTGATAAAGCGGTTGAATCAGCGGCTGAATGATCGAAACGGTTCCGTCGAAAGCCCGCGCATCTCCCCAAGATTCCAGGTAATGCGCTTCAGCCAAATGCCATTGGCATTGAGCGGAAGTTTCATCGTTATACAGGCTCATGTGAGCGCGATTCGGAACTTTCTTCAGCGCATTCAGGAAGCTGTCTTTTTGGCCGGGCAGATTCGGTGCGTTGTACACCGGATTGCCACCAACAATAATGATGCATTCCACCTGACCGGCATTCATTTCACCGATCAATTCCGTCAGCGCAGCCGTCTGATCAATCGGATTGATTTCAATCGGCGCCGTGTATGCGACAGCAGTTCCGCCCAGCTTGGCGTTGATTGCGTTGGCAATGGCATGAACCGCCGCCGGTTGATGCTCACCGGCGAGAACAATGCATTTGCCTGCGTGCGCTTGCAGGTCATCGGCAACAGCTTTTGCAAATTTGGCGGCGTCGCCGCTCAAATTGCCGCCAGCCGCAACCGAAACTCCAACAGCATTGGCAATCGAGCGAGCCAGCGCGTCAATTTCACTGGCTTTGACTGGCAACCGATGATCGGCTTTAGACCCGGTTGTCGTCAGCGTGCTTTCGGCGACGAATAACCGGTTCATTTCATTTGCGCCGCTGGTCAAACGACGCTTGCTCATGAAGTCGCGCGCATAGCGCAGCGCTCCGGGGCCATTGGTCAGGAAGTCTGCATCCAATGAAACCACGACTTCGGCGTTTTCAAACTTGTAAACAACGTTCGCCGGTTTGCCGCCCACGGTCGGCGCGCCCATGCGAGCGCCATCGCGCGTGTTCGGGTCGTAAGTCACCCATTTCGATTCCGGGAAGTCCGTCTTGACCTTGGCCATCAACGACGCGAGTGTCGGCGAGGTGCTGTTTTCCGTCAGAATCCTCAAGCCTTTGCCGCGCTTGGGCCGCTGAGCTTCGAGCCAGGCGGTCAATTCGTTCAAAAAATCGCCCCAGGTGCGCGCATCGCCCAGTTTCAGAGCCGATTGCGAACGATCCGGGTCATACAATCCCAAAACTGAAGCCTGGGCGAAAATGTCCGTCGCCCCCAAGCTCCCCGGATGATCCGGATTGCCTTCAATCTTGGTCGGACGACCTTCGTGGCTTTCGACCAGCAAGCCGCTGGCAACGCCATTCAGCGTCATTGCCGTCGCGTAAAACTGCGGTTTGCCTGGAACCAATCCGTCCGGAGTTTTGACGTACGGAACGACATGCTCCAATGGTTGGCGTGTACAGGCAGTCAATCCAGCCAATGCCAGCGACGCGCCCATCAACTTCATGAAGTTGCGGCGACCGGTCGGGTCCAGCATTGACGGATCGGTTTCAGGAGCGTTCAGCGCGGGAAATTCTCTGTGCAGAAAGTCGCGGAATCTATCTGTGCCAGCCAATTCTTCCAGGCTGCGCCAGAATTCGCGGCCAGTCTTTCGGCTAATCGCTTCTCGCACCGGCTCAAGGTCGTGATGATGATCTCGATGAGACATTGCTTTTTGTAGTTCACAGTTTGCAGTCCGCAGTCCCTAGTTCGCAGCGAATCAATATGCTGTGAACCGTGAACTGTGAACTGCGAACGTTCATTATCTGTGACAGGTTGAACAACTCGTCAGCACTTCTTTGGATTGAATGTTGTATTTCTTGGCGAGCTCTTTGCCTTTTTCAGCCTGATCGTCAGGCGCGACCCATTCCATATTGGTGATGTCTTTTTGCTCGCGCAATACAGCATTCGGATCACGATGACATGCAATACACCATTCCATATGCAACGAATTCACGTTGTACATCAACGGCATCAGGTCTACTCGGCCATGACAGGTCGAACAGCCTACGCCTTTGTTGACGTGAATGCTGTGATTGAAATAGGCGAAATCAGGGAGGTCGTGAACTTTCGTCCACTTGATGGGTTGGCCGGTTCGCCAGCTTTCGCGCACAATTTCCAAATATGGACTATTGGCAAACAACTGCGAATGGCAATTCATGCATGTTTTGGTCGCTGGAATTCCAGCACTAGCAGCCGTCTCAACCGTCGTATGACAGTAGCGACAATCTATCCCGTCATCACCAACGTGATGTTTATGGGAAAACTGCACAGGTTGCTCCCGCGGTTCAAACGCTCGCGTTACATATGGAGTGCGGTTGAATTCGATGACGAACATCAGACCGCCCCCCGCAACAAGCAATCCAACTACGATGCTCAGTCGCGCAAGAGTGTTCATTCCGCGGTGGAAGAGCTGTGGCATAAACGAAGACCTCCACCTCGCAAAAACTTTTTGTTAAATTTTGACCTAGACTTGCTTGATTACCTCGAAGCTTGTGAATCTTCGGGTTTGAAATGAGGCCGCATATTCTCCGCTAGGCTACCAATTGTCAAGGCCTCCCCCCAAAGAGAATAAAAGTTTGTCAAAAGATTCGGCTGGCGACGATTCGGAGCTTGCCAACTTCAGGCGCAGAACAACATTCAAATGCACTTTCTGTCAGCGTGTTCGATCCGGCCCGTCAATGTCGGAGGAAGGAATTTTATGCTATAAGCTATGGTGTGATCGCCCTCTTGTTATCAGGTCAAAATACAATCTAGCCATTCGGAGGTAGATGTGAGTATCAAGAAAATTATTCTCAGTCTGGCAATTTGCCTGGCTGCTGTTGCATTGCTTGGAATTGATGCCCTGGCCGACACAATCAAGTTACGTGATGGCACGGTGTTGAAGGGTAAAGTCGTTTCTTATGACCAGCGCAGATTCACGATCGTCGTCAAAATTGGCAACACAACATCAAAGCACGACATTCCGATGGAGGAAGTCGAAAGCATCGTGTTTGATTCAGCCGATACGGGTGGCGCCACGTTAAGCAATCGAAATGCCCTTCCGCAGCAAACAGCGCAACCAGAATCATCCGCGCCAGCCAACGTTGTCGGAGCCGCATCGGCTCAGGCAGCAGACAGAACGCCCGTTGACACTTCGACAACCAGAACGCCCAGTGCTGCGGCTAACAAGGCAGATGAATTGGCAACGATTGCGGAAAAAACCGTCAGCGTTGCCGCCGCCGCCGATTGGACCAGTTCCGAAATCCGCGTCCAGCGAGGCCAGCACATTGTCATCAGCGCCAACGGCGACATTGACCTGGGAGACGGCAAACGAACCGGCCCGGATGGGCTGGATTTGCCGGACAAAGACAAACTGATCCAAGGACGGAAAACCGGCGCATTGATTGCCGTCATCGGCGACGACAACAACGATTTTGAGTTCATCGGCCAGTCTTCTGAGTTCGTTGCCAAACACAATGGCATCCTGTTTCTGAGCATCAACGAGGGCAATTTGCGTGATAACAACGGAGCGTTTGTTGCCAGAATCAGAGTGCTGAGCAACAGATAAAGGCAATCTCAAAAATCGAAATTTGAGATTTCAGCTTGCCAAGCCGATAAGCATCTTTTGCCCGGTTTTCAGGGTGACGTGCTTGTCGGCTTTTCACTTTTATGGAATCGCAAAACATTGCCGCTTTAGTCAACCTGCTCGGCTTCATTACCGGCGCAATTCTTTACGCGATGCTGCTGGTGATGGTTGTGCGTTCGGCGGATCCGTCCTCGCCCACCGTTTATGGGCAACGCACGGCGATTTCCGTGAAATGGTTGCTGCTGGCCACAGCAATGCTCGGCTTGCTGTGGAACCTGGGAGCGCTAGCGATTTACGGCGTGCGCGATTGGAAACTCGGCGAACCATCGCCATATTTCGTCGCAGCGGTATTCACTGCGCTGGGCTTTTTGCCCGCCGTCGTCGTGCATTCAGTGCTGTGGGACAAGCGGCACAGTTCGCAAGCCATTTCTCTGTTGGCGTATTTGCTCAGCGCGTCGGCCAGTCTGCTGCACTTTTACGCGGCAGCCACAGACAAAGAAACTCCATCCTCAATTGCATTGCGAGCATTAACTATCGGCTTCGGTTTGCTGACTGTGATGCTGCTGATTTACGCCCGGAAGTCGCCGATGTGGAAGCGAGCATGGTGGGTGGTGGCCTTGGCGGTGTTTGCCGTCTCGGCGTTGCACCTGAGCAGCCACACCAAAGGCGATGCTCCGTGGCTGATTGAATTGATCGGTCATCATTCGTCGTTGCCGCTGGTGCTGGCGATGCTTTATCAAGATTACCGCTTTGCGCTGGCGGACATTTTCTTGAAACGAGCGTTGGCGCTGGTGGCGTTGGTTTCGCTCGCGTTCGGGCTTTATGTCTTGATTGCAGCTCCGTTATTGCGAACACATTCCATAGGCGGCGATTTGCCTCCGGTCGCCGTCGGAGCCTTGCTTGGATTGTGGCTGGGAACAGCGCTGGTTTATCCGCACCTGCGTGGCTGGATCGTTTGGTTCGTGGATGCCGTCGTGTTACGTCGAGCCGATTACCAGAAATTGTTGGACGAAACCGCGCGCGTTATTGCGCTGAGCGATGACGAAGAGGAAATTTTCCACCTGGCGGCGGAACGTCTGGCTCCGGCGTTGACCGCACGGGAAGTTCGCTGGCAACTCAGCGAAGCAGATGGAGCAACCGATCATCAGCTTTACGAAAATAGTTCCGGCTTGTTGCTACCCAACCAGTTAGTCCGCGTGGCCGAACAGGAACACGATGGCAACCGCCGCACAGGGCGGCTTCGGTCACCAGCAGCCACAATCTTGATTCCAACGCATGAAGCGCCACTGTATTCGTTGATCATTGGCGAACTTTCCGCTGGACGGCAATTGCTTTCTGACGACACGGCGATGCTGGAAGCCATGGCATTGATTCTGGCTCGGCGAATTGACACCGTTCGCGTAACACAGGAACGCTACGAACGGAATTTGCGCGAACAGGAAATCAGCAAGTTGGCCACTGAAGCCGAATTGCGCGCGCTGAGAGCTCAGCTCAATCCGCATTTTCTGTTCAATGCCCTGACAACGATCAGCTATCTGATTCAAACCGCTCCGGAGCGCGCTTTGGAAACCATGATGCGTTTGACCGGATTGTTGCGCGCCGTGTTGCGCGCGCCGAGCGGCGAACTGGTCACCTTGGGCGACGAAATGGATTTGATCGAATCCTATCTGGCCATCGAACGCGCGCGGTTCGAAGAAAGATTGCGAATCACAATTGACGTTCCGCAGGAGCTTCGCAAGCTGCGCATCCCTCCGCTGATTATTCAGCCGCTGGTTGAAAACGCCATCAAACATGGCATCGCTCCACGCAAATCGGGCGGCGAAGTGGCGGTTTCAGCCAGATTGAAAAACGGAGCATCTCCGCCAACCTTGTGCATTTCAGTCACTGACACAGGCTCTGGCGTCAGCCAGGAAAAGCTCGAACTTGGCCGAAGCCGAGGCGTCGGACTTGCCAACGTCGAACGCCGCCTGGAATGTTTTTACGAAAAATCGGCCAGCGTTGAATTTCACAGCCAACCGGACAAAGGCACCACCGTCGAACTTCAATTGCCGCTCGGCTCCGCGATGGAAAAAGCCGCCTGATCCTAATCTTGCCTCCGCAGTAATTCTGATCTTTCGTTCCAAACGTCAGGCATCAACTGCTCAAGCTCCACACGGCCACAGAAAATTGACTGCGCGTAAGGCCTATGCTCAAATCCGCGCCGACCGCTGACCGTGAATTCTTTCCTGCAACTCAACTTCAAAAGGAGCTTTATGTTGAAACAAGTGACGTTGTTTTTTCTGCTGCTGGTTTGTTCATCGTTCACGGTTTGCGCCCAGCAAGTGCCCGATCCGAACTTCAAACCCAAAATCGAAAAGCCCGCGTTCGCCGAAGGCAAAGGCGCTGTCGTGATGCTGGACGAAGCGCATTTCAACTTTCACACCGCTTCGGGCCGCTACCAAACTTTCGCCGACCTGTTACGCCGCGACGGATACGTCGTCAACGCTTCGGCGGCGAAGTTCAGCAAAGAGAGCTTGAGCAAGGGAAAGATTCTGGTGATCGCCAACGCCTTGAACGAAGTCAACAAAGACGACTGGTCGCCGCCGAATCCGTCGGCGTTCACCGACGAAGAAGTCACTGCCGTCCGCGATTGGGTCAACGAAGGCGGAGCATTGTTGCTGATCGCCGATCATCTTCCCTTCCCCGGCGCAGCCGACAAACTCGCGATGGCCTTAGGCATTCATTTCGTCAATGGGTATGCCATGGAGCCTAAAAACGGCGGCGGGCCATTGACCTTCGATTTGAGCAAAGGCTCACTGTTGAACCATCCCGTCACCCAAGGCCGTTCCGCCAGCGAAAAAGTGGAGTCGGTCGCCACCTTCACCGGCTCAGCATTTCAGGTGGACAAGGGCGAACCAATTCTCAAATTCAGCGACGAAGCGATGGCGTTTCTGCCCAAAACGTTCGGCGAAGCTTTCACCAACGATACCGCCAAAACTCCGATCAAAGGCTGGCTGCAAGGCGCAACGGTCAAAGTCGGCAAAGGGCGCGTGGCCGTGTTCGGCGAAGCCGCGATGTTTTCCGCGCAACTGGCCGGTCCGAACAAAGCTCCGATGGGGATGAACGCTCCCATCGCCAAACAGAATCCGCAGTTTTTGCTGAGCGTGATGCACTGGCTGTCGGGATTGCTGAACAAATAAGACGTGTCAGTAGCCCGCGCGTCAGCAAGGGCTGCCAACCAACTCAAGCCCTCCCTCAAGGTCGGGCTACTGACTCAAACAATGAACAAACGAACAATTCTGCTGACAGCATTATCGCTTTCCATCGGTTGGGGCATTCGCGGCAATTACGGGCACGAAATCGGCGCGATGATTCCCGGAGTGTTGGCGGCGATTGCCGTCGTGTTGTGCATTGACCGCGAAGATTGGCATCGGCGCGTCGCGTATTTCGGGATGTTCGGAGCCATCGGCTGGTCGTTCGGCGGCAGCATGTCCTATGGCCAGGTCATCGCCTACACGCACTCCGGGCATTCGCCGACACAAATTTTCGGCTTCGCTTCGTTGTTTTTGATCGGATTTTTGTGGGGAGCCGTGGGCGGCGCAGGGACCGCTCTGCCCGCCGTGCTCACCCGTGAACGGTTGACCGAATTTTTCACGCCGTTGATTGCCGTGTTCGTCGTGTGGTTTGCGCAGGACAAGTTTGAAGCCTGGATGGAACCCGTCAACGCAGACTTTCGCCAGGAAAGCATCTTGTACTGGTACGATTCCGACTGGCTGGCGTCGCTGACGGCGATTGCCACCGTTCTGATTCTGGCCGCCATCCAGCGGCGCATCACTGAAGCCGGCAAATTGATTCTGTTTATGGCCGCCGGCTGGTTTGCCGCGTTTGTCTTGCTGGTTCCGGTGCTGGGCTTGCGGATGACTCCGCCGCGCGGAGACAACTGGGCTGGTTGCGTCGGCATGGTCGCCGGAATGCTGGTCTATTTTGAATGGCGGAAGCTGCGCGCCTTGACGTTGGCGTCGTTGATCTGCGGATTCTTTGGCGGATTCGGATTTGCCTCCGGACAACTGACCAAGTTGATGTGGATCAAAACCGGCTGGCAAACCAACTGGCACAGCGTGCTGGAACAAAGCTACGGATTCATCAATGGCCTGGGCGTCGCGGTGGCGATGTTGTTACTGGCGGCGCGAACTCCACGCGTCAGCGATGAACCGCGCGAACGCCGCTGGACAGAAGAGTTCGCCATCGGTTTCGTGCTGTTGGGCGTCACGTGGCTGAACCTGATTCGCAATCCCGAAGCCTGGTTAAAAGCCAAAACCGTCCCCGAAACGATTCTCAAACTTTCGGCCTTCACGTGGTTTCATCTGGCGTACGTTGTGCTGTCGGCAATCGTGATCTGGCTGATGTTGCGGCATCGCAAACAGCCGCTCGCGTTTCTTCCTACGAGTTGGTTTGGACGCGGCCAATTGCTGTATCTGGTGTTTTTGTGGTGGATCGTGATCGGCAACTTTGAACGCTCTGTCGTCGCCTTTGCGCCGCAGCGCCTGATTACCGAAGGCTTGATCTTCTTGAATGCTTGCATCAGCACGTTGATTCTCTTGTCCGGCTTCCCTGCCAAAGTCCCAGCCGTTGAACCTGAAACTGAACAAGTTCCGTTTGGCCTGTTGCTCAAAAAAGCCGTCGCCGTAGGCTTGATCGGAACGGCGCTTTCGCTGTTGGTGGATTGGGGACTGACGCGCGCAATGTATGGCAACGAACTGGCAGGCTTTTCCGCCAAACACATCCGTTTCGGCCCGGATGCGACTGCCACGACTGAAAAGCCTAAGGCCGGACAGCCGCATCCATAACTCAACTCAACGGATCAACTGAATTCCCAAGTTTGTGGGAACGAACACCAAATTGCGCCTGTTTCACCAATCGCCTCGCATGCGATGCTTCAACTCTTTCGCAATTTCCGATGCTTCATACCCCATAAACCGCGGCACAAACACGATTGTTCTACCGAATTCCGTCTCTGTCTTAAGGTTCAATTTGATCGTTCTCGGCTGCCACCTCCAAAAGCTGGACACGTTCACATCTTGAATTTCCGCTAAAGGTAGCCTGATCTGCTTGAGGAAATTTGATACGTACAAAGCATCATTCTCTAAAAAGACATTCTTCCAACGACGAGTCGCAAGATAGGCAATAACACACCAGATGAAGGCCCCCATCAAAACGCCAACGCTTACACGCGAAAAGTTATAGATTGCTCCCACCAGAAAACACGCCCCGGCTACAAAAGGCGCGCTTTTGTAGAATGGCGTAACAATTGATGATAGTCGCTCTTTCATCAAGGTTTAGTAATCACGCTATTATCGGAAAGGCCTGATTGGGTTCGGCCGTGGTTCATCTCGTATTTCAACATTCTGTGCTGTTGGTTAAAGCCAAAAGAAAAAGACAGGATGCACAAGATTCCCTTGAAGGTTTTTGTCTTGCGAAATCCTGTCTCTGTTGGCGAACGTGAACGACTGGTTACACGTCCAGATTCTTCACATCCAGGGCGTTGTCTTCGATGAAGCGGCGGCG
>DAOMFR010000086.1:0-4276 GCA_035429885.1 Blastocatellia bacterium
CGTTCACCGAACAAAGCCGCCGACAGCGCGGAAAAAACTATTTGGGGCAAACAGCAGAAAGAATGGTTGAAGCGGACTTTGCTGGAAAGCGATGCCGACTTTCGCGTTTTAATCAGCCCGACTCCGATTGTCGGCCCGGATCGCGGAACCAAAGGCGACAATCACGCCAACGCCGCTTTTGCCACCGAAGGCCGCGAATTTCGTCAGTGGGTGAAAGATCAAAAGCTGAAAAACTTTTTCGTCCTGAACGGCGACCGCCACTGGCAATACCATTCGGTTGATCCCGAAACCGGCGTCCAGGAGTTTTCCGCCGGAACCATCACCGAAGGCAACGCGGGCGGTTCGCCCGGAGAAGACAAACGCTACCACCGGTTTCATCGCGTCAAAGGCGGCTTTCTGTCGGTTGAATTGGCAGGAGCGGCAAACTCGCCTCAATTGGTCTTTCGCCATCACAGCATTACCGGCGAAGTGGTTTACGAAAGCGTTCAACGTTCATAAAAGGATTTAGAGATGATTCAGAAATCAGAGACTTATGATGTTTGCGTGGTTGGTTCCGGCTCAGCGGGCGGAGTGGTGGCGATGCAATTGGCTGAAAAAGGCGCTTCGGTTGTTGTGCTGGAAGCTGGCAAATGGGTTGATCCGGCGAAGGATTTTTATTCGCACACGATGCCCTATGAATTGCCGAAGCACGGCAAAGGCTGGGACCCGCGCAAACATCTGACGGTAGATCGCACGAAAGAACCGTTTACCAAAGTGGGTGAACAGCGTTTCGATCATTTCCTAACCAAAGCTGTTGGCGGCAAATCGCTGCTTTGGGCGGGCTTGAGCTGGCGCAACAGCACGTATGATTTCGCTGCGTGGCCGATCAAGTACGAAGAGTTATCGCCATTTTATGACCGCATGGAACGATTGATGGGCGTGACAGGCAATTACGATCATCATCCGAACGTGCCGGACGGCGTCTTTCTGAAACCCCTGGCCTGGAATTGCGCGACGCATCAAATCAAAAAGGGCTGCGACAAACTCGATGCGAAAAAGTTTCGGATGATTACCGCTCGCAAAGCCATTTTGACCGAACGTCACGAATCCAAACGGCCGGTGTGTCATTACTGCGGCCATTGCATGCGCGGTTGCGACGTGGATGCGAAATACACTTCGGCCAACACCGCCGTGCCGCGCGCGCTGAAAACCGGCAAATGCAAATTGATTCTGTACGCCAACGCCGCCGAAGTGACGATGAGCAAGGACGGCAAGACCGCGACCGGCGTGCGCTATTTCGATGCGCGCACGCGCAAAAGTTACGAAGTCAAAGCCAAAAAGATTGTGCTGGCGTGCGGCCCGATTGAATCGGCGCGGTTGCTGCTGATGTCGAAATCCGCGCACTTCCCGAATGGCTTGGCGAACAGCAGCGGCTTGGTCGGCAAAAATCTGATTACGCACACTTCGGTGAGCGTGCAGGGGTATTTGAAATCGCTGGTGGGCAGCGCGCCTTACAACGACGATGGAACCGAAAGCGGGCACGGATATGTCGCTTCGTTTTACTGGGACAAACCGCATCCGAATTTTCCCAAGGGCTATCACATCATCGTGGATTCCGGTTCGCGCGTCAGCAGTTCAAATCCCGCTTTCAGCGCCAACATCGAAGGCTTCGGCGCAGACTTCAAACGCCGTGCGCGCGACCGAGCTCCGGCGCTGCTCAGTTTATATTCGCAAAACGGCATGATCCCTTCGCCAGAACGGTTTGTTGAACTCGACCCAACCGTCAAAGACGTTTACGGTTTGCCTGTGCCGAAAATTCATCATCGCCTGACGACTGAAGACGTTGCCATTTCCAAAGACGCAATCGAAAAGATTTCCGAAATCATCGAAGCGTCCGGCGGCGTCATCACTAACACCAGCCAGTCCATCGGCTCCGACAGCGTGCATTGGGCGGGCACATGCAAAATGGGCAACGACGCGAAAACCTCTGTGCTGACGCCGTATTTGCAATCGCACGATGTCAAAAATCTGTTCGTTGCCGATGGCAGCGGATTTATTGATTTTTCGGAAAAGAATCCGACCTTGACCGTCATGGCATTGGCTTCGCGGTGCGCGGATTTTGTGTACGAAGAACTGAGAAAGGCCTGAGCTTATGAAAAAGTTTCTGATTGTGGTGGCTTGTGTGACGTTGGCGGTTGTCGTTGTCGCCGCTGCGCAAAAGAAAACCTCCGGGCCGCCCGATGAACCGATCATTGCGGCCTACAAGAAAACCTATCCGGCTTCGGTGTCGGACGCTGTGGAATTGGTCACCGGCAAAAACGGCACAATGCTGCACGACATGAAACTCGTCACCGGAACGCCGATCGTGGGCCGCGCCGTGACTTCGCTGGTCAAACCGACAACGCCGGACAAGGCCACGCCCGCGCTTTCCACCAAACATTCCGTCGAGATGATTGACAACGCCAAACCCGGAGAAGTCGGCGTTATCGTCATGGAAGGCACGCTGGAAATCGCCGCAATGGGAAACCTGATGGCGACGGCGGCGAAAGTGCGCGGGATGGCCGGAATGGTTTTGGACGGCGCGATTCGCGACATCTGGGACGTGCGGCGCATGGGCTTGACGGTGTATGCGCGTTCGTCTTCACCGCGCACAGCGGTCGGGCATTATGCGACCGTCGCGCGCAACGTCGAAGTGCAATGCGCGGGCATCACCGTTCGTCCGGGCGACATCATCGTTGCGGATGAAGACGGCGTGGTCGTCGTGCCGCAGGAACGCGCCGAAGAAGTCTTGAAGAAGGCGCAGGAAATTGACGACCGCGAAAAAGGCATGTTCCCGTTCATCCGCCAGTTCAAATCCCTGACCAAAGCGATTGAGAAGTTCAATCGTATTTGAGCTGGCAAATGCTAATGCCTGAATTGGAAACACGGGGAACACTAGGATCACGGGGATAAATCAAACAAGCCAAAATTGGTTTCCCTGTGTGCCCCGTGCTCCCCGTGGTTAATTCCATTCTGACGATAACTGAAAGGGCTTGATGAGACGAAGAGAGTTCATTAACTCCGCAATCACTGGTTCGACTGTCATTACAACGACCGCGCTTTCGTACGAACGAATCCTCGGTGCGAATGATCGCGTCGTGATTGGCTTGATTGGTTGCGGAGGTCGCGGCAGACAGGTCGCCGACTTGATGCGCAAGGTTCCCGGCGCGGAATACGGCGCGGTTTGCGATGTGTACGAAACGAACGCGGCGAGCGCGCAAGCCTGGGCGGGAAGCTCGGCGAAAAAGTTCGGCGACTTCCGAAAGCTGCTGGAATTGAAAGAAGTGAACGCCGTTCACATCGCGACGCCGGATCACTGGCACGCGGCGATTACGGTGCTGGCCTGTGCGGCGGGCAAGGACGTTTATGTTGAAAAGCCGCTGGCGCACAACGTTCGCGAAGGCCGTCTGATGGTCGAAGCCGCGCGCCGATACAAACGCATTGTCCAAACGGGCACGCAACATCGCAGCGCGCCGCATTACCGCGAAGTCCAGCAGATCATTCAATCCGGCGAACTTGGCGAAGTCCGTTTTGTGCGCGTGTGGAATTACAGCAACATCACGCCCAACGGCGTCGGCAAATATCCTGACGAAGTCGCGCCCGAAGGCCTGGACTGGGATTTTTATCTTGGCCCTGCGCCAAAAGTGCCGTTCAACCGTTCGCGCTTTCTTTCGACGTTTCGCAATTTTTACGATTACGCGGGCGGCACAATGACCGATTACGGCACGCATCGGCTCGACACCGTGCAGCAAATCATGGGCGTCGAAGCTCCGAAAACCGTGGTCGCAACCGGTGGCAAATTCACGCTGAAAGACGCGGGCGATGTGCCGGATTTGTTGCAGGTGACTTACGAATTCGAGCACCCGAAAAACGGTGGCTTCATCCTCAGTTACGAAAGCTGCAATTTGAACGCGCACGGCGCAGGCGGACGCACGCCGGGCTTCAACTATTACGGCGCGCGGGGCGCAGACGATCGTCCACACGGCGAAGCCTATTACGGCACAAACGGCACGCTGATCGCCGACCGCATCGGCTTTGAAATCTTCCCCGAACCGCTGAAACCCGCGCTGACCGCCAAACAACGTTCGCAACCGATTGACGCCTGGCGCATGCAGCCCAAGCGCGTGCAAGGTCGCGACACAACGGATTTGCACACGCAAAACTTCATCGAATGTGTTCGTTCGCGGCAAGCGCCAAATGCGGAAGTCGAAATCGGGCATCGTTCGACGACGACTTCGCATTTGGGAAACATCGCGTA
>DAOMFR010000086.1:4376-29888 GCA_035429885.1 Blastocatellia bacterium
TGGGAAGGCAACATGAAAATCTTTCGCATCGAAGGCGGCGCAATCGTCGGTGGTTCGATGAATGCCGCGCTGCCGAACAACGAATTCCTTTGCACGACGAAACGCTATTCCGACTTTGAACTGCGCGCGAAATTCAAAGTCACGGGTGCACAGGTCAATGCCGGAATCCAGTTTCGTTCCGAACGCATTCCAAACAATCACGAAGTCATCGGCTATCAAGCCGACATCGGCCAGAATTATTGGGGCGCGCTGTATGACGAATCGCGTCGCAAGAAAGTGCTGGTTTCGCCGGATGCCGCCGCGCTCGACAAAGTTTTGAAGCGCGACGATTGGAACGAATACGTCGTTCGAGCCGAAGGCAAACGCATTCGTTTATCCATCAACGGCCATCAAACCGTGGATTACACAGAAGCTGATGACACAATCAAACAGAGTGGTTTGATCTGTGTGCAGATTCACGCTGGTCCGCCCAGCGAAGCTCGTTACAAAGACATCACGATTGAAGAGATACCAACTCGCAAATAATTTCTGGAAAAACGAATGACCACACCAACAGAACTCCGAAGCAAATTGAAAGAAGGCGTGATTGCTTTTCCGATCACACCTTTCAACTCTGACCTGTCGCTGAACCTTGAAGGGCTGCGGCACAACCTGACCAAGCTGCGCGAACACCAGCTTTGCGCTGTAGTCGCTGCAGGCGGAACAGGCGAAGTTTATTCGCTGACGCCTGCCGAATATGACGCCGTCGTTCGTTTGACGGTCGAAGTCATCAACGGCAGCGCGCCGGTCATTGCGGGCGTAGGTTTCAATCAACCGCTGGCCGTTGAAATGGCCAAACAAGCCGCCGCCGCTGGAGCCGATGGCATTCTGGCGCTGCCGCCGTATTACCCGAACGCCGACGACGAAGGAATGATTGCTTATTACAAAGCCATTGGCGCGGCGACGGATTTGGGCTTGCTGATTTACAGCCGCGACTGGGCAAATTTTTCTCCGACGATGGTTGAAAAACTGGCGGCTAGCATCCCCACGCTGTGCGCCTGGAAAGACGGACAGGCAGACATTCGCCGCTACCAGATGATTATCAATCGGTTGGGCGACCGGCTTCATTGGATCGGTGGCGCAGGCGATGACAGCTTGCCGGGCTATTACTCCATCGGCATTCGCACATACACATCCAGCATCGCCACCGTCGCACCGAAGCTGTCGCTGAAACTCCACGAAGTAGGCGCGAGCGAAAACTGCGCGGAGTTGATGAAGCTGATGTACGAATATGTCACGCCGCTTTACGCCTTGCGCGCGCGGCGGAAAGGTTACGAAGTTTCCGCAATGAAAACGATGATGGATATGGTGGGCTTGGCTGGTGGGCCGGTGCGTCCGCCGCTGCCGAACGTCAAGCCGGAAGAAGTGGAAGAGTTGCGCGCCATCGTCGAAAAGTGGAAACCGTTTTTGTAGTTCAGAGCACGCTTTTAGGCGGCTGAAGTTTTCGCTTCACATTTTGGTGTTCCGTTAAATCATTGCCCTTTCATAATGAATAGAATTTCCAGCCTGAACCGATGACGAAAAAGATTGCTCGAATTTGTTTGTGTCTTTTATTCGGAATGCTGATTGTGCCGCCGAATGAACCTGCGCTTTCGCAACCGGTGCGAAAACCAAACGTGTTGTTCATCGTCGCCGATGATTTGCGAACCGAACTCGGTTGTTACGGCAGCCCGATTGCGAAAACGCCGAATCTGGATCGGCTGGCCAAACGCGGGATGCGTTTTGACGCGGCGTATTGCCAGTACCCGGTGTGCAATCCCAGTCGGACTTCGCTGCTGACGGGCTTGCGCCCGGACACGACGCGCATCACAGACAACAACACCAATTTCCGCACGACGATGCCGGATGTCGTCACTTTGCCGCAGGTCTTTCGGCAGAACGGTTATCGCACCACGAGCTTCGGTAAAATCTTTCATCGCGGCTTGACGATGGAAGATTTGCGCACCGATATGGACGACAAACCTTCGTGGGATGAAGTGCGCTACTTTCAAACCACGCCGCTCGGTTTCAAAGGCGAAGGCCGCAACCTGACCGACGGCAAACTTGCGTGGTGCAATTGGCGCGCAGCCGAAGGCACGGACGAAGATCAGCCCGACGGCCAAATCGCCCGCGAAGCCATCAACGTGCTGGAACAGCGCGCAAAAGATCAACAGCCGTTTTTCCTCGCCGTCGGATTGCACAAACCGCACGATCCATTCATTGCGCCGAAAAAGTATTTCGATCTGTATCCGCTGGAAAGTTTGAAGCTGTGGCAAGCCCCACCGGGAACGCTAGCCGATCCTGCCGCAGCGTTGCCGGGGGGAGCGTTTCGCGACGCCTTCAGCAAATTCACGGACAAGGAGCGGTTGGAGTTTATGCGCGCCTATCTGGCCGGAGTTTCCTTCACCGACGCGCAAGCCGGAAAAATCATTGACGCGCTTGACCGGCTGAAACTGACAGAAAACACGATCATTATTTTCTTTGGCGATCACGGCTATCACCTGGGCGAACGCGGCTGGTGGAACAAAAGCACATTGTTTGAACTGTCCGCACGCGCGCCGATGATGATGTACACGCCGCAAATGAAAGCCAAAGGCAAAGCGACGGCGCGGCTGGTGGAATTCATTGACATCTATCCGACGCTGATGGAACTCGCGGGATTGAAAACGCCGAACAAACTGGAAGGACGTAGTTTTGTGCCGCTGCTGAACAATCCACAGTTGAAATGGAAAGGCGCGGCTTATACGCAAATGTCGCGCGCGGGATTTTCCGGCTACTCCGTCCGCACCGAACGCTGGCGCTATACCGAATGGGACGACGGGCGACAAGGCGCGGAGCTTTACGATCATCAAACCGACCCGCATGAATACCGAAATCTGGCCAATGATCCGAAGCACAAAGCGACCGTCGAACAGTTGAAAGCTTTGCTGCGCAAGAGAACCTGATTTCAGCTCGGACTGAACAGCTTCAGGTAACTTTCGGTCGTCGCAGGCGAAGTCCCGGCCAATTCCAGATTCTCTTCCACGTGTTCCGTCCGGCTCATTCCCACCAAAGCCGTGGTCACGCCCGGCGTCGAACGCACGAACTGAAGCGCCCGTTGGGCGTCGGTTCGCAAACCGGGAAAGGCTTCGTCAACTATCGGTGGCAAACCTGCCGCAAGTTTCGACTGCAAAATCGACCCGCTGGCCATCACCATGACGCCGAACTCCGCCGCCGCTTCCAGCAAAGTCGCTTTTTTTCCGTTCACGGTTTGGTTTGTGTTGGTGAAGGCTTCCGTCATCGCCAGATTTACGGGCAACTGCACCACTTTGAAATGATGCTGGTCACCACCGACTTGTCGCGCGGTTTGAACGACTCGTTCCAACGACAAAAACTCCCGGCTGTTTGGCGACACACGGTAACCGTTCCAGGTGGCAGTGCCGTACATCGCAATCTTACCCGCCGCTACAGCAGATTCCAGAAATTCAAACGCGGTAGCCAGCCGCCGGTAAAACTCATCCACTGAAACTTCGGCCAACTGTGTTTCCGGGTTATGCAGGTAATACACGTCCACACTGTTCAGCCGCAGATTGCGCAAACTTTGATCGAGTTGATGCGCCAGATACGCGGGTGTCATGCAATGGCTGCCTTGCACAAAATCTTCCAACCGACAGACGCCGGGTTTGACAAAGGTTTCTTCCAGGTAAGCCATCATTTCCTGACGACCGCGCGGCATTGCTCCCTCAAAAGGAATAAAGCCGCCTTTGGTCGTCACGACAAATTCATCGCGTGCGAATTTTCCTTCGGCGAATAGTTCTGAAAATGCCTGGCCGAAGCTGCGCTCACTGCGTTGAAAACGATAATTCGCTGCTGAATCGAAAACATTGCAACCAAGTGCTGCCGCGCGTTTGACCGCCAGCTGATAGCCTTCGTCTGTGCGTTCGTCAGCGTTGCCCAGGTACGAACCCAGCCCGATGGATGACAGCCAAAGGTTTTGCTCTTGTCGAAAATGGTTTTCGGCCAATTGGCAATGAAATCTGTTGCGATATCGAGTGGTTCCTTCGGTTGTTGCTTTTGTTGTTACGTTCATTCGGTGCTCCCTGATTGATTGGTATTAAAGCATTCTCGGCTGTCGTCGCTGCCACCGCAAACTTGCCTCCTGTGGAAATCCACATCTTGTTGCTCGTGGCACCCGCACGGAGTTGCCGGGATCGCCAAAGATAAAACAGCGTTTTCCCATCACCACACCGTAGCCAGTTCGGGCGCGCAGTTCTTCAACAAAACGCATAATCCCGCCTGTCGAAATCAGCGGTCAGGAGGAAGTGTGATGAACCCGAAACTCAGTCAATTGGCGGCTCCGTTTGCTGCGCTAAAGTCACGCAATTGGCTGGTAAAGCATAACCGTAAATTTGTGATTGGTTTGTTACTGCTGCAAATCGCCATGGTCGCCATCGTCTGGCACGCCAAACGAACCGCGCATCGCGAACTCGAAGCGGCGACAGCTGACCTGGCTCGGCAATCAGTTGTGCCGTTTGAAAAGCGATTGCTTCCGGCCATCAACACTGAAGGCATTCAGTTTATGCAAAATCGCCGTAGCGTTCGCAGTCTGACGCGATTCCATGATTCGCTGTTTGCGGCAACCGAAGGCGGGTTGGTGGAATTGACAAAAGATGGAGAACCAAAACGCAGCTTCAGCGTGCTGGATGGGTTGCCGGAAAGCGATTTGACCGCTTTGGCGGAATTCGGTTCGCAACTGTTCATCGGAACTCGATCACAAGGATTGGTAATGTTCGACGGGGCGCGATTCACGGCCTATCGCTGGACAGATCGCAAAGCGCAAGCCGTCACTTCGCTGTTGGAACATCAGGGGCGCCTGTTGGTAGGGACCTTCGCTGGGGGCTTGCTGGAATTCGATGGCAAACAATTTCGTGAACTGAAAGCCGAAGAAAAACGAATCAACGGAATTGAACGTGTTACGGTAGACAATACGCGATTGTTCGTTTGTACCTTTGCCGATGGGGTGTGGATTCGTGAAGGCGCGCGTTGGCGGCATTTCACCACTGCGGATGGGTTGTCGTCGAATCGCGTGGTTGGTGTAGTGACGAACGGCGAACAACTGCTGGTCGCAACGGATTTTTGCGTGGCTGCCATTTCGACCAATTCGCTTTTTGCTTCCGACCAACAGAGATTCCAGACTCTGGTGACATTGCCTTCGCTCTCCAGCATTGCCTGCATCAGCAATTCGATTTTGGTTAGCAAAGACAATGGGGAAATTTTTCGGATTGTCGCTGATGCGCGAACGAATCGACCGCAGCTCACTCCGGTAATCCATCAAAGAGATTCTGGAAGTTTTTCGTCCTGCCAACTGAATGTCTTTTCAGGGGAGCAGTCATTGTGGCTACTGAGCAACGAAGGCATTAGGCGCACTAGTTGGCAGGACGAAAGGCTTTCAGGTTTCAGAATCAGTGCTTCAACGGGTATGGAGCGTGATGCCTCATCGGCAGAAACGTTGGCTGAGCCTACCAGCAACATCATTGCCGCAATGGCATTCGATGACACTGGCCATTTATGGGCGGGCAGCTTCCGCAACGGAATTGACGTCTTCACACGCGAAGGCCGCAAGTTGACGCATATCGAAACCAGTGTAGTGCGGGAAATTAATTCGCTGACCTGGGACGCCGCCTCGCAACAAATGATTGCAGGAAGTTCGCAAGGGTTGATTCGGTTCAACAGTTCGATGCAGCCGCAAATCGTTGGTGTCGCCGAAGGATTAGTTAGCAATTCAATCCTGCACGCCGCGCCACTTCAAAAATCGTCCTCAGCCTCTTCAGCCAATCTGGTTCTGGCCACCAATCGAGGTCTGGCGATTAACCCACAAAATCAATGGCGAGCCATTACCACCATGCAAGGGTTGCCCAGCAATAGTGTTTACGCCGTTCAGCCATTGCGAGAATCGGTTTACGCCGGAACGCTTAGCGGTTTGGCGCAGATCAGCTCTGGTCGCGTTGTTCGCGTGTTCAAAGACTCCAATTCCAAGCTGACCAATAATTGGGTGACGGCGATTTGCTCAATCAATGGCAGGCTATTCGTTGGAACCTATGGCGGCGGAGTGTTTGAACTGACGCCTTCCGGTGAACTGACCAGTTTTGCGGCTGAAATCGGCAAACCGGCGGTGAATCCCAACGCGATGGTTAGCGACGGCAAACGGCTTTATGTTGGCACGCTGGACGGAGCTTGGGTGCTGGAGTTCGAATCGCAGAAATGGATGAAGTTGAAAGCCGAACTACCTGCGGCAACCGTGCTGAGCATCGCCAGCGACGTCGAAAGTGTTTACTTCGGCACGACCAACGGCATCGCCCGCATTCACAAAAAACGCATCGAATTTGTCCGGGAGTAACACGATGACTCGCATCCCATACAGAGCATTTCTGGTTTGTGCCGCAATCATTTTCGGCGCGCTTTGTCTGCCGGCCATTCGCAGTCGCGCGCAATCTGGTGTGCTGATTCCCTCAACAAAAAATTCGCCGGACGATTCGATTCTGTCGCTGCCGGTGATGAAGGTTGACGTGAAAATTGACAACCAACATGCACACATCAAAGTGTTGCAAATTTTTGATAACCATATTGGCCAGGCGCTGGAAGGCAAGTACAAATTTGCATTGCCGACGCAAGGTTCCATTGCAGATTTCGCCGTCTGGGATGGAGACCTGCGATTGCCCGGTGTGATTCTGGAAAAGCGGCGTGCCAATCAACTTTACGAACGGATCAAAGCTCAGGTGACTGATCCCGGCTTATTGCAGCAGGATGACGAACACGGCGGGGCGTCGGCTTTTTCGGCCAAGGTCTTTCCAATTCCAGCATACGGAACCAAGCGCGTCGAGCTGGAATACACAGAAATGCTGCCAGTCGAGAACCTGGTTTCGCGGTTCAGCTTTCCGTTGAAACCTTTGTTTGGCGCAGCACAGCGAGTCGGCGAATTTCAGCTGCGAGTTTCGATCATTAGCGACGCGCCGATTTCGCCGCTCAAGTTTCCTGGCGTTTACGCAATGAAACCGGTTAAGCAATCGGCAAACGAGCAGCAGTATGAATTCACTGCCAGCAACATCGAATTGAAAGAAGATTTTGCGTTTGAATACTTGATAAATGCTGAACAGAGCACGCTCTCGTTCATCACTCACAGAATGCCGGAACGCATCACGGCTTACTACCTGCGTGATCCTGTATTGGCTGCCAAGAATCCTGACGGTTACTTTGAAGCCCGCGCCATTTTCAACCAACGGCACGGAATCGGGAGCGGGAACGACCGGGTTGCTGCTGCGCGCAACGTCGTTCTGTTGCTCGACACTTCACTTTCCATGCACGGGGAAAAACTATCGCGCTCGGTTGAAGCCGTTGATTTCTTTTTGCACAGTTTGCAGCCGCAGGATCGTTTCAATCTGGCGCTGTTCAACGACGAATTCACGCCCTTGTCGCCAACGTCGTTACCAGCCACAACCGAAAACGTCGAACGTGCGCTCGGTTTTATTAAAGCTTCGATGCTTGGCGGCGGAACTGATATCAATCAGGCTTTGCTTGAATCCATCAAACTGGCCAACTCGTTTTCCGCCGGTGAACGCAGCATTGTCTTGATTTCTGACGCCAACCCAACTCTGAAAACCGTCAGCATTAAACGCATTTCCCAAGCTTTTGACGTGGCGAATAGTTCTGATCAAACGCCAAAGACTCGGCTTTACGCTTTGGGTATCGGAAGCGACGCGAACCGCAGCCTGTTGGAAGCGCTAACGCAAAAATGCAAAGGCTATTTCACCCAGGCGCGCGAAACCGAAGACATTGCACCGCAATTGAAACTGGTCTTTGCGCGAATCGGGTCGGCAAGCATTGACGGGTTGCAGTTTATCGCGTCAAACTCGGCCAACTTTTCACAGATATATTCGGTGCAATCGCCGTCGCAATCTCAGCACACGTTTGACGGAGCGAGCCAGGCATTTGTCGGTCGCTACAAAACGCCACAGCAAAACGCGCAAGTGAAAGTTCAAGGCAAACTTGGGGACGAAGTCTTTGCGCTTTCGCGCCAGGTGAACTTGCCTGAACTGGAAACTGCTCATGAACATTTGCCTAGGCTATGGGCGCGCGCTCGCGTGGATGCGTTGCTGTATGAAATGAATTTGAACGGCGAACGCGAAGATTACATTGCCGAAATCATTCGCCTATCGCAGAAATACAAATTCGTCACACCGTACACGGCGTTTTTGGCTGCGCCGCGTTCATTGCTTCGGCCGCGTGTCATTCAACCGGGTGATCCGGTCATTCGCGTTAAAACCGACGCTTCAATCAAAGAAGTGTTCGCTGTCCTTCCATTTGGCGAAACCTTGCCGTTGAAATTTTTGCCCAACGAAGGCGTCTGGCAGGCGCGCTTTCTGGCTCCGGCGTGGATGCCGGATGGAACTTATCGCTGCCGGTTGCTGATGACGGATAAACAGGGAAACGGTTACCAGGAAGAGAAAAGCTTTGTCATAGACAGTCATTCACCAAAGCTGGCGGCTCGCCTGGATTCGCAAATCGTTCACGCAGGTGATGACGTCGTACTAAAGGTCAACGCTGACCAGGACACTATGCGACTGGTTGTCAGATTGTACGGCGCGCAACCGGTTCAACTCGTGTGGTCGGAAAAAGAAAGGATGAACGTTGCCCGGCTAAGAGTTCCCGCCGGATTGGCTTCAGGGCAATACACGTTGACAGTGTCTGCCGAAGACTTCGCTCACAACCAATCGAGCATTGAGGTGGTAGTTTCTGTCATTGGGCGATGAAGTCAGGGAGATTCTGATGAACACAAAAGGATCAAAATTCAAATTGGCGAGATTGATTGCGCTTGCGTTGATCATTGTTTCAATTTCCTTGGCGGCAATTAAACCTCAGCGAGCGGCCGAAAGTTTGGCCACAAGTCATAAGCGCAACGAACCTGCCGCCGCAATTGAAACTGCCTTGTTTTCTCGTGTTGAATTTTTCGGTGCGCAAGCTGTCGTGCCTTTCCCAACTGCTGAAGCACGCGCGCGACTGGCCGAAGTTGCCAGGACATATCCGCAAGACGCTACCGTTCAACTGGAATTAGCCAGGCTCTGCGAAAAGCTGAACGATGCCGAGGCGGCAGAACAAGCGATGTTGCGTTATGTTGAACTTGAGAATGCCAATGTCGACTCGTTGCAATTGCTGTCGGAATATTATCTGCGTCGAGCGCGCTTCGCGGACGCCGCCGCGACCGTGGAAAAGATAATTGCCGCAGCTCCACCAAATCAGCGCGCCGCACATTTGCGAGTGTTGATGGAGCTGGCCGCCAAGCATCGGTTACAGAAATACCAACAACCGGAATTTTTCAGACAGTTGATCGCTTCTGATCCTTCGGCGTTCGAAGTCGTAAAACAGTTCATCGCTCATCTGGAAGAAAAAGGCGATCACGTCGAAGCTTTGAAAGCCGTTCGGCAATACAGCTCCACATTTCCCGCCGAGCGCCGGTTCTTTTTGGAAAAGGAAGTCGGAGAGTTGGTGGCGTTGAAGCATGTGAAAGAAGCAGAAGCGGCGTACGTTGCTGCGTTCGACCCATTTTGGTCGGACGAAGAATCGCGCAAGTTTTACTTCGATTTTCTCAGCGAACACGACCGGTTGCGCGCGTATGGCAAAGAGTTGAAGCAGGCATTGCGCCGGAATCCGGCCAGCTTTGATGTCGCGGTCAAGTTGTTTCACTACCTCCATTACGATTACGAATACAACGATTATGGAGCAGCGGAGATTTTCACTCAGCTTGAAACTGCTCGCGCTGCGCGCCGAATCAATTGGAAACCAGAAGAGTTGGCAACTGTCGCTCGATTGCTGTTAATGCACGATGAAGCAGAACTGGCGTCGCGGTTTCTGTATACGCTTCATCAATCAGGCGGCTTGCAGCCCGGCGGCGAGTTGCGAGCAAAGGTGGTTTATCAAATTTTCGAGTTGTTGTTGGATGCAGGTGAAAAGCGGACTGCACTGACCGAAGGTGATCTAAAGTTTTATCAAAACGTCGCTAAAGCCGATTCTCATCCAGGCATGCTCGGAGGCGTATTGTCGCTGGTGCTGGCCGATTCCGAGCCACAAGCCAGGCTAGAGCAAGCTGAACAGGCAGCCGTCGCACATTTCAACCGAGCTGCTGCGTATCGCGTGTTCAACACTTTCAAACGCGAATATCCGACTTCACCAGCTCTGGCGCAAATGTATCTGGATTTGATTCGGCTGCATATATCAGCGAAAGAAACAGAACTTGCTGACATTCTGTTGACGGAATTCGACAAACGATATGGCGACGCGCCACAATTTTTTGAAGTGGCATTGAAACTCGCCGATGCTTATATCCTGCGTGAAAATCCACGCCGCGAGCGAGAGATTTATCAAGCCTTGTTGGATCGATTGGGCAAACAGCGAAAGAAAGATCAGCCGCTTGTGCCTGCCAGTGGCGGCGACGAACCGACCAGCCAGCGCCCGGCAATGCCAGCGTATCCGCCAAATACAAATTTCGGCTACGATTACGATAGCGCTCTCAACTCGGATGAAGACAGCTATCGCGGTTCCAGTTCAACCAGCTTTCGCACAGTCGTGCTGACCGAAGCCAAACGATCCGCCTCCACTACCATTAGTTATTCGCTGGTATTGTCGCGGTATGTCGCTTCGCTGATGAAAGAAAATCGCGCTGCTGATGTGTTGGCGTTGTATTCAGCTGAAACCAAAAAGTATCCGGACGAGCAGGGGCTTTACGAACAGATGCTGCAATGGTTAGGGCAGACGAATCTGGCAGAAGACCAGTTGCGCGTTTACCAGGAAGCCATCAAACGCTTTCCATCGAATGCCTGGACTGACCGGTTGGCGCGATGGTATTTGCGGCAAGGCCGCCGGGCGGAGTTTGAGCAGTTTTCGCGCGAACTGCTGGGTGGGATGAGAGATTGTGACGTCGAAACATATCTGAACAGATTCATTCAAACAGGTGCCGCCGAATCCGCGACGACTTTTGATGCGAATCTGTTTTTGAGTTTGCACCAGTTGGCGCACGAACGCTTTCCGCACAACCGTCGCTTTATCGAAGGACTGTTGAATTATTACGCTGGTCACAAACAGTGGAATGAATGGCAGCGACTGTTGGCGGAACATTACTTCGAATCGGCGGAATTGCGCCAACGGTATCTTTCCAATCTGTCACGCAACGGCAAGCTTCGCGAATACGCCAATATTGCGCGCGAGCGCGACAATGCGGTTTACAAAATGTTTCGTGCCGATGCTGCTGCATGGCTATCGAATTTTGAAGATGCGGTTGAGGCTTACCAGGAACTGAATCGCCTGTATCCGAACACACCGGAATTTGCTGAACGATTAATTAACTTCACTCGTTCCTTTGGCCAGAAAGATCAAAAATCGCTGGAAGAGTGCGCTCGGTTACAACTGGCCGCAGCCGAGGCTTTGCCTTCATCTACCGAACATCGCACGAAGGCGGGTGAAGTGTTTGCCGAACTTGGCGAAACCAAACGTGCCGCTGCCGAATGGGAAAAGTTACTGAAGCTGGGGAGCGGCGATGAAGAAACGTTTTTGGAAACGGCAACCGTTTACTGGGATTACTTTCAATACGACGATGCATTGCGAATTTTGAATGCGATTCGTCGTCAAAAACAGAACAATTCGCTGTATGCATTTCAGGTTGCGGCGCTTCTTGAAGCCCAGCATAAAAGCGAAGAAGCGCTGGCTGAATACATCAAAGACTTGCACGTGCATTCGGCAAATTACTGGCAAGCAAAAAATCGGTTGAAAACCTTGTACGCCAGAAAAGATGGGCCGCAACATTTGCAAAAAGCGCTGGCCTTACAGCTTGCTCGCACACGCGATGCTGACCAACGCGACGGCATTGTGCTGGGATACGCGTATTTGATGAACGATTTAGAGCAATGGCAAGAAGCGGCTCGCCTGTTAAAACAGTACGTCGTGCGAAGCAACTGGCCGGCATTTTTGGAAGACGCGCAAGAGATGTTCAGCGAGCACGAAGATGCAGAAGGTGAATTAGCTGTGTTGCGGCGGCTGGCGGTTGTCGCGCGGACTGATCGCCAGAAGATTTCTTATCAACTGCAATTGGCTGAGCGCGCCGCCAGCAGCGGACAGAAAGAATCGGCGGCGGTAATGCTTGGCCAGCTTGTCGCCATTCATCCAACAAACTATGGCGTGCTGACCGAAGCTGCAGATTTTTACTGGCGTTTGGGCAAGCGCGAACAGGCAATGCGTTTGCTTGCCATTTCAGTGCAGCGGAGCAAGGGGAAGTTTCGTTATGTGTTCACACGCAAGCTGGCTTCGCGACAAATAGAGCGCGGGCAATTGGCAGCGGCTGAAACGACGCTCAAAAAGCTCTATGACGAAAATCCGGCCAACCTGGACGTGTTCCGCGAACTGTCAAAGATTTACGTCAAGCTGTCGAAAACCGATGAGTTGCGCCAGCGTTATCGCGAAACCATTCGCGCCGTCAAAGAAACCGAAACCGATCATCTGGCGATGCGACAAACCCTTGCTGAATTACGTCATCAGGTAATCGAAGCGTTCACTCAATTACACGATTACTCTTCGGCCATTGAACAGCATATCGAAATCATCAACCGCAACCCGGATGACGGCGAAAGCCTCAACGCCGCAATTGAATACGCCAAACGCTATGGCGGAGCCGATGCGATGATTGCGTATTATGCCAAAACGTCTCAGCAATCGTTTAAAGATTACCGTTGGAATCTGGTGCTGGCTCGGCTGCACGATTCAAAAGGTGATTGGCCGAATGCCAAAGCGCAGATGCGGCAAGCCATTAACAATCAACCGGAGATGATTGAACTGCACAGCGAACTGGCCGAGATGGCCAAACGAGCCAAGGATTTCAACCTGGCGATTGAGGAATTGAAACTTTGCGCTGAGCGAACAAATGACGATCCGGCTTATGTGCGTTTGCTGGCTGACGCGTACGACAAAGCGGGACGAACAAAGGACGCCGCTGCTGCGCGAGCAAAATTGCCGGTTGAAAAAGCACAGCCGACGCCCAAAACCATTTCCGATCAATTTGCAGTCGCGGCTTCGCTGTCACGCGAACAACGCGCGAAAGCGATTGCGACTTACCGGCAAGCTTTCGATGCGTTTTCGAAAGATTTCTACAAACACGAATTGCGAGCTTATGAGTTGGATGCTTATGTCAGCACAATGCGCGACGAAGAACCGCTGGATCAAATCCTGCGCCGGTTATGGGACGTGCGCGAACGAATCCGGCGCGACTCTGTCAGTAGCGACAATCTATTGGCGGGCAAAGGGCGCAGCTTGTTGGAAACCTTCGATCGAGCGTTGCCGGATTCAGTTGGCAGAATCGCTCACGATTACGCGACCGGCGAAGAAATGGCGGCGATCCACCGTGACGTGCGGCAATGGATTGCCGCTAGCGGGAAAACTGTGGCGGAAGCCGACGGAACTCAGGCAATGTTGCTCAATTTGAGTTATCGCGCGGGGTTCAACGATCTGGCCGAACAGATATTGATCGCGCGCAAAGATTCGGCTGCCAAGCTTGACCCTGCGGCGACGGCGAACGCTTTGTCCATATACCAGGATCGGCTGACGACGTTGGTCAACTTTTATTCGGAGCGTGGCGCGTATCGCCGCATCATCGAAACAACTGAACAGGAATTGACGAAGAATCAAAAGCTGAACGCCAGCCAATACCGTTCAATCGTTGCTGAATATGCGCGACTGGTTGGTGATGGCCAGAAAGAGTTGGCAACGTTGCGGGCGGAATTCCACGCGCATACAGGTAGCTTGACGTCCAGCAACGACGCGATGGTGGAGCGTTACTTTGAAGCTTTGCTTGAAAGTAACAAAGCTGGTTATGCCGAATTGCAACAACTGATCGCTACAAACACGCCGCATCGCTTTCAGCTCATCAACTTCTTGCTGCGAAACAATGAAATGCAGATGGCGCGTGAAGCGATCAACGCTGCGCCGACTTCGGCAGCCTGGAAAGCTTCGCGACAAGCGGAGTTGAGTTTAGCTGGTCGTGCTTCGGATCAATCGAATGAAGCGTACTTTGGGGCAGCAATGGGATGGCGAACCATTGGCGAGATGGTTTCCGCCAAAGCTGATTCGTCGAAAGAATTGATTGGCGACAACTGGTTTGTTTTGGCGGATGCTTATGGGCGCTGGTTGTCTTTGTCTGAGACTTCCAGGCCACGCAGTCATAAATTCCTGACGGCGATGCTGGAAAACAGACCCGCGGACTCCAGTCAGCAGCAGAGGCTGGCGAGTTGGTATCTGGAACAAAAGGCTCCGCAGCAAGCGTTGGAACATCTGCAGCTTGCGGCAGAAATGCAGACAGGCAACAAGGCCGCGCTGAAATCCATTTGGGCTGACATCGGTTCGGCTTACTTCACGCTCGGCGACAGTCAGCAAGCGCGTGAGCAATGGGCGAAATTGATAGAAGGCGAAAGACCTTCGATTGTTGATTGCCAGCTTTATCTGACGACGCTCAGGAAACACGGACTTCAGGCCGAAGCTCGCGCGAAATTGCAACCACTGATCGTCAAACGGCTTGCAGGCATAACTCGTGAATCCGAAAAAGAGCTTGAATCCTTAAAGCCGCTCATACGTTTGCTGGCGGAATCGTTCGACACCACCAAAGGCGGAACGGTAACGGTGAACGAAGCCGCGAAAGCAGATTTCCTGAAACAAGTCATTGAAGCAACGCCCAAAGATCTTAGCTTGGCGGAAATGGTTGTGCGCGAATCGTTAGTGGCGCGAAACCTGCTTGCGCCGTTTTACGAGTTACTGGCGCAGCGCTCTGGCGGTTTTGCCGCCTGGGAATCGGATTCCGACTTTGCGGATCAAGCCAAAACTCATCCGACCTGGAATCTGGAAGAAATCGAAGAGTCTCTGGATCACGCCGGAGGAACGCGCGGCAACATGCGAGAAAGCGCAAGGCTTGGCTGGCAAAAAGAGCTTCTGAATTATCTGCTAGCCGAACGGAAGAACGCCGACGCGACGACGTTGATTTCCACGGTTGAGCAAGATTTAAAAAACCGGTTTCCGCGCCCGGCCTGGTTGCGTCTGGCAAAGCTTCAACTGGAAGTTCGTGCCGGACGAATGGCCCCCGCGATGAACGGGTTGAAGCATTTCGCGGGCATAGAGGCCAGCGGGCGACTTGAAAAACTGTCGCCGCCGAATTTGGAACGATTGAATCAAGTGATGGAAATGCTGCGGCGTGAACAGCGGCAAACGGAAGCTGATGAATTGCTTGGAGCGGCTTACGAACGGCAGTTGGCGTTGGAGCAATTGACCGAAGCTCCGTTTATCGGCTTGGCGAAATTGCAATTTGCCAAAGGCGATGCGGCTGGTGGGCTGAAGTCGCTGAAACTGATGAATGATTTGGCTACGGCGACCAAACGCAGCGAAGCAGCAGCGGAGTTGGCGGCATTGTCATCGGTGAAAGCGCGTGCCGTGGACGTAGCACGCATTGAAAAGCCTCAAGCCAGCAATCAGCTTTCGACTTTCAACTCGTTGCGATTAGCTGCGGAAACGGCTGCAGAGTTTGGCGAATTTGCAGCGGCGATTGAATACCGTCAACAGTTGTTGGCACTCACGCCGGGAGACACAGATTGCCAGTTGGAATTGGCGCGCTTACTGGCGGTGAATAAGCGCGAAGTGGACGCGGTGAAGTTGGTGGCCCAGTTGATTGCCGACCGTCAGGCGACGCGTCAGGTTCGGTGGAAAGCGTTGTGGGTTGCGCCGGAAGCAGCAGGTAAACGCGATGATTTGTGGCAATCGTTGGTTCAGCAAGTGGGCGGCAAAGATGCTGAAGCAGCGGCAGCACTTGCAGCTTTGTCGCTGGCAAACCACGGACAGACGAGCGGCGCGGCCAAATCGTTGGAAAGTGCCACCGCAACGCTGCCAACCAATCAGTTGAAACTGTTACAGGCTTTGCTACTGAAAAATTCGGGTCAGCAGCGAGAAGCTTTGGATGATTTGCTGGCGGCATTGATCCCGCTGTCAGACGCTGCAGCAATAACGGGGTTTCAGGCAGATGAAGACGAATTGCGCTGGCAAATTGTGCGTCTTTACTCGCAATTGAATCAGCCGCGCGCGACGCTGAAAATCGCTGCGGCTGATGAACAATTGCGCGGTGTGGCGGTTGCTGGTGCTGACGAACTGGTCTGGTCGGGGGCGCGCGCAAAATTTTTGACACTTTCGCTACGCTCAGTTGAGCGGAAGAAGCGATCCCGGCTGGAACTGCTGGCGCTGCTTTCAACGGCTTCGGAACGGATCGGCGAATTTGAGAGAGCCGCAGATTTTGAGCGAGCAAGAGTTGTTTCGCTCAGCGAAAACGAACGACGAAAAGCTGAAGCTCGCATCGAAGAGCTGAAAGCAAAACAAGTAGAGAAGGCCAAAAAACGCGGTGTGCCAATGACGGTCAGTGAAGCCTTAGTGTCATCACGCTAAATGTCAGAGGGGAAATTATGTTTTCAGATGTCATCACTAAAAACGACCTGCGGCATTGGCGCAATCGCGCGTTGCTGGTTGCCCTATTACTGCTGGGATTGATTGTCCTTGGTTTGGCGTTGAATGCCGTCTCAGCGGAACGCTCTAGAAAGAATTTTGAACAGGCGGCGGATTTTCCGCGTGGCGCGCTGGTCTATGCGCAATTTAAGGATTTGCCCGGCTTGTTGAGGCAATGGAACGAATCGCCAGTAAAGGAACGTTATCTGGCCAGCGTCAACTTTCAACAACTGCAATCGCGGCATCTGGCCATGAAATTGTTATCGCGCTGGGAAGAATTCGGCTCGGCTGCGGGATTCGATATTGACCTTAACGCCTTCAGTTCGCTGGCCGACAACCGCGCGGCGATTGCGGTATACGACATTGGAAAACTTGATCTGGTCTTGATTGCCCCGATGAGCCAGACGAAGCTGGAAGTTTGCCGCTTCTTTCAAGGCAAAGACGGTTTTGAAGAAATCGAATTACCGGACGGCACCACTTATTACTTGCACGATGTCGAAGCGGATCGAGGGCGACAGAAACAGCATATTGCGTTTGCCTACGTCAAAGGGCGCTTTGTGCTGACGACCAGTGAACAATTAATGATCCGTGTGATTGCAAATCTGAATGGTGCCGAAAAGAAAGATCGTTTGACGGACGACCTTTCTTTTCAGGAATTGGCCAAAGTGACTGAACCGCATTTCGTCACTGTTTGGGTGGAACAATCGAAACTGAATGACGATTGGTACTTTCGGCATTACTGGTTGATGAGTAATGTGGCCGATCTGAAAAACATGCGCGCGGGAATGTTCGATTTGGAAATGCAGCAAGATCAGTGGGTCGAACGGCGCGAGTATTTATTGCGCAACAAGCCTGCGGATGGGCAAATGTTGTCGAATCCAGCAATGCAACGGATTGAGAAAATCGTTCCTGCCGACGTGCCTTTTGTGCAATTTCGCAGTGCCAGTCATCCGGCGTCAGCAGCGGAATTAATCCGCAGCGCGCTTTTTGGAGGAAGCGCGCAAAAGAGCGGCAAGCAGAAAACGAGTCAAAGCTGGCAGAATTATTCAGACAGCGACTTTGACGTTCCATCGTCTGCGGATGAGGAATCATTTGGCGAAAACCGATATTCGTATCTTGATCACAAATTTGACTCGGAAGTAAATGAAATTGATGAGCGCGGCATATCCAACGACCTAACTTCGCAAAAGAGTGGGGAGCAACGATTTACACGAACGCTTCAAGTTGCCTTGCAATCGGCGCGACCGTTGGTTGCCGCAAGATTGACACGCCCGCGCGCCATTGAAGGGCCATTGTTCGCCGAATTCACGCAAGCTTCGGTGATTAGTTTGCAGAATGCTTCTTTACTGGATCGGATGATGCTTGAACGTGCAATCGCGGAACTGGCGGCAAACCACCTGATGATTGCGGGCGCTTCGGGAAAATTTGTTTGGACGAATCGAAATGCTGGCGGTAATGAATGGAGAGAAATGGAACTGCCGATATTAGGACGTTCCGTTGCTTATGGAGTGCGTGGCAACGAATTGATCATTTCGAATAATGCTGTGTTTCTTGCAGAGATGCTGAGCGTCAACCCATCGGCGCAAAACCGATTGGCGCCAACTTCGCCAATCCATGAAATGACTGTGATTCGATTGAGCAAGCGCAAGCAAGCATTCGATCAAATCTTCGCGCGCCTGGAAGAGCCAATCGTCAAAGCGTATTGGCAAAAACGACACGGCGAGGAAAGTGATGGCCCTTCGCAGGAATTTTTCTCTGGCGAAGTCGCCAGTTTGCTGGATGTGGCCTCGCCTGTGACCGAGGTCCGCATTCAACGCGGGTATGCGAATGGCCGAATGAAGGAAGAAGTCATTGCCAGGTTGAAGTGAGCGATTGTGGCGAACAGACTGGCGCGGATGCTGACCGGCATCGTGACCTGCCTATTTGTGTTGGCGTCGAATCAACAATGAATGATGGCCGAATCATCAAAGCCGCACTTTCGGTTGGGACAATCAAAAATGGTTTGCCGCGCACTTTGGGCACCTACTATTGCATCGTTAAGCAAGGCGACAAAATTTTTAGCGTCAATGAGCTGAGCAAATTACAGAAACTTCTAAAAGCCACTCAGTAGTTTAATGCGGTCGTTAAACTTAAGCTTGTGCTTACTGCGTGAATGCGACGAGTGATGGCAACTTGAAAAAACATGCGAATTTCCTAGAAAAATCAGCCCTTTTTCAGCCGCATCATCTTGACAAAAAGATGACCCGTGCGAATAATGCGAATCCACTTTGATGAGGCGAGCACCTCGGTGATCAATCAAAAATAAACTTCAGATGTGGTTCTTCTGACGGTTGAATAACTGTTTGAGCAATTCAACCGTGCGGGGGATTTTTTGCGTTTTGTGTTTGTGTTTTTATGAATGCTGTACCCAATGCCCCCTTTCCAAATGCGCGAATTCCGGAACTGAACTTTCTGCGAAGCGGAAAGGTGCGTGACATTTACGAAGTAGATGAGGATCATCTGTTAATTGTCGCTAGTGATCGGATTTCGGCTTTTGATTGTGTGTTGCCGAATGCAATTCCGCACAAAGGGCAGGTGCTGACTCAATTGTCGAAGTTCTGGTTTACACGATTTGCCAACATCGTTTCAAACCATTTGGTTGAAACGGATGTTGAAAAGTTTCCGGTTGAATTGTTGAACACGCTTTCGCCGGAATCCAAATCGGCTTTAGCTGGACGAAGCATGCTGGTTAGCCGCGCTGAAGTTGTGCCCTTTGAGTGTGTGGTTCGCGGATATCTGGCCGGTTCGGGTTGGAAGGATTACAAACAAACCAGTAAAGTTTGTGGCCATCAGTTGCCTGAAGGATTGATCGAATCCGCGAAATTGCCCGAACCGATTTTCACTCCTGCGACAAAAGCGGAAGAGGGGCATGACATAAATGTTTCGATTGATGAAATGTCTGCCGGAATTGGTGAGGAGTTGGCAAGGAAGTTGGAAGCAATCAGTTTGCGGCTATACAAGGAAGCGGCTGAATTTGCTGAAACGCGCGGCATCATCATTTGTGACACAAAGTTTGAATTCGGGTTGCGAGACAATCAAATCGTATGGATTGATGAAGCTCTGACTCCGGATTCGTCTAGATTCTGGCCCCGATCAGCGTATTCGCCTGGTAAGTCACAATCTTCGTTCGATAAACAGTTTGTGCGCGATTATCTGGAGACACTGGATTGGGATAAACACCCGCCTGCGCCAACTCTTCCGAATGAAGTGGTCGTTGCAACAAGCGAAAAGTACCTGGAAGCTTATCAACTGATCACCGGTCACACTTTGCCGTTTGTCTGAAACGGCTTAGCGATCTGCGCTAGCGATTGAAATGACAAATTGATTAAACGTTGCCCGTTATAAGAGTCTAGCCTTCCGTTACCTATCCCCATTTTTTTACGAAGGCCTGCGGCTGCCTAGTTTGTTTGGTCCCGGCGCTCTGGCTAGAGCCAAACATTGCCATCTCTTCAGCGCGGCATTGAATTTTGAGGAACAGGCCATGAAAGCTGAATTGGAATCCCTGGTGGACCAAATGATTATGCGTGGAATTCTTTTTGACGAGGCTGTCAAAGAGTTTGAGAAGAAGTTTATCCTCAACGTTCTTGACCGGAACAACAACAATCTCTCGAAAGCGGCCGATGAATTGGGGATTCATCGAAATACGTTGAGCAAAAAGGTTGGCGAATATCAGAATGGCAGCAATGGCCACAACAGTGTAAATGGCAATGGTCACCACAGTGGTGTCAGCAAAAGCTCAAAGCGCAAACCTGCAACTCGCCGAAAAAGATCAGAAGCAAAACTGAAGCCATCTGTCTGAAATTCCAGATTACAATTTTTGGTCAGGTTTGGATTGAGTCGGTGCGGGAACTCGTCGCGGGCGTGTGTGAGTTTTTGCAGGCGGCGGCGGAATTTCCTCTTCCAGGACTGGGCTGACAAGTTCCGGTTTCAAGCTTTCCAATTGAGAGTAAAACGTCGCTGGATCGAATATTGGTGTCAATGTTACCGCCGCATCAGAACCCAGTTCAATCACAGGAAGTTCGACCGGTTTGAGTTTTGCCTCCACGGGTTCGGTCTTTAATCCTTCTTCTTTTGACTTCTCGCCTTTTACAGATTCTGTAACTTCAACATTCGCCGTATTTTCAACTTCCACAGTGGATTTGAGTTTTGGGTCACCAATGGTAGGGCGCAAATCAACCTTGCCGGCTTCCAGCTTTGACTTTTTATCCTCTACGACAGCCGAAGCCTTCGATTTGGGTTGGGGCTTGGCAGGTTTTGTCGTTTTAGGAGGTGTTGGCGCAGGTGCTGATTTGATGCTGGCAACGGTGGCAGTGATTCCAGCTTGTCGCAATCGCTCTTCCAATCCGACGGTCGAACCATTCACTTTGCGATACAGCAGTTCTATTACCGCGAGCTTTACATCTGCGCCGCCCGCTTCCGGAGCTTCGTACCCAGCCAGGTAATGATCAAGCGCAGCGTTCAGATCGCCAACAGTTTCTTTGACAACAGCCAAATGCCATCTGGACTGCTTAGCTTCGGGCAAAAAGCCATAAGCTTTGACGGCTTCCTCGATGGTCGCGGCAGCTTCTTCGGTTTGCCCGGCCTTGTACTGTGCCCAGCCTTTAGCATCCAACGCGCGGCCACGGAAAATTTGCAATCTTCCGGCGCGGTCGTAATTCGGATAATCCCGCAAAGAACCATCGTTTGCGGTTGCCGCTTCAGCCAGTCCCAACGCCTGTTCTGCCAATTCCACAGCCAATCCGGATGCAATACCTGCCTGGGAGAGTTTTTGAGCGACATAAAGCGAACGATAAGCGCGGCGTGAACTTTCAGCTTCGGCAAAATCCAACGCAGCCCGATCCAGCTCTTCCATTTGCTTGCGTGTGACAGCGGTTTTGCCAGAGTCGGCCAATCTTTTGATCTCTGTCAGCCAGGCGTGGAAGCGAGCCACGGATTCGGCCAGCTTGAATTGTTCCTGCGTCGTTGGCGATGCCGAAATAAAGATGGACGCCTGATGTTCGCGTGCCAGAAGCTCTTTTAATCCTTCGGTCTTCAAATCCAGCGAGCCACCCAACCGAGCGCCGAAGATTTCCTTGGAGTCTTTTGTTGAAACGGTGAAGGCTTTGGAAAACTGTTCAACCGCGCCGTCAAAATCTTCGACCGATAAGTACAATTTGCCGAACGTAAAAAACAACGTGGGGAAGCCGGCGTAACGTTGTGCTGCGAGCAAATTGCGTTCGGCTTCAAAAATTTTGCCGTCGGCCATATCAATTTCTGCGGCGGCAATGCGCGCCCAAGCGTAACGTGGTTCGATCATCAAAGCAGTTTCAGCAGCCTGGCGCGCTTGTTTCAATTTGCCTTGGGCCAGGTAATAAAACGCCATCTGAGTTTGCAGATAAATGTCGCCGGTGATTTCTTCAACGCTTCCGCGAAGGTCGCGCGCCTGATTCAGCGCTGCGGTCATGGAAGATTCGTCGCCCAGCGCCAGGTAGGTCAGCGCCAGTCCTTTAAACGAAGGAGCGTGTTTCGATTCGATTTCCAGTTGTTTCTGGTACAGCTTGATGGCGTCGGAGTACGCGCCGTGCGCGCGATACAAATTGGCTAGTTCGTAATAGGCGCGTTTATCGTTGGGGTCAACGCCAATGGCTTGCTGATATTCGGAAATGGAATCGTCCAACCGCAAACCCATTCGGTAAGCCGCGCCCAACGCCTTGTGTAATAGCGCGGTCGGTTCGGAAAGTTTTGCCGCCGATTCCAATGCCAGAATCGCGTCGGTTGGCGCTTCGATGGTCATGAAGAATTCGCCGAGCGCCGCCAACCTGGGAGCTTCTTTGGCAAACCGCAGCTCCAACACTCTGGCCAAATCAATGGCTTCGTTGCGGTAACCGCGCACAGAAACTGCCAGCGGAATACGGATGACTGTTTCCTGAAAGAACTTATCCGTAACGGTTTCGGGCAAAGCTGCCAGCGCTTGGCGAAACTCGGCGACAGCTTTTTCGATGTTGTTTTCGTTGAGCTGGCTTTCGCCGAGTTGTGCCCAACTGGCGACGATGGCTTCGCGGATTTGGTCGGCTTGTTCTGCTTCTGGGCGCGTTTTTAGAATTCGCTGCAAGGCTGAGATACGTAACGTGGGGTCTTCAATCGCAATTGCCTCGTCAAACGTTGGAAGTGGCGGAGTCTGTTGTGGCAAAGGTTTAGACTGTGCCATTGCAGAACACGCCAGCAGAGACAAAAACATTGATGTGGTTATTGCAGCGAGAAGACGCTTCAACTTCATACTGACAGCCTCATGACTTTATTTGCTCAATCTGATTTCTGTGTACTTCAGCACTTCGCCGATCGGGTCAACATGTTTTCGCGCTTCGGATTGTTTCAGCCAAACAGGCAGTAAGGCAAGCGCGACATATACTATACAGGCGGCAACGGCAATGAACGACCAGATTTTGTAATCGGGGTAACTTAGTTTCCAGCCAAGCGACGGTTCCGTTATGGTTGACGACAACCAACCGATCACTTCTTCGGGAACACTCTTCAACAAAAACGCCAGCAACGCCAACAAAATGCCGGTTACCTGCTTCAGTTCAGATTGCGACAGTTGCTTGGTTTTGATTTCGTGCAATTTGCTCAGTTTGGCGAATTCATAGCCGGCGAATTTTCCCTCAATGGCGCGGCTCAGAGCATCCATGTAATAGTCGTTGGTAATAACAGAGAAAAAATCGTTTTGCCGGTCGGTGGAATCCGCCACTTCTTTTATCCAGCCTTTGTAAACATCCGGGGATTTGTCGCTGAGCAAATCAATGCCTTTGCTAAGTTGATAGAACGATACCAACAGCTCAAGAACATCCAGCAGTAGCAACGGCATGAACAAAATTCGTCCTGCATACCACCACCAGCTTTTACTCAGAAAATAATCTCTGATGAACTTAAACGCGACCTTTTTCAGAATTCCAAGAGAGTAGTCTTGATAGCTTCTGACGAAATCCGCTACGTCAGCGTATTGCTGTTTCAGATTGTCATTCATCTTTCTGGTTACTTTCGGCGCGTGATTAGCACGCCTGCAATAATCAACGCGGCTCCAGCGGTTTGCAGCAAAGTTGGTCGTTCACCCAGCACCGGCCAGGCGATCAGCGCCGCGACCACCGGGATGATGCAGCCATAAATTGCCGTTTTCACTCCGCCGATCAATCGAACATTGCGGTTATAAAGCAGATAGCAGGCCACCAGCGCCAGCGCCGCAGAATAAATTACTCCGAAGATTGCTGCGATACCGATTCCTGTCCAGCCGGTTCGATGCATGTGAACCAAGCCTGGCAACCCAAACAGAACCAACCCCGGAGTGCCGGTGATCATCGTCAACGTTGTCGCTCGCAGAGACGAAATATGACCTTTGACGGTTCGCATTCCCAGCACGTATGCCGCCCAGCAAAAGACCGACCCAAGCACCAGCAAATCACCCAGCAGCGTGCGCGAAGACAACGCGGCTCCGCGTGAACCGACGACTATCGAAATTCCTCCAAGCGCCAAGGCCAGTCCGAAAACCGTGAAACGCGTTATTCGCTCCAGGCCGATCAGCCCTCCGGCAATCGCCACCGCAACCGGAGACGTTGAGGCAATCAATGAACTGTTGGCAGAAGTGGTCATTGCCAATCCGTTGGCAAACATCGCCTGGTAAATTGTGTTTCCGACAACTCCCAGCCAGAGAAACTTCCCAACATTGTTTTGCGGAAATCGGACGTCGCCTTCTTTCCACCATAACAGCATCATCATTAATAGCGTCGCCAACGCAAAGCGCAACGCGGCGAATGGGAAGGGCGCAATTTGCGTGTAAGCCGTTTTCAGGACAGCAAAATTGCCTCCCCAAATCAAAACAACGAAGGCCATTGTCAGATCAGGAGAGGCAAGTTTGTCGAAAAGCGAATTGGGTTCAGGCAGCTTGTCTGTCTGAAGTTCAGATTCTGCGGTAGACACTAAAACTCCAACTTCTTCACGTAATCAATGCTGAATTTCAGGCTGTCGAACGGCGAGCCAGGACATACATCCTGTTCGATCAGATAATGTTTGATCGCGCCTTTCGGAGCTTTGGCAAAAATGGTTTTGAAATCAATCACGCCGTGGCCGACTTCGGTAATGCCCCGATTGGGAGTTTTGTCCAAATCCTTGACGTGGAAAATTACAAAGCGATCCGGATGTTTTTTCATATACGCCAGCGGGTCTTTATTGGCTTTGACGATCCAGTACAAATCTAACTCCATCTTGACCAGATTCTTGTCGGTTTCAGCCAGTAACAAATCGTAAGGAACTTTGCCGTCAATCGCCGTGAATTCGAAATCGTGGTTGTGATACGCCAATTGAATGCCCGCTTTATTGCATTCGGCGCCCGCTTTATTGAGCGTTGCGATCAATTGTTTGTAATGGTCCAGGGTTCGTTCATTGGGCATCAGAAACGGGCAGACGATGTACTTATGTCCAATGACCTTTGCAGCTTCAATCGCTTTCGGCAGGTTGTTGCGAAGATCTGCCAGCGGTACGTGTGCCGAAGGAGCATCCAACCCAAGTTGGGTCAGCAACGCTTTGATCTGTTGCGGAGTGCGGTTGTAATACCCTGCGAATTCGACTTCTTTGAATCCGAGTTCGGCAATTTTCTTGAGCGATCCGTCAAAGTCTTTCGCCATTTCGGCGCGAACTGTGTACAGCTGCACGCCGATTTTTGTCAGTTTCGCCGCCTGAGCTTCGCTACGCATCAGGTTCATTGCCAGAGCGCTGCCCACGGCACTGCAAGCCGTTTGGCGCAGAAACGTTCTTCGATTCAACATCGGTTAAGCCTCCAAGTTGTATTGTGATTGTGCGGAAAAGCGAGCGCGATCATAACAGGCCTCGCGAACGTCGCAAAATTGCTGTGGTAAGATGCGCCCGTTTTAGTCCCCAAAAGGT
>DAOMFR010000087.1:0-4715 GCA_035429885.1 Blastocatellia bacterium
CTCGCATTCAGCCTTCCGAAAGTCTGGGATTTAGTGCGAATTCAACTTGATCTGCTTCAATCATTGCCGAGCCTGCTCCACAAATGGAGGCACGACCGGAACATTCGGTAAAACACTAGTGTTTCCAGATCAATGTGGTATAACGCGCCTGCCGAATTTGCAGTTACCTGCGAGATGAACGCAGCATGTTTCAACGAAGGAGAATTTGTAATGACGATTGTTGCGATGACGCTATTTCTGGTGCCATTTATGGCTTTGTGCATGTACATTCTGGCCCTGGGGTTTTCTGATGTCTTCAACAAGAAAAAGATTGAAACGGCAAGCGAGACAGAACCGCTTGAATCCAAGTAGGCTTGGCCGATTTCCCGCCAGATGATACCTTTCGGGTGCGGCAAAAATGCCGCGATCTTCCCAATCCAACTTACCGGAGAATTTGATTCGTTATGTCTATTGCTGATGCGCCCGCGATTGCTGCGCTGAATCCGCCGCGCCGAATTTTGCTTGGTCCGGGGCCAAGTCCTGTGGATGACCGTGTGCTGCGTTCGATGGCTGCGCCGTTGGTTGGCCACCTCGATCCGATTTTTGTTCGCACGATGGACGAAGTGCAGGAACTGTTGCGCTACGTGTTTGAAACCAACAACCGGCTGACGATGCCGATTTCCGGCACGGGCAGCGCCGGGATGGAAGCCGCCGTAGCCAACATGCTGGAACCCGGCGAAGAAATCGTCATTTGTATCAATGGCTATTTCGGCGAACGCATGCACGAAATGGCGTTGCGTGTCGGAGCCAAACCCGTCCGCGTCGAATGCGATTGGGGCGGGCCGGTTGATTTGGAAAAGACTCGCAAAGCCTGGCGCGAATCCAGCGCGAAAGTTTTATTTGCCGTTCACGCGGAAACTTCGACCGGCGTGTTGCAGGCGCTGGAACCCTTGCGTGAAATCGCTGACGAACGCGACGGCTTTTTGATGATTGACGCCGTAACCAGCATCGGCGCGCATTCGATTGGCATTGATCGCAACCGGATTGACGCCTGTTACGCCGGAACGCAGAAAGCGTTGTCGTGTCCGCCGGGTCTGGCTCCGGTGACGTTCAGCGACCGGGCTGTGGCGAAGATTAAAGCTCGGCAGACGAAGGTGTGCAGCTGGTATCTGGACACAAATCTGTTGACGGCATATTGGGCGGACGCTTCTGGCGGAACCGGCGGCGGTGCGCGTGCGTATCACCACACTGCTCCGATCACCATGAATTACGCGCTGCACGAAGCATTGCGAATCGTCGCCGAAGAAGGGCTGGAAAATCGCGCCAAGCGTCACGAACGCAATCATCGCGCATTGGTCGCGGGCGTCGAGGCGATGGGGTTGGCGATGGCGGTCGCGCCGGAACATCGGTTGTGGACGCTGAACGCGGTTTCGATTCCCGAAGGCGTGGATGATGTGAAAGTCCGTGGCCGGTTGCTGAATGAATTCAACATCGAAGTCGGCGGCGGCCTGGGCATTTTCAAAGGCAAAGTCTGGCGCGTTGGCTTGATGGGAGCAGGCAGCACGGAAAACAATGTGTTGCTGTTGTTGGGCGCGCTGGAAAAATGTTTGAAGGACGAAGGCTACAAACCGAAAGATTCCGGCGTCAGCGCAGCGGCGGCTTTTTACGCTGCAAACTGATTTGTGTCAGTAGCCCGACCGTTAGGAAGGGCTTGTGATTGTAAGGAAAGCCCTTGCTTACGCACGGGCTACTGACACTTATGAAGGAAGGTTCAAATGTACTGTCCTCGTTGCGGAACGGCGAATACCGAAACGATCAAATTTTGCCGGCAATGCGGGTTGCCGATTGCGCAGGTTACAGGCTTTGTTGCCAGCGGAGGCACCGGCGCATTGGTCAGTCCGCCTCCAATGAATACGATTTCGCCGCAGCCATCTGCCCCGATTCAATTGGCAGAAACGTCGGAAATGCTGGCATTGAAGCAGAAAAGAATCCTGACCATTATGGCGATGATATTATTGCCGATTGTGTTTGCGATTGTCGGGGAAGAGATGGCCAACGCAGGCGAAGTGTTCGCGGCGACGTTTTTGCTGATTCCGTTGGGCGTGACATGGGCGGTTTATCATTACAAAACCCAGTTACGGCGGTTGCAGGAAAAACAACTGCAACAGCTTTTTGCGGCCCAACAGCCGGCGTATCCGCAATCCGTTCCGTCTGTGACGATTCCCCAACCGATGTTTCAGGGGCAATTGTCTCCGCCGCCGACCAATCCGCTGGACGTTGCCAATCCAATTCCCAGCAGTGTGATTGAGGATGAAACCCGTAGGTTTTCAAATAGATAAAGAGGTTTTCAACAATGTTTTGCCCACGGTGTGGATCGCCAAATCCTGATACAACCAAATTTTGCCGTCAGTGCGGGCTGGGACTTCAACAAGTGACGGGGTACGTCGCCAGTGGCGGAACCGCGCAGCTTCCGACACCGCCACCGACTGCCGCCAATCCAATCGCCAAAGTCACAGAAGGATTGATGCCAAAGCAAAAGATGATTTTGCTCATTATGTTGATGGTGATGTCTCCGGCGATTTTTGGCACGCTGGGATTGGGATGGCTGTCAGGGGTTAGTGCCGTATTGATGCCGATTGGCATTGTGTTCACCGTGATGTGGTACAAGGCGCAACAGCGCAAATTGCAGGCGGCGATGATGTCGCACCAAATGTATCCCCCTGTGCAGCCTTATCAAATGCCTGCACAGATGCCGCCGCCGGTTGCGCCGTACGGATTGCCTCAAGCCGGGCAGCCACCGATTCCGCAAAACTATCAGCCACCGGTTTACCAGCCTGCACCGCCGCCGACGAATCCGATTCGACAGCCAAACAGCGTTGTTGAAGACGAAACCCGCAGACTTCCGGATCAACGATGATTGCCGAAGTCTTCTGTGTGAGCGTTCAATTGCAATTGAGTCAATACCAGCCCCGCCGCGCAAAGAATCACCGCTGAAATTTGCAATGCTCCGCCAAGACCAATGGCTTCTTTCAGCGCGCCCGCCGCCCAGGCCATGGTTCCGCCGACCAGAGTCCCCGCCAGATTGAAAATGCCGTACCCCGAGGCGCGCAATTGTTCGGGGGCGATGCGGCACAGCATAGGCATCAAGGTGCAGTCCCAAAATCCTCGACTCAATCCATAAACGACCAGTCCGGGAACTAACACGGCTTTTGATGTCGTCCAGCCAACCAGAAACAGGAACACCCCGCCAGCCAGAAAGCCGCCAAGAGGAATCAGTTTTCGTGCATGCGGATTGGTTGCGCTCCAACGATCTGCCAACCAGCCACCAATTGCGATGCCGACGAACGCTGCCGCCTGAATCCAGAACGTTGCGGAAAACCCTGCATTGGACAAATCCATCTGAAAACGTTCGTACAGATACAACGGCAACCACGTCATCACGATCCATCCGGCAATCGAAAAAAACGTGGCGCAAATGGTCAGCAAAATGAAATTGCGTTTGCGACACAGCGTGGCCACTGAGGTGAGAAAATTAAGCTGACCGGGATGTTCCTTTGTCGGCGAAACAGCCGTTGCGGTTTCGCGTATTCCCAGCAAGAGCATCGGCGCGTACGCGATGCCGAATATGCCCAGCAATGTGAACGCAGGTCGCCAACCATAATGCTGAGCCAGCCATCCACCCAGCCACCCGCCAAGAATGACTCCAACATAAATGCCGCTTTGGTGCAGCCCCGTCGCCAACGAACGCGTGCGTTCACCGTGACGGTCGGCAATCAGCGCCAGCGCCGCAGGAATGTAACAAGCTTCGCTCAGCCCCATCAGCGCGCGAGCGCCCAGCAGTTGATTGAAACTGGCAACATGACCGGTCAGCCACGTGACTGCCGACCAGATGATCAAACTGATGATGATGATTTTTTTGCGGCTGTACCGATCCGCCAGAAATCCGCCTAGCGGACTGGCCAGACCGTAAACCCACAGGAAATACGTGCTGAGCAGGCCAAGTTGAGACGACGTGACCTTGAATTCCTGTTGCAGCGGAGGAAACATCGAAAAGATGGCTTGCCGATCCAGGTAATTCAGCATCGCCACCACCCACAACAACGCGACCAGCATCCAGATTGAAAGAGCGGGGCGAGCGATTTTCATCGGCTGGTTCCTGCAAACAAGGTGTGAGCAAGTGTGGATTCAGTCAGCATTTGATCCAGCCGCGCTTCTTCTTCGATGGTCAGCGAACGGCGAGGCGGCAAACAGGTTCCGCATTCGATCCCCTGACGGCGCAGCATGGATTTGACCACCGGTTGAACAGGGAAGTTCAGTCCAATGGAAATCAGTTCGTTGATCGGTCGTTGTGTTTGGCGAGCCTGTTCCCAATCGCCGGCTTGTGCCTGTCGGTAAAGCTGCACGAACAATTCCGGCGCGACGTTGTAAAAACTGCCGATGCCGCCATCGGCTCCCATAATCAATCCGGCCACCAGCATTTCATCCGTGCCGTAAAAAATCGTTGCGCCACTCTTTTTGATTTCCGACAACAGGAACAAATCGTTGGCTGTGAACTTCAACCCGATGATGTTGGGAATCGCGCACAGCTCCAGAATTTGCGCCAGACTGTTGAGGTTGGGGGCAAAAGCGGGGAAGTAATAAATCAGCAACGGAACATCCGAAGCCGCCGCAATCGCCGAGTAATAAGCTTTGATTTCGCCGAAGGAATAATTGCCGATGGGCGGCAATGCGCTGAC
>DAOMFR010000087.1:4815-29774 GCA_035429885.1 Blastocatellia bacterium
AATAAGCTTTGATTTCGCCGAAGGAATAATTGCCGATGGGCGGCAATGCGCTGACTGCATGTGCTCCGATGCGCGCGGCGTGTTGGGCCAGATCAACGGCTTCCGCTGTGCTCATCGCGCCGATGTGAACGATGACTGTTTTGTCTTTGGGCGAAGCCTTGACCGCGACTTCGGCGACCAGTTTTCGTTGCGCGGCGCTTTGCTGCAAACCTTCGCCGGTTTGGCCGCAAACGTACATGCCGTCTACGCCAGCGGAATAACAACGATCCAGCAAACGCTCAAACGAATCCGAGCGAAAACGCCCTTCGGTATCAAAGGGCGTGCTGACCGCCGGAAGAATTCCTTGAAATGAAGTCATGATGATTTCCCGTCCAATCCGTTTTTTAGGCTTTTAGTCCCAGTCCCAAGACTTCGCGGCAGTATTTGATGCTGCGTCCCAGCTCGGCTTTTTGGAATTCCTGTTCGGCCAGTTTGCGGTCTTTGTCCGCCGGAGGCTTGAACGGCATGATCGGTTTTCCGGCTTTGGCCATTGTCGTAAAGCCCAGAAATTCCTTCGCGCGAATGTCGCTGTAATCTTTCCAGAAATCATCCTGCTTGTATTGGTAAGGCCGAATCGCGCCGGAGATGATTTCCAGTTGAACCGCCACTCCGGAGCAGAGTTGGGCAAAACGGTCGAAGTATTTTTGCCAATCCACCTGGCCTTCGCCCATTGCAGTCCATCCGGCGTTTGCGCCTTCCGCAGTTTCCCAAACCATAGAATCTCTAATGCCGGTTGTAACTGCATACTGCCCAAGTATTTCCAGGTTTCGCATCGGGTCTTCCAGCGTCCAGGTGGCGTTGCCGGAATCCAGCGTCGCCCCGACGAAATCGCGTCCGCAATCTTCGATCAGGTTGGCCAGTTCCCAAGCCTGCATGTCTCCGGCGTGATTTTCGATGGCGATTTTGACTCCGGCATCAATGGCTTGGCTGCGGACGGCTTTGCAAACCTTGATCGTGTCTTTCCACCGAGCGGGCAATCCGCCGGGCAGCTTTCGGTCGTCGGCCGTGCCTTGATAACAGCGCGCGACTTTCGAGCCGAGCGTTTTGGCCACGCGAATCGTCAACAGCAAATGTTCTTCCGCCGAACCGAATCGCGGACTGAAAGATTTGGCCGACGGACAAATGCTGCCGGTTCCGGCCTGAATTTCAATGCCCAGGTCGTCGGCTTTTTTCTTGAGGTCTTTCAGGTACTTTTCGTCGTGGCTTTCATACACATCCAGGTCGGAAAACAGCACCGTGTCCACTTTCAGTTTGGCGGCGTAATCCAACAGTTGCGGAGCTTTCCAGCCCATTGCGCGAATCGAAAAGTTGTCGAATCCGAGTTTGATGTTGCGGCGTTTGGTTTGTGACGAAGCAAGCATAGGAACCTCGATGGTTGCTGCGGCAGTCGTCGCCGCGAGCGATTGGATGAAATGACGGCGTGAACTCATGGAATCCTCGTGTTGAAAAAAATGATGGTTTTTTGGAGGCAGGGTTATGACACGGACTTGCGCGATCTGTCCAGATTGCGGCGCTTTGTGGTAAACAGTGTCGCATGCCTGAACTTCCTGAAGTCGAAATGGTTGCGCGCCATCTGCGCGCGTTGATCGCCGGACGAACCATCGCGAAAGCGCAATTGTTGCGAGCCAAGCTGGCGCCGGAAACTTCGCCACGCCAGTTTGCCGCTTGGTTGAAAAACGCGCGTGTCGAAGAGGTTACGCGGCGCGGCAAACACATTCTGGCGCACCTGTCGAACCGGAAAACATGGATCACACATTTGCGAATGACCGGGCGATTTGTCCACATGGATGCGGAAGAAACTCCGCCGCCGCACACGCACGCAGCATTCTGGTTGGACAACGGGCGCAAACTGCTGTTCGCCGATCAGCGACATTTCGGAATGATGATGGTCGTCAACACTTCCGAACTGGATTTGGTGTCGCATCTAAGCAAGCTTGCGCCGGAACCGTTTGATGCGTCCTTCACCGCCGAGTATCTGCACGACACCCTCCAGCGCAGCAAACAGGCGATCAAGTTATTCTTACTGGATCAAACGCGTGTCGTTGGGCTGGGCAACATTTACGCCGCCGAAGCGCTGCATCGGGCGAAGATCAGTCCGCAGCTTCCGGCAAATCAGCTTTCGCTGCCGCGCACCAAAGCTTTGCATCAGCAAATCGTCGCTGTGTTGACTGAAGCCATTGAAGCCGGTAGCACCCTCGAAACCGATCCGCGCGAAGTGTATGGCCGATACGGCGACGGCGCGTACGAAGACAGTTGGCGAGTTTATGAACGCGAAGGCTTGCCATGTTTGAATTGTGGGGCGGCCATTCAGCGGCTGGCCCAGGGCGGACGTTCGACGTACTTTTGCCCGCGTTGCCAGCATAGATAGAGTAAAATCCGAACGAATGTTTGCAGTACCAAGGAGCCAAGGATGTCAGCTTTAGCGCAACGAAAATATACGATCAATGAATATCTTGATCTTCTGCACAAGTCCGAAGTACGTCTGGAGTATTTTGATGGCGAGATTGTTTCCATGGCAGGTGGCAAAAGCTCACATAACCGCGCGACACGCAACATTACCCGCAAGTTGGGAGAGTTGCTTGATGGAAAGCCATGTGAAGTCTTTGATGGCAACCAGTCTGTGAAGACAACAAAAGCGCCGCCATTTCGATATCCGGATGCGTCCGTTGTTTGTGGAGAGCCGATTTTTGAAGACATGCGCGGACACGATGTTTTGCTGAATCCAATTTTGATTGTTGAGGTGTTGTCTCCTTCAACGAGCGGTTATGACCGCGAAGCCAAATTCCTGGCTTATCAGGAAATTGCTACATTCAAGGAGTATTTGTTGATCTCCTCAGAACGCGCGCACGTAATTCATTACTTGCGCCAGTCGGATGGGAGATGGTTGCGGGCGGATGTGATCGGGCTTGAGAGCAAAATCGAACTGGAATCCGTTGGAGCGACTTTGCCTCTCAGCGATATTTATTGGAAAGTCACATTTCCTGAGTTAGAAGCTGGAGCAATGGAGATTCCGCAAAGTTCATGAGAACGGTTGTTCAGTCTTTCCTGGGCAGCTTATGATGACACCCGTTCATGTGGTGGGAATAAATCCAGAACAAATCCATAGAGGCATTCGTCTTTTGCAGGCATGAAAAATCGCCCCTCTTCGCATTTGCTGTTGCTGTTACTGCTGGTGGTGTTGGACGCGCTGGCGTATGTGGCTATTTACCGGGCCGGAGCTGCGCGCGGATTTTCGCCATCGGTCTTGCTTGCCTGTCGTGACCTGGCGTTGTTCATCCCCATCTTTTTTGTCTTCATCTGGTTTGCGCGGAGGCATAAATACGCAGGTGATCTGACCTTGTTCACGGTTGCCATCCTGCTGTTCAGCGTTGGCCAGTTCGTGCAGTACCGCCTGTTTACCGATCCAGAATACGCCGCCGGAAATCGCGCCGAAGTTCGCCAGGCTCGGCTGGCCAAAGCCAGAATCCAGCAATACAAAAGCATCAACCAGTTTTACGACGCTGAAAAGAAAAAGGCGCTGTTTGGTGATCCGAATTTTCAGCTTCAGACGATGCCGGCGGTCGAAACGAATGAGCCGCAGTATTGGACGATTGGGCGCATCTTCACTTCTATTTCCACGTTGATTCCGTTGGCTGCGTTTTTAGGGTTCGCGTTGGCATTTGCGTTTGTGCGGCGAGACGACATTTTGCTGTTGTTGCAGCGGCATAGCTTTCTGCTTGGATTGATCACCACGTTGCCCTTCGCTTTCATCGCCATTTTCTTGTCGGAGCGCGGTAAATCGCTTGGCAACACAACGCCTTGGGAACCGGTGAAAATCAGCTTTTTGCTCAGTTACGCCGGAATCCTGGCTGACCATTATCGAAACCTGTCGCGAACTCATTGGGGGATTCCTCCGTGGCGGTTTGTGCTGCCGTTTTTGTTGGTGGCAGCTTTGCCTATCGTCCCGTTTTTTGCGTTGCAGGATTTCGGGCAGATGCTGGTCTTTCTGGGAGCTTACATCACGCTATACGTCGTCGCCGTTCGCCGCTTGCCTCAAGTGACAATTGCGATTGGATTGATGGCCGCGTTGCTGGTCGTTTCGATCTTTGCTGCCGGTATTTACAATACAATGGTCAACGTGTTCACGGACGGCGCTCAGGTGGGATCGGTCGAGCGCGTCAAAAACATCGTCAGTGAAGGCGTGCCGGATCGCATCAAGCAGCGGTTTTATTTATGGCGGCATGGCGGACTGGCTCCAAGCGATGATGAGGATTGGTGGGCCAAAGAAGCTGCGCGGGTACCGGGCAACACTGATGAGGAAAAGTGGTATAACAAGTACGCTTTTCAACCTTCGCAGGCACTGTTTGGCGTTAGCGATGGGCGGTTGCTGGGTGCGGGTTTGGGGAAAGGCTATCCCGAAACTGTGCCGATTGCCGATTCGGACTTTATCTACGCTGTTATTGCCGAAGAGATGGGAATTGTCGGGGGAGCAATCATCATTTTTGCGTTCATCATTGTCGTTGTCGCCGGAATGCGCACCGCCATCGAAGCGCGCGATATGTTCACCAAGCTGATTGCCGCAGGTGTGACTGCATTTTTGGGCTTTCAGGCCATTGTGAATATCGGCGGCGTATTGCGCATGCTGCCAATGACCGGAATCACTCTCCCGTTCGTCAGCCATGGAGGCTGGTCACTGATCACCAGCTTTTTCATGCTGGGAATGTTGATGGCGATTTCTCACAGGAATAATGTTGCGGTCGGAGGACGGTGAACGGTTGTCGCCAGCTGATGTAGACCGACCACCAAGCACCGACCACCAACCACCGGTCAATAATGAAAGTTACTGTTGGACAAATCACTGACAAAGGCTTGAAGCGCCAGGCGAATGAAGACAACTTGCTGGCGTTGCCCAGCCGAGGTCTGTTCATCGTCGCTGATGGTGTAGGCGGTCGTCGTGGCGGGCAAACGGCCAGTCGTGTGGTCACCGAAGTGTTTGAAAAAGTATTCAGCGGCCCGCAACCCGTGGCAAATTCTGATTTGCCGATGGAAGATTTGCGCAAATTGGTGCAGGAAACGATTGATCTCTGCAATCAGAAGATTTACACGGAAGCGGAGCTGAATCAGGAGTTGGAAGGAATGGCGACTACGATTGTGCTGGCGGCGGTCAGAGACAATCGAGCCATCATTGCTCACGTGGGCGACAGCCGGGTTTATCGCTGTGATGCGCGCGGACTGGTTCGACTGACCGAAGATCACAGCGAAGTTAATGAAGCCGTTCGCCAGGGATGGCTGACACCCGAACAAGCCGAAACCCATCCGCGTCGAAACGTCATCAGCCGAGCCATCGGAGCCGATTCCGACGTTGAACCCGAAATCATCGAAGTTCAGGTAGATGAAACCACGACGCTGCTGTTGTGCAGCGACGGCATTACCCGCCACATTCGCGACGATCAATTGGAGCGGTTGCTACGCAGCGGAAATCATCCCCAGACCGTTTGCGAAACTTTCAAACAGCTTTGTTACAACGAAGGCGCGGAAGACAACCTGACTGCCATCATTGTGGATTTCGGCGAACGCGGTTACGTGGACGAACAGACGCGCCCGATGCGTTCGATGAGCCCCTCTATGTCTATGGCCTCTGGGGTTTCTGCGGATGCGGAAAAACCCCGGAAGAAAATCGAAATTTCGCTGCACGAATCGGAGCCGGAATTCGAACCGGTTGCCGAAAGCGACGCTCACGAAGCAAACCTCTTGCCGATGGCTGCATCGCCGGCGCTTTTGCCGCCCGCGCCGGACGAGTTTCAGGACGAGGTTGAAACATCTGCATCAAGCGAGCCTTTACCGATTGCAAACCATGCCCAAGCTTCAAGTGGAAAAAAAGTGTTCAACATTGGTCCGGCTGACGATGCCGGGCAGAAAGTCGAGATGTCAAAGTTTATGAGAATGAGTGTTTTGATCGTGACGCTGTTGGCCGGATTCATTTTGGGCGGATTGTTCGGCGGGCCGTTGCAACGTGTGGTCAATCGGGCAGGCGGTCCTTTGGCAGAAGAGCAGCCGCGGGTCTTGCGGTATTCGCCACGCGATGCCGGAGTGGCTTCGGCGTTTGCCTTGTTGAATGAAGGACGAATCGAAGACGCGCGCCAGGAACTGAATCAAATTCTGGCGCGAGACGCGAACAACGCTGAGGCTCATTACTGTTTTGGCCGCTTGTACTTCACGGAAAAGAAGTACGAAGAAGCCATCAACCATTTCAAACTCGCAGCGACCAACAACCAGGATTTGGACGAAGGATGGGTGTTCATTGCCATGGCTTATTTGCAAATTGGCCAGGCTCGAAACGCGGCAGACAGTTTGCAGAAACTGATGACGCCCACGGCGCCCCCATCGTCTTCGCCCATGCCTGCCAGCCCCGCGCCGGCTGGCTCTGTCAAACCGGTCGGATAGCCTCGACAAAGCGGCAAGGCGACTGGGAGAACGGGCGAAGTCGCGTTATCTCCCAGTGTCCAAGTCGCCGCGTCCCCCAGTCGCAGACATATGCCTGAATTGAAACTGGAACACAGTCTGGTTGATAACCGCTACGAAGTGTACGAGCGGTTAAGCCGCGGCAGTTACGCCGAAATTTTCGTGGCGTATGATCGCGCGGCCAGCCGTTCGGCTGTTGTCATTAAAGCGCTCAACACCAGTTTGCAGGGAACTCCCGATCCAGACCTGGAACGAACCCTGGTCGAAAATTTTCAGAACGAAGCCGTTGCCTTGGATGCCGTTCGGCATCCGCACGTGATCTTGCGCCTCGGCCACGGCACCGCCTCGGATTTGCGCGAAGTCCCGTTTCATTATTTGGTGCTGGAATACATGCCCGGCGGGGATTTGCTGGAGTTGTGCCGCCATCGGCCCGACAAAGCTCTGCCATTGGAAGAAGCGCTGTCTTATTTTCATCAAGCTTGCGAAGCGCTGGCGTTCGCGCACAGCAAAGGAATCATCCATCGCGACCTGAAACCGAATAACTTTCTGCTCAGCGCTGACAAACGCACGTTGAAAGTTGCCGACTTTGGCGTCGCTAAAATTACCAGCGGCGAATCCACGGAAATTACTCGCGTTGGCGCGGACGTTTACGCTCCGCCCGAACACAATCCGCATGAAAACACTGGGGACTTGCAGCAACTGACAACGGCGGCGGATGTCTATTCGCTAGCAAAAAGTTTTTATACCGTTGTTTGCGGACGTGCGCCGAGCCAGTTTCGCTGTGATCCGATAACGTCGTTGCCGGAAAATCTGATCAGCAAGCCCTGGGGCAGCTCATTGTTGAAAGTTTTGTGCAAAGCCACGGACGATAACCCGAAAGTCAGGTATGCCACCGTGGCGGAGTTTTGGCATGAACTGGCGCAAGTTGCTGCATTGGCACCGACCGTAAAGATCGAAGAACTGCCCGACGAAGAAACCATCGTCAAACCTCGGCAGAAATTCGATACGGGAGCATTCCCAAAAACTCCGGCACAACCGGATTTCGATCCGACTCCTGCGACTTCGCATTTGCAGGAAGTCGTCTCGTCTGCTCAGCCTGTTGAAACAGAACCTCTGGTCGTGAGCGCTCCAACGGAAAAGGTTGCGGAAATCGCAGCCGCCGAAGCCAAACCAATTCGGGAAAACCCGCCGCCAGTTCAACGCGCAGAACGTCCGGGAAAAATTGTCATCGAATTGCAGCCGCCGAAGGCACAGCCAAACGCTCCCAAACCTGCTAGACCGCTGCAATCCCATCCGGCCAATTCGGCTAATCAAACGCCACCGTTGGTTACCCGGCCTGGGCAAGCACGTCCGCAGAATCCGGCTGCTTACCAAGGGAATCGGCCAAAGAAAATGGCCGACCGGTTTTCTGAAAAACTGCGCCGCCGAGTTTTCATCGCGTTTCTTGGCGCGGCTTTTATTGGGTTACTAGCCAGCGTGTATAACTTTTTCAAAGGCGGAGAGTTCGGCGCTCCGCGAGAAGTTGAGGTGACTGCTGCCGCGCTTTATGTTCGCAGCGGTCCCGGCGGTCAGTTCAAGCCTTACGGCACGGTGGCCGCCAACACGCGCCATAAAGTGATCCAGGAAAATGAACAAGGCTGGTTGCAGATCGAAGTCAGCCAGTGGATGAAGTTAGAGACGGACGCGCCTTTGGATATCCGCCAAGGCTGGATTTATGGAAAATCGGAATATGTTCGTGTAGTCTCACGCCGCTGGTGGTGAGAGGAAATTTTTTGACAGGATTTACAAGATTTTCAGGATTGAAGCCATTGAACCGAATAAAACAATCCTGTGAATCTGGTAAATCCTGTCTCTTTCCGTGTTGAGAGGTATTTCAATGAAGCTTTGGGGTGAAGTTAAAAAATGGCTGGACGGTGAAGATGCGATTTCGCAAACGCCGGAAATTCAGGCTCAGTTGAGCGAGTGGGATGAGTTTTTCGTCAAGATCGCGCGCGAAGTCGAAACCGTCATGAAACGCGAGATGTTCACGCCGCCGGGCGGCCAAACCTACTTGCCCGGCGAATACATCATCTACCTGAGCAAGGAAGACGACGCCATGTGGCAAGGCCGCAAACGTGAAGGCCTTGAAGAAGGTTTGGGAACCAGTTTGTCGCAGCGTGCCAAAGAAATCGTTGGCGGAAAACAGCTTAAGACGGACAAGATCGCGCTCAGTTTGAGCATTGACGGCGCGCTCAACAAAGGCCAGGTTCGCGTCCAGGCTGTGTGGGACGATGATTCACCGAGAACTGAAGTCACCGCTCGCAAAAAGAAACCTACGCCCAAGCCAATTGAAGTCGAACCGGGAAACACCGAACCGCTGGAACCGGAAGATGGCGATAAAACGCTGGTTCGACCGCGAGCGCCGCTGTTCACGGTCAATTTTCAGCGCCAGGGCGGCGAACCGGAAGTTTTTAAATCCTCGAAAGCCAAAATCGAAATCGGGCGCGGATCGAAAGATTTTCCGGTGGATGTGAAACTCGACGGTGATCAGGAAGTCAGTCGCAAACACGCTCTCCTGTCGAAACACGAAGCTTCGTTCAAACTCGAATGCATCGGCCGCAATGCCATTGAAGTCGATGGCCGCGAAATTCAGCCCGGCGAAAGCGCCGACGTGCAACCGGGACAAACCATCAAAATCGGCATCTATGAATTGAAGATCGCCTGACGCGACACCAACTTTCCCGCGAACAGACAGGAGAATCGCAATTGAGAAAACACACCTTTTTAGCATCCTTCATCGCGTTGGTGTTTTTGGTTCTAAGCGCGAACGCCGCAGGTGAACTTGTTCGCGTTGTCAGGAACAAACTTTCCGCGGGCGATCTGGCCAGCGGCGCTCAGGCTGCCGAAGATTACAAACGGGAACATGGCGTGGACGCCGAATATCTGGATGCCCTTGGCTGGCTGGCGCGCGGCGCTGAGATGCTGAATCAGCCGGATGCTGCTGCTTCGTACGTTGCTGAACTTCGCCGCGAAATTCGCGAAGAGAAAGAAGAATGGCTGTCCCCGCTCGGCGCAGCCATCGAAGTCGAAGGAAAGTTGCGCGCAGTACGCGAAGGGCGTGGTTCTGCCATCAACTTTCTGGAATCCGAATTTGCCCGCGCCAAAAACATCGGGCTTCGTTCGCGCATTCGCAAAAACATCAATCTGTTTTCGCTGGAAGGCCAGCCCGCGCCGGAACTCAACCTGAGCGATTTTGTCGGTGCCAAGCCTGCTTCGTTTGCTTCGCTGAAAGGCAAACCGGTTTTGCTGTTTCTGTGGGCGCACTGGTGCGGCGATTGTCGGGCGCAATCTGCCACGCTGGTTCGAGTGACGGAAAAATATCGCGCGCAAGGTTTGGTTGTGATGGCTCCGACGCGCTATTACGGCACGGGCGCTCAAAACAAAGACGCGACTCCGGCGGAAGAAAAAGCGCAGATCGAAAAGGTCTGGCAAGAAACGTATAAAGGCCTGGAAAGTGTCCCCGTCGTGATTGATAAAGACGCCATGATTCGATACGGCGTTTCGGCGACGCCGACCTTCGCGCTGATTGATCGAAAAGGCATCGTGCGGTTTTATGCTCCGACGCGACTGTCTGAAGCGGAACTTTCCCGCCGCATCGAAACTGTTCTAGCAGAAGCTCCGTGAGCGCAGCGCGCCTTTGTTTTCCAAGAAAACTGTGGTTTATTGGCAACGAGATCCATTGAAGCTCGATTCCGAAGCTTTGAATCCCAAACCCAATTTAAGTTTTAGGAGTTAAGACAGATGAACTATTTCCGCCAGTCGTTCCGAACCGTGTTGTTGTTCATCGCTCTTTGGCTGGTTGCTGTGCCTGCACTGGCTCAGCAGAAAGTGGTCATCGGCGACCGCCGCGAAGATTTCGCGCAATTGGTGGCGAAACTTTCTGAACGCGCAGGCTATTTTGGTTCGGATAATCTGGTGTCGAACGAACTGTCTTATCAACACGTGCTGGGAACGCTGGAAGAGATGAACATTTCCGGCGGCGTGTATCTTGGGGTGGGGCCGGATCAGAACTTCACGTACATCGCGCAGATCAAACCGAAGCTGGCGATCATGCTCGATATTCGCCGCGATGCGTTGTTGCAGCATCTGGTGTTCAAATCGCTGTTTATGATGTCGCGCAGCCGCATCGAATACCTGTCGAACCTGTTTGCCCGCCCGCTACCTAAAGATTTCAAAAAATGGAATGACCGTCAGATTCGTGACTTGGTGGATTACTTTGATCGCACGCCGCTGGATCAAAAGATGGCCGACAAGATCAAAGCGGACATGCACAAGAAGATCGAAAGCTTTGGATTGACGTTGAACCAGCGCGATTGGGAAACGATTGATGAAATTTATCAGGCGTTTTATACCGACTGCCTCGAAACCCGTTACACGATCCGCGACCGTCCGACTGGACGATTCTTTCCCGCTTACCGCGACATCCTGTTGGAAAAAGACCTGAAGGGAAAACAGCGCAACTATTTGGCCAGCGAAGCGACCTTTCAAGTGATCAAAACCATGCACGACCAAAACCGGATTGTTCCTGCGACGGGCGACATTTCCGGCATCAAGGCGTTGAAATCCATCGGCGATTACCTGAAAGAAATCAACGAAAAGGTTTCGGCGTTTTACGTGTCCAACGTGGAGTTTTATCTGTTCCGGCAAGACACGATGAGCCGGTTCGTCGAAAACCTGAAGTTTTTGCCGATCGACAGCCGCAGCCTGCTGATTCGCAGCTATTTCAATTACGCCTATTATACGAACGTCCATCCGCAAACCGTGGACAATCATTTCAGCGTCCAGTTGTTGCAGAGCATCGAAACCTTGATCAAAGGATTTGAATCCGGCGAGTTCAGCGATTATTACCAACTGACGACACGCGGCAGCGTGGAGTTGGTCGAGATGAAAAAACGGCAAGACCCGTAAACTTTTTCGACAGGATTTACAGGATTGAACAAGATGAAATGCATCCTGTCGAATCCTGTAAATCCTGTCGAGCGCTATTCTTCAGCCAGAAACTTCTTCGTTTCCGTCAAAAACACGTCCAGTTGATCGTGGTGAACCCAGTGGCCTGCGTTGGCGACTTTCACCAGCCGGTGGTTTTTGATCGGTGTGGCTCGACCGTCCTTTTCGGGGTCGGGCGCCCAGCTTTCCATTCCCCAGAACAACAGCACCGGACAAGTAATTTGGCTGTACACGTCTTGAATGTCAGCTTGGTTATGCCCAAAGGGCGGAAACGGGCGCGCGAAATTATCGAACTTCCAGCTGAGCGAACCGTCGGAGTTCCAGTTCGTGCCGTGCAGCGTCAGGTGTTGCGCGACTTCGTCGGAAAGGTGCGGGTTGGCTTCCTGCATGCGGCTGACGGCAGAATCCAGATCGGGATAACTGCGCGGCTCACGTTTTTCGATCTTGCGAATTTCGTCAATCCAGCGGCGCATGCGCTTCGAAGCCGGATCGTAGACCTTGTGAGTTGGCGGCGGCCCCAGACCTTCAATTGAAACCAGCTTTTTGACTTTTTCTGGAAAAATGCCGGTATACAGCGTCGAAATGACTCCGCCCAAGCTGTGGCCGATCAGGTAAATCGGTTCAGGTTGTTTGTTGGTCGTCGTGATGACATCCACCAGCGCCGACAAATCCAGCACGTGCTCGGCGACAGTGTATAGTGCGCCGTGAGCTTGCTGGCTGTTGCCGTGGCCGCGCAAATCATGGGCGTAGACGTGAAAATCCTTGCACAGTTCGCGGGCGACCCAATCCCAGTTCCTCGCGTGATCCAATCCGCCATGAACCAGAATCATCGTTGGTTTACCCGCCGTGCCCCAGTCCCACAGTTGCAGTTTCAATCGGTGCGAGTAAAAGAAGTGCGAGATAGGTTCGGCGACCGGTTGTTCATAGGTAATCAATGACGTAAATCCTCCTTCGCTGCTATGCTATCCCGGCAATCACATCACAGCAAGAATGGAGAATCGTTCGCTATGCGAAAGTTCGTTCTGATCGCGTTGCTGGCCGCCTCGACGTTTGCCCAGCAATCCCAAAACCCTTCGCCAATGGTCGAGCACACGCGGGCGCATCCTCGATTGAAACAGGAAACGCCGGAAGGTCGCCGGGAAAAGCTGGAACTCGGCATGCTGTTTTTGCCCGCAAGGCTGAAACTCAAATCGCCAATTCCGTTGTTCATTCACTTTCACGGAGGAAGCTGGTTGCCGGAAGTCGCCGCCGTGCGAGCAGGCAAAACTGCGGTGATTTCCATTCAAATCGGAGCCGGTTCGTCGGTGTATGCGCGACCGTTTGCCGACGCTCAGTTGTTCGCTCGATTGATTGCCGAAGCCGAAACAAAAGCCGGCGTAAAGTTTTCGCCGATTACGTTGACTTCGTGGAGCGCGGGTTACGGCGCGGTGCGTGCCATTTTGAAAGTGCCGGAACATTACGCGCGAGTGGATAAAGTGTTGCTGATTGACGGGTTGCATGCCGGGTATGTCGGCGGAAAGCCGGGAACTGCTCCGTCGCAGGAATCAGAATTGGAGGCAGGCGATTTGGACATCTTCCTGAAGTTCGCGCGCGATGCAGTGGCGGGCCGGAAGCGCATAATCGTCACGCATTCGGAAATCTTTCCCGGAACGTACGCCAGCACAACGGAAACGGCGGATTGGTTGTTGAATCAGTTAGGATTGAAACGGAAGTCCGTGGTGAAGTGGGGACCGATGCAAACGCAGCAATTGAGCGAAGCCAAGGCAGGGAAGTTCTGGCTGCTTGGCTTTGCGGGAAACACTGCCCCGGATCACGTGGATCAACTGCATTCGCTGCCGGAATATTTGAATTGGCTGAAATGAGTTAACTGAGACAAGACAAAAAAGAAACGACGCAGCGACTGTGAGTGAGTGCGTGTCAGCAGATTTCCCCCGTTACCCACTGACGCCCGGTGCACTCACTCACAGTCGTTTTTGCCGTCACTCCTTAATGCGAAAAGTCTGAGGCAAACCTCTAACGTCGGAGAAAAAAATTTGCGGTGTTATAATCCGCGCCGTTTCAATCAGACAATTTATGGACACAACCGCCGGAAAAAATGTGACGCAATTGCTGGAAGCCTGGAACAAGGGCGATGAATCCGCACGCGATGAATTGTTGCCGCTGGTGTATCAGGAACTGCATAAACTGGCGGGAAGGTATCTGGGTCGCGAACGCACAGGCCACACCTTGCAAACCACTGCGCTGGTTCACGAAGCCTATCTGCGGCTGGTAGACCAAAAAGATGCGCAATGGCAGAACCGGTCGCATTTCTTTGCGATGGCGGCGACGCAAATGCGTCGCGTGCTGGTGGATTACGCGCGCAGCCGTCACATGGCTAAACGCGGGGGCGGCGCTCAACAGGTTGAATTGGACGAAGCCTTGGTTGTTTCGGATGAACGCGCCGGGGACGTTGTCGCATTGGATGACGCGCTGAAAGCACTGGCCGAATTCGACGAACGCAAAAGTCGCATGGTCGAGCTGCGGTTTTTCGGAGGCTTGAGCATTGAAGAAACGGCGGAAGTGTTGGGCGTTTCGCCTGGCACCGTGATGCGCGACTGGACGTTGGCCAAAGCCTGGCTGCAACGAGAAATTGAAAAGGAATAGGTGGTTGGTTGCAGGTGACAGGTTATAGGTCGCCGACTCCCAACTCCCGACTCCCAACTCCCAATGCAAACTGATCGCTGGCGACAAATCGAAGCTTTATTTCATCAGGCGTTGGAGCGCTCGCCGAAAGAGCGAGGCTTGTTTTTGGCAATGGCTTGCGGAGCCGATGTCGCGTTGCGAAAGGAAGTCGAATCGCTGTTGGCCAGCCAGCAAAAAAGCGACGGCTTGTTGGAAGAGCCAGCGGCAGATTTGGCGGCGGAATGGGCACAGGCCAGCCGTCAGGCTACAGGTCGAACGGAACAATTGAAGCAGCAAGCGATTGGGCCGTACCAGATTTTGTACAAACTCGGTAAAGGCGGAATGGGGGAAGTTTATCTGGCCGAAGATTCGCGCTTGCGGCGCAAAGTCGCGCTGAAGCTGTTGCCCGCCGAAATCTCCAACCGAAAAGACCGCTTGCGCCGCTTCAAAATCGAAGCGCAAGCCGCCAGTGCCACCAACCATCCGAACATCATCACCGTTTACGAAATCGGCATCGAAAACTCCGTTCATTTTCTTGCCACGGAATTTGTTGAAGGCCAGACGCTGCGGAAATTGCTGACCAGCCGCGAACTGCAACTCGGCGAAGCATTGGACATCGCCATTCAGATTGCGGGCGCCTTGTCGGCGGCTCACGCGGCGGGAGTTTGGCATCGCGACATCAAGCCGGAAAACATCATGGTTCGTCCTGACGGATTGGTGAAGGTGCTGGATTTCGGCTTAGCCAAGGTGGAAGAACCGCGCGCGATGATGACTGATTCCAGCGCGACAACCTTTGTGGACGCCAACACAATGCCCGGAATGGTGATGGGAACAGCGCAATACATGTCGCCCGAACAAGCGCGCGGTCTGGATGTGGATCATCGCACGGACATTTTCAGTCTGGGCGTTGTGCTGTACGAAATGGTGACCGGCGACGCGCCATTTACCGGAGACGAAATCATCGAAGTGATGGCCGCCATCGCTCACCGTCAGCCGACGCCGCTAAGCAAGCTCGCGCTGAACGCTCCCGCCCAGTTGGAGAAAATCGTCAATCGAGCGTTGCAAAAAGGCCGCGACCAGCGTTATCCCAACGCTGCCGATTTGGTGGCTGACCTGAAAGAGCTCAAACAGGAACTGGAAATCAAAGCCTGGCTGGCGCGATTTCCAAACGGCATTCCGCACGCTTAAAAATAGGAGCAAGTCGCCGAATTGGCAAAGGTGTTGTTATGACTAGAAACTCAGAGCAAGAGATTCAAGAGTTCACTCGGCCTCATTTGACAGTTGAAGAGTTTCAGAAATTGGATTCGCGTGTGGTTCCGCTGTGGCGGCTGACTTATTTGATCACGCTCGGTATTTTACTGCTGATTATGCTTGGGGTGGCGATTGGTGTCGGGGCGGCTCAGCCTGTGGCGCGAATCGGGCTGGCGGTTGGTTGGTCCATCGTGACGCTGGTTGTGCTGTGGTTTTGTTTCTGGTTTCCGCCACGCTATTACCGTTCCTGGGGATGGCGAATTGACGAAAAAGTGTTGGAGTTGCGTCACGGGCGATTGATCCAGCACACGCGGCTGATTCCGTTGGCTCGGTTGCAGCATGTGGATTTGGAGCGCGGGCCGTTGGAGCGGATGTTTGGATTGTCGTCGCTGGTCATTCACACGGCGGGGACTCATTCCGCGACGACGACGATTCCGGGCTTGGAAGCCGACGCCGCAACGCGATTGCGCGATCACCTGGTTGAAATTGGAGGCGATGATGCCGTTTGACAACCTCACTCCGCCTCCCGTTTTTGACCAGCTCGGCCAGGGCAGCAAAGTGTTTGAAGGGCGATTGCATCCGCTGACATTGATCATCGGTTTGGCTAAATATGGCCGAGCTTTGGTTCCGGCGCTGGCGTTGGTGTTGTTCGGTAATCGCTGGGCAGGATTTCCCGTGCTGATCATCACCCTGACGGGATTGGGGACGACACTGGCCAAATATTTTTCTTTTCGGTATCGCATCGAAGGCAATGAATTGATCACTCAGGGCGGATTGTTTGAAAAACGCCAGCGCAACATTCCGTTGGAACGCATTCAGGAAATCAGCATTGAACAAGGCGTTTTGCACCGTTTGCTGGGCGTGGTGGATGCCAAGATCGAAACCGGCAGCGGTCACGGCGCCGAAGCGCGGCTATCAGTCATCACTCGCACCGAAGCCGAGCGATTGCGCCAGGCGGTGTTTGCGCGCGCCGCAGCCATCAAAGCCAATCAAGTCGGCGAAACAGTTTACGCGACCTTTTTGCCGAATGCCGAACCGATTGTTGCCGAACCGGAATCGAAGGTGATTCGCCGCCTCACGCTGAAGGATTTGGTCGTCGCCGGACTGACTTCCAACCATCTGCTTTCGGCATTGGTGCTGGTTGGAGCGCTGTGGAATTTCGCGGATGACGTGTTGCCGCATTCGCTTTACGAAAAAACCGGCAAGCTGATCGTCAGCGAAAGCAAACATTTGGCGGCTCAAGGCGTTGCCGCCGCAGTGGCGGTTTTTCTGCTGGGCTTGTTTGCCGTCGCCATTGTCGGAATCGTGTTTTCGGTCATCGGATCGGTCGTGCTGTTTTACGGCTTCACCTTTTCGCGCCGAGGCGATGATTTGCAGCGCCGCTACGGATTGCTGACGCAGCGTTCGTCCAGCTTGCCGCGTCGCCGCATTCAGGTGTTGGAAATTGAAGAAAAGGCGCTGCGCCGGTTGTTCGGCAGGGCAACGATGCGAGCAGACACTTCGGGGCGGGAACGCGACAACAAAGACGACAACCACGGACGCGATGTGTTGTTGCCGATTTTGCCTGTCAACGAAGTGGATGAAGTGTTGCCGAATCTTTTCCCGGATTTGGCCGACGATCCCTCCGAATGGCGACAAGTTTCCGGGCTGGCGGTCCGCCGCGAAACCATCGAAGCGGCGGTTGTCTGTCTGATTCTGGCAATTGCCTTATTCCTCTGGCGAAGCAGTTGGGTGGCGCTATTGCCGCTGGCAGTGTTGCCGCTGTTTTATCTGGCTCAAGCCTTGAGCTATCGCCATTTGGGATACGCGCTCGGCGAAGCATATTTCCGCACGCGGCGCGGGTGGTTGGGGCGTTCGACTCACATCGTTCCGATCAGCAAAATTCAGGCGGTGCAGCTTCGGCAAACTCTGCTGGATCGTTGGTGGGGAGTCGCCACCTTGCTGGTGGATACCGCGGGACAGGCTTATACCGGAGGCGGCCCGCAAATTCACAATCTGCCTTTACCCGAAGCCCGCGAACTGGCCAGAGTGCTGGCTCGGCGCGCCGCCGTCACGCAATACAAGTGGTGAATAGTTGGCTCTCGGATTCGCCTTCAAGCCGTTTTTGCTTCGAAGTCACTGGCCCCCAAAAAACGAATTATGAAAACACTGCTCAATGCATTCTTTCTTGCGACGTTCTGTCTTGTCGTTAACCAACACGTTTTTGCCCAGACCAAAAACGTCCAATCCAACGCTGACACTCCCAGTTGGGAAGAAGCTTCGACGGATCGGACGAGAATGTATGTTTTGCGGTTGAAGCCGGGGCAGGATTTGCGCGTTGAGCTGGAGCGGTTTGCCAAGGCCAAACATTTACAAGCGGGGTTCATCGTCACCTGTGTCGGCAGTTTGCAAAAAGCTTCGCTGCGGTTGGCGGACAAAAGCGATTCGACGAATTATGTCGGGAAGTTTGAAATCGTTTCCCTGGTCGGAACGCTGACGCCGGATGGGCCGCATCTGCACATTTCCATTTCCGATGGCGACGGGAAAACCTTGGGCGGGCATTTGGTCGCCGGTTGCGAAATTTACACCACGGCGGAAATTATCATTGGCGAAGCCATCGGGCTGAAAATGACGCGCGAGCAGGATTCCCAGAGCGGATACAAGGAACTGAAGGTTTACAAGAAAACCAGGATGAACCGTAAACGATAACCAGCGCCAGCAAGCCTCAAGCTGAATTTATTCAAGACTTTATCGTAGGTTTTGAGTAGAGGTGTCTCCATTTTTTCGTACTGAGTTGCGATTTTCGGATTGATTCATTTCCAAAGCCTCGGCCAGAACCAGCCAAGAAATACAAAAAACCAGTTAATTGCTGAAATGTTTGTGGATATCGGTTCGGCTGATTTGGTTGATTGGATGGGAATTCGTTGGAATGTTGCTTGCCTACTTAAAAAGCTGCAGTTTTATTTTCCTACTGCAACACATTGTAAAAATCCAAATTCAATTTTTGATCCGACAGTGCGACTAGTTTTTAACGCACAGGTTTTCCAGGAGGAACCATGAAAAAGAGCTTGAGTTTGCTGCTTAGCATGTTGAGTCTCAGCATCTTGCTGACGCTCAGCGCATTGGCACAGACCGGGACATCCCGCATTAGCGGAACGGTGACCGACGCGACCGGAGCAGTCGTTCCTGGCGCGAAAATTACCGCCAAAGACGAAGCCACCGGCCTTGTTTATACCCAAACAACCACCGGAGCCGGTCTGTATGCGTTTCCATCTTTGCCCGTGGGCAAATACACCATTAGCGTAGAAGCGAAAGGCTTCAAAACGACGAACAAAACCGGCAACGTGCTGGAAGTCGGAACGCCTCTGGTGGTGGACGCCGCGATGGAAGTTGGCGCGGCCAACGAAATCGTCAATATCGAAGGCGGCTACGAACGCATTCAATCGTCGAATGCCGTCATCGGCAATGTCGTTGAACAGAAAACGATTGAATCCCTGCCGCTCAATGGTCGCAATCCGCTGAGCCTGATCGTTCTGGAACCCGGCGTGACGCAGCGCAGTTTTGGCGGAGCCGGTTCCGGCATTCACGTCAACGGTTCGCGCGACCGCGCGTATAACGTGACGATTGACGGCATTGACGCCAACGAATCGTCTGTCCCGAATCCGGTGTCGAACATTTACCGCCTGAACCCGGACAACGTGCAGGAATACAAGGTCGTCACCAACAACGCCACGGCGTCCGAAGGCCGAAACAGCGGCGCTTCGATTTCGCTAGCGACGCGGCGCGGTTCCAACGATTACCACGGAACGGTGTTCGAGTTTGCGCGCAACACCGCGCTCAATTCCCGCGACTGGTATTCCAATGCGTTGGGCACACAGAAACCCGAAATCAAGCTGCACAATTACGGCTTTGAAATGGGCGGCCCGGTCATTAAAAACAAAACCCATTTTTACGGCAGCTGGCAGGGACAGAACATCAAGTTCACCCAACCGTTGGATCAAACCTTCGGAACTCCGACGATTTACACACCCAGCGCGCTGGCAGGTGTTTATCGGTACTTCGTTGCTGATCCGAAAACGCCGTTCGTGCTGAACGGCCAAACCATCACGCGCAACGTTCCGCAGTTGGTGGACCCGAAAACCGGCGCGTTGGCTGCCGGCGTTCGCAACTGCACCAGCGCCACCGATACCAATTGCGTGGCCAGTTACAACTTCGCAGGAGACGATCCGAAAAAGCTCGGCCTGGACCCGACCATCGCAAAGCTGTTCGCGCGTTATCCCAAACCGAACAATTACGCAGTCGTCGGCGACGGATTGAACACCGCGACCTATTTATGGAATCCGCCGACCAGCATCGTTGGTCCGCAATATCGCGTTCGTATTGACCACAAGCTGACCGAAAACCAGGAAATTTTCGTTAGCTGGATGCATGCCAATTACGACACCAAACAAGGCGATCCGCTCAACGGACGTCCGCAGGTGTTCCCAGGCTTCCCGCCGCTGGGTGAAGTTGAGCGTCGCAGCAAGCTGCTTTCGTTCAATCATCGCAGCGTGTGGGCGAACAAATACGTCAACTCGTTCACGATGGGCTTTTCGCGCTTCCGCTTCCTGTTCACGCAGGGCGAAGCCAACCCGGATTTCCCGAACATTCCCGGTTACACGTTCAACAATGCCAGCTACGCGCTGTTGAACACGCCGCGTACCGAACGCGCCGTGACCACGCCGCAGTTCGTGGATGATTTCAGCTTCTCCAAAGGTTCACACCAACTCGCCGTTGGGTTGAACTTCCGTTTCTATCAGCACAATGACCGTCGCGGACAACCGGGCGGGATCAACGTCACGCCTGCGATTTCGTTTAGTGCCGGCGTGCGCGCTCCTTCCGGGTTCAATACCCCTGCGCAAGCAACCACTGCTGCGGCGGGTATCAACGCAACGGACTTCACGCGGTTGCAGGGAACGATCAACGATTTGTTGGGAATCCCGGCGCGCTTGTCCCAGGTGTTCATTGGCGACTTGAGTTCCGACGCGTATCTGCCGTTCCAAAAGAACGGCCAGGTGACGTTGTTCTCGGTCGGCAACCGGTTGCACCAATACAACTTCTACGGTCAGGATGAATGGCGCGTGCGCCAGAACCTGTCCATCAGCCTGGGCATGCGGTTTGAATATAACCCTGCGCCGACGGAAGCGAACGGCAAAGTGTACGTTCCAGACAGACCGATTCTGACCAGAGGCGGCGTGACCTTTGTGCAGGCGGAAACCTTCTTCAACCGCACCAATCTGGGCGTTGGCCCGCGCATCGGTATCGCGTGGAGTCCGCGCAACAGTTCGAAATTCGTCGTTCGCGCCGGTTACGGCCTGGCCTACGACGCACTGCCGTCGTTCCAGGTGACGGCGGTTTCCGGTCGTCCGCCGGGATTGATCGGTTCGTGCAGTTCGACGCTGGGCGGCGCGACGACCGCCGGATGCACGGTTGCTCCGGATTTGCGCATTGCCCAGGGATTCCCGCTGGAAATGAGCGCGCCGAGTTTCAAACCGTCTGCTCAGTTGACGTTGCCGCTGGTGACGCTCAGCAACGCGCCGCCGGTTTCGGTCTTCGATCCGAACCTGAAACTGCCAACCGTTCATCAGTGGAACTTGAGCTTCCAGCGCGAATTGCCGAAGGGCATCGTCGCGCAAGTCGCTTATGTCGGACGTCGCGGCATGCGGTTGCAACGCGCGTATGACGTCAACCAGATTGACGCGACCGGCTTGCTTCCTCAGTTCACGACGATGCAGGCGAACATCGCCAAAAACTGCCAGGCGGATGGCACTGGCTGTCCGGCGGGTGTGACCGGAACTCCGGTGACATTGCCGGGATTGACGGCGGCGTTCTTGAATTCGGCCACGACGCGCAACGATTTGCTGCTGAATCAGGCTGGCAACTTCGTCGGTCGTGTCGAACAAACGACGCTGGCGGGTCAATACCGCATCAACCAGCAGTTCGGCGTCATCACGTACATTGATTCAGGCGGCACGTCGCACTATCACTCGCTGCAAGCGACGTTGCGCAAACGCTTTGAAAAAGGATTGCTGTTCGGCACGTCCTACACCTTCGGCAAATCCATTGATGATCAGTCGGTGGACCCTGTGGGCGCTTCTTCGGGCGGCGGACTTTCGACCACCAACTCGCGTACGCCAACCGACGGCCGCAATTTTGGCAACGAAAAAGGCCGTTCGGATTTTGACCGCACACACGTGTTCACTACGTTCGGCGTGTATGAGTTGCCGTTTGGCAAAGGCAAATCGCTGTTTGGCAGCGCCAACGGAGTCGTGAACCAATTCGTCGGCGGCTGGGCGATCAACGGCATTTTGACGGCCATGTCGGGTGAACCGTTCTCGGTTCGCAGCGGTATCCGCACGTCGAACTTCGCGCACGAATCGCGCGCGGACATCATCGGCGGCGTCAAACCGGAATTGAAGCTGCAAGACATTCCCGGTGTCGTTGGTCCAGTGGTGTTTGCCAACAACAGCGGGTTCGCGATTCCGGCGCCGGGACAAAACGGTGCGGGGCGCAACATCTTCACCGCGCCTGGGTACTGGAACGTGGATCTGGGAATCCAGAAATACGTCACCATCACCGAGCGTGTGAAATTCCAGTTCCGCGTCGAAATGTTCAACGCGTTCAACCACGCGAATTTCGACAATCCGCGCGATGCGTCGGTCGGCAGCCCCAGCTTCCGTTCGACCTTGTTTGGCCAAACCTGCTGCGCGACGGTGGCTCCGCCGTCCACTCAGCAGATTATCCAAACCGGTGAAGCCGCTCGCGTCATCCAGCTCGCGGGCAAAATCATCTTTTAACCTGTTCAGCCAATCGGCTGATTAACCTCAAAGCGGCCTGCCATGAACAATTGTTTATGGCAGGCCGCTTTCACTTTGAAGGCGGGCTTTCAGCCGAAATAAGTTGATCTGTTGGCAAGGATTGGCTTGGCGAATTGGTCTTGGTGGCATACTCTCCGTTCATACCCCACATCAATCCAAAAAATCCAAAACTTCCCTTACGTTTGGCGGGAATCGGGTTTGGATTTCGCCTTACAAGTCGGAAGAGCATTACGACCTCTTTTTCGGTTGGCCTGTCTCTGGCCAACCCTGACCGCAGAGCTTGTCTGTTTTACGAATCGGCTCATCAACAGAATCACATTTTACCCAGGAGATAAGTCCCATGCTGAAAAGCCGGAAAACCCTTCGTGTTGCAATCCCCTGTCTTGTCCTTGTTAGCCTGGCGCTGGCGCTTTCAGTGCAGCGCTGGTCGGCGCACGCGCAATCGGAACAAGACCCGCCCGCCAGTCGGGCAATATCAGCTCCCATTGAAAGCTTCACCGCGCAAACCGCAGTGCCGAATGGCCCAACAGCGACGATCACCGTCAACAGTCTGGCGGACGTGCAAGCTAATGACGGCCAATGCACGTTGCGTGAAGCTTTGATCAACGCCAACAACAACAATCAGTCCGGCTCGACCGATTGCACGGCAGGCAGCTTCAGTTTCGGGGGGGACGTCATTAACTTCAGCGTAACCGGTACGATCAATCTAACGGGCGCGTTGCCTAATCTTTCGGGCGAGCTGTCTATTGTCGGCCCCGGCGCGCATCTGCTTACCGTGCGCCGCGATACGGGTGGCGATTACCGCATCTTCAACATACCGGGTCTTGTGCTTTCCTACACCATCAGCGGCCTGACCATTAGTAATGGCAAAACGGCCGGTGGCGAAAATGGCGGCGGCATTTATAGCAACAGCCCTTTGACGCTGACGAATTGCGTCATCCTCAACAATGAAACGTCCAACAATGGGTTCGGCAGTTCAGGTGGCGGCGGAGTTTATTTGCGGGGTTATAATGGGTCGTTTACGGGTTGCACCTTCAGCGGCAACACAGCGGGCCAGGGCGGTGCGATTGCTTTTGATGGCGGAGCCGCGTTGACGTTAACCAACTGCACCGTCAGCGGCAACACCGCTTATGGCAGCCGCGGAGGAGGCGGCATTCTTAACTACGCCGCCGCCGGCAACAGCACATTGACTGTAATCAACAGCACGATTGCCCATAATGCGGGATCGAATGGCGGCGGCATTACCACGTGGACCGCAACCCCAGACCAAACCGCCACGACGACGTTGCGTAATTCCATCATTGCCCACAACACCTCTAGCAATTTTCAGGTTGGAACTACTTTCGGCGGCACGCCGATTGTCACGTCACTGGGCAACAACCTGAGCAGTGATGGCGGCGGCGGCTTCCTGAACCAGGCGAGCGACAAACTCAACACCGATCCGCAACTCTTGCCGCTGGGCAATTACGGCGGGACGACGCAAACGCATGCCTTGTTGGCGACCAGTCCGGCGATTGATGCGGGAACGGCTACAGGCGCACCGGCCAACGACCAGCGCGGATTTGCGCGCGGCGGCAATGGCAGAGGCTTCGGCGCAGATGGCTATGACATCGGCGCGTATGAAGTGCGCCCGAAATTCATCAACGTCACCACCGGCAACGACGCCAACAGCGGCGCAACGCTGGCGCTGCCCATCAAAACGATTGCGCACGGCATTGCCATCGCGTCTCTGGGCGATGACCTGATGATTGCCAGCGGGACATACCCTGAAAACAATCTTGTTGTTGGCGCCTTCATCAACTTCCAGGGAGCGGGCGCGGCCAGCACGATTGTGAACGGAGGTCAGATCAATCGCGTCTTCCAGATCAACGGTGGCTCACAGGTCGGCATCTCCAATCTGACGATCACCAATGGCAGAACCGTGAGCGGGCAACCCGGGGGGGGCGGAATCAATAATGCTGGCACGCTCAGCCTGGCGAATTGCGTCATCTCCGGCAACAGCGCCCCCGATGGCGGTGGCGGTGGCATACGTTCCGTCGGTGCCACCGCTTCGCTCACCATCACCAACAGCACAATTTCCGGCAACAACGCTGGTACTGGTGGCGCAGGCATCGTTCATGCCGGGGGTATGCTGACAATATTGAATAGCACGATCAGCGGCAACGGTGGGGCTGTTCAGGCGGGTGGCTTAAGTTTCAATTCGGGTACCGGCGTGCTGACGAACTGTACGATCAGCGGGAATACGGCCAGCCTTTGGCCGGGGGGAATCCACCACTTTGGCTCTTCAGGAAATAGCAGTTCCCTGCTCCTGACCAATTGCACCGTGACCGACAACAACAGCGACGGCACGCATGGAGGGATTCTGACGCAAGACACTGGCGGGGCCATAAGTGTTATCACGCAACTGAAAAACACCATTGTGGCAGGCAATGACGGCCCAAATTTGTCGAAGACTGGCACGAATTCAGCCGTCACATCATTGGGCAATAATCTGACCAGCGACAATGGCGGCGGCTTCCTGAATGGGACGGGCGATCTGATCAACACAAATCCGTTGCTGGCGGCGCTGGCCGACAACGGTGGTTCCACCAAAACCCATCTGCTGCAATCCGGCAGTCCGGCGATCAATGCGGGAAGCAACACGGGCGCTCCGGCCACGGATCAACGCGGCGTCAAACGTCCGGTGGGAGCCAACACGGACATCGGTGCGGTGGAAGTTTCGTCCGGGACGTGTGCGACCAGCGT
>DAOMFR010000088.1:0-2940 GCA_035429885.1 Blastocatellia bacterium
GCCGCGTAAGCCGCTCGTGGTGTCGGATGAGGCAAATAGCCGTTCTTGCCGTCGTAAGGCGGATCGTCCCACTTGCCCACGTACTCGGCCAGCGAATCTTCGGGAACCTGTAACGCCAGATGCGGAATCGTGAACGGCACATAAGCGAAAAACGGTTTGTTTCGGTTGTCGCGGATGAAATTCAAAGCCTCGGCTTCGATCAAATCATGCGAGTACTGTTTGCCGGTCAAACCGCGATTGTTGCCTTCCAGCACAATTCGTTTGTCGTTTCGCCAAAGATGATCGGGATAAAAGTTATGCGCTTCTCGCTGACAGTTGTAGCCGTAAAACAAATCGAAACCTTGCCGATTCGGATCGCCCGTGCTGCCGACAAAACCCAAGCCCCATTTGCCGAACGCTCCCGTCGCGTAGCCTTTGGCTTTCAACACTTCGGCAATGGTCACTTCGCTGGATGGAATCGGCAATTGGCCTTCGGGCTGAACTTCCTTGTTGTCGCGGATAAAAGCATGGCCGCCGTGTTTGCCGGTCATCAACACAGCCCGCGAAGGCGCGCACACCGGCGAACCGGCGTAAAACTGCGTGAAGCGCATGCCTTCTTTCGCCATTTGATCCAGGTGCGGCGTGCGAATTTTCAGCTGACCGTAACTACCCAAATCTCCGTAACCAAGATCGTCGGCAAGAATGAAAATGATGTTGGGGCTACCACCATGCTTTTGGCCAGTAACGTTGGCAACCGAAGTTGCGACGACCAACAGCAATGAAATAACCAACAAAAACCTGGAAGTTCGAGTCATTGTTTTGTTCCGTGATGTTGCATAACTTCAACGATGTGCGGGCGGTTCCTGACTCCCCACTCGGCGATTGAATCCAGAATCGGCGAAAGCGTCAGACCAAAATCGCTCAAGCTGTATTCGACTTTCGGCGGCACGCCTGGGTAGACAGTCCTGGTAACCAGATTGTCCTGCTCAAGCTGTCGCAGTTGTTGAGCCAGCATCTTTTCGGTGATGCCCGGCAACCCGCGCCGCAATTCGCTGTAGCGCATCGTCTGGCGATGAAGCTTCCACAAAATCCTGGCTTTCCATCGCCCGCTGAGCATCTCCAGCGCGGTTTCAACAGGGCAAACCAGCAGCCTGCCATTGTTTTTTACACTCATTGCTTTCCTACTTTTCGGTGAGTCGCTAACTAAAAAGTGCGTTATTGACGCAAATTCAACGCGCGCCTATTTTGGCTTTCGCGCGCGCAATCAGCAACACCGTAAACTATTTTGGAGATGGAAAATCTATGAGCAAAGCATTGAACACAACTAAAAACGCGAAGAAACGAGTTTTGATGGTGGTTGCCAATCCGTCTATCGCCACAACAACCGGGTGGCCTGTTGGTTTCTGGGCATCGGAACTGACTCACGCCTGGCTGGAATTTATCGAAACCGGCTACGAAGTGGACATTGCCAGTCCACGCGGCGGTAAGGTCGAATTGGACTCGTTGAGCGATCCACGAGACGCCAGCGGATATTCCGCGCACGACTTGATCAGTATGGGCTTCATTCATACGCCGAGCCTGATGACATTGCTCGACAACACGAAAAGCTTGAAGGATGTGAATTCCGCCGATTATGACGCCATTGTTGTTGCAGGTGGCCAATCCCCCATGTTCACGTTTCCCGGTGAAACTCGATTGCATAACCTTTTGGCCGAGTTTTACGAAACGGAAAAAGTCACTGCCGCGTTATGTCACGGAACCTGCGCGCTGTTATACGTCAAACTTTCTGACGGCAAAGCCTTGATCGAAGGCAAGACGATGACAGGTTTTGCCAATTCCGAAGAAGATTTTGCAGACAGCGTAGTCGGACAAAAGTTGATGCCCTTTCGCATCGAAGACGAAGCGAAAAAGCTTGGCGCCAATTTCATCACTGGCGGCATGTTCAAAGAATTCGCCGTCCGCGACGGGCGATTGATTACCGGTCAGCAACAATACTCCGGCGCGGCGACAGCCAAGCTGGTCATTCAAGCGCTGGGAATTTGAAGGAGCACAAAATGAAGATTGCAATTTTTGGAGCAGGGTCAGTCGGCGGCACGCTTGGCAAACGGCTGGCGGCTGCCGGTCATGAAATTCATTTCGGCGTCACCGACCCGCAGAGTGACAAGACTCAGAAGTTGATCGCCGAAATCGGCGCGAAAGCGGGAACCGTTTCTGAAGCGGCGGCTTCCGCCGAAGCCATTTTGCTCGCTACGCCGTGGAATGTTGTTGAGGATGCGTTACGCGACGCAGGCGATTTGCGTGGCAGGATTATTGTGGATTGCACCAATCCGCTGGCGATGGGCGCGAACGGGCTGGGTTTGACCGCCGGGTTCGACACTTCCGGAGCGGAACAAATCGCGGCAATGGTTCCGGGCGCGCACGTAGTCAAAGCTTTCAATCAAACCGGTTTCGGCAACATGGCCGAGCCGAGTTTTGGCGACAAGCGTTCACTGATGTTTGTTTGCGGAGACGACGCCGCAAGTCGCGCGACAGTCTGCAAACTTTCGGAAGATGTGAGCTTTGAAACAATTGACGCCGGTAAACTCAGCATCGCTCGATTGCTGGAGCCGTTGGCGATGCTGTGGATTCACCTTTCGTTCAGCACGGACCTGAAGCGAGATTTTGCCTTTGCGCTACTTCGGCGATGACCCGTTAAGCGACCAATTCGTTGTAGCGGCGCTCGAATGTTTTTGCCGTCCACAAACACACATCCCACAAATCGGCCACCGGCTGTTTGGTGTGCGGTAACGTAGGCATGTAAGTCGGCGGCCCGAATTCCGGGTTGAAGGTGAAATATTCGGCTCCGGCTTTCAGTCGAGTCCGTACGATTTCATCCCACCAACCGAAATGCGCGGCGACTTGTGCAGCCCATTCCGGCGCGCGAGGGTCGTTGACCTGCGGCCCTTCTTCGTGACCGATGCG
>DAOMFR010000088.1:3040-6657 GCA_035429885.1 Blastocatellia bacterium
GCGAAACGAAGTGAAGTGGTCGGCAGGCGTCGCTCCATCGGTAATGACCATCGCCACAAATTCCAATTTGTGCTGGCGCAGCAAGCTGAGGAATTCCGGCAACTGATCTTCGGCTGGCACTTGCGCTTCGATGGCGACATAACCAGCGTCGGCAATGCGGCTGACTTTCTCCGCCAGCGTGCCTTCCATTCCCCACAGGCTTTTGACGAGTTTTAGTTTCATCGGTTTTCCTTGTTTACTCGCTCCCTACCGGTCGCGGTACTGACTGAGTAACGAGTTGCGGTACTGATATTTTTAGCAGGCGACGTTGTTGGCTTCGCCACCCCAGAAAGCGACGCGCTCTTCGGCAGTGATGGATTGCGCGTCAACGGGCTTGTAATGAAACTGCAAAGCCCTGCGGCGAGACGCTGTGAAGTTGCTGGGCGTGCCGTGCGGAATGTAGCTGTCGAAAATCAAACAGCCGCCGGGTTCCAGCGGCACGGCGGTTCTGTGCTGCTGCAAGCCTTCCATCTCAGAATCACAAATCTGTAAATCACGAATCTGGAAGTGATGATACTTTCGATCACGATGCCAACCCGGCATCACTCGCATGCAGCCGTTCTCGATTCCAGCCCGATCAAGCGCGATCCAAACGCCGACAACGCGAGTTTCCGGCGTCAGCTCGAAATAAGCGTGATCTTGATGCCAGGGTTTTTCGCGGCCATTCGGCGGTTTGATCAACGCCATGTCCTGGAACATCATCGCTTCGCCTTGCAGCAAGCGGCTGGTCAGCGCCAACAACTTCGGGTGATTAGCGATTGCTTTCGTGCGCGCTTCGTAATCCACGAAATACAACAACCGTCTGACTGAATCCATTCGCTCCTCAAAGCTCAAACTATCCAGCCGGTCGCGGACTTCGGCGGTGAATTGAATGTTTTGAAACTCAGGCACTCGCCCAGCAATCAATTCTGTCAACCCGTCAAGACCAGACCTAACATCTTCTGGCGAAAACGCGTTGGCGACCGCGATGAAACCTTGTTCGTGATACCGCGCAATATCGGTTTCGGTAATCGAATCCAGTCCGTCAATTACCTCAGCAACCGCAGAGTAGTCGTACAAATCAGGCGCGTGCGGCCTGGCTTCAGCATCAAAACTGATTTGGTTAGGAACAGGCATAGTATTTTGATGGTTAGTTTTTATTTGACGCGGCGGCTCAACAAATAAAAGAGAGTTACAGCAAACGACAACAACGCTGCAATTGGCCCGAATACGAAGAACGAAGTCATTGCAGCTTCAACCGATTTGTCATGTGTGTTAGAAGAAAAAAGATTGATGAGCAGCATTCCGAGAATGGCTCCGACAACATATCCAATCACACCGGCTACAAGCGAAATCAAAGCGATCTTCACGATGCGTCCCTTCCTTCACTTAACTGAGGGCTAAAACATATCTGGCTTTTCCAAAGCTTGTTGAGTAAATAAGTCTTCTTTCAAACCGGTGTTGAATTTGATTTCGTCTACCAACAAAATTGTTTTCGTGCCTTCAGTCGGCGAGCTCATCTCAATCCGTTTGGCAACCCAGATGTTGGAGATTTTGACCAAATCGCTGGCTTTCAAAACACGTAGCCTCTGGCCCGTCTTGTCGTACATTTCAACCAGCACGGAATAAGGCACATCCACCGGCACCCAGATATACACATACGCGTATTGAGATTTGTCGGCGGTAACCGGGCGCGCTTCAATCTTGTAAGTTTTGCGACCATCAACGACTTCGCCTTCGCTTAGCAGCTTGTACGTGAAATCGTCCAGCACGCGCTCGGCCATATCTTCGTTGGTGAAATCCGTCCCGATGAATCGCTGGCGACGTTCCTGAGCTGCGATGCGCCGAACTCGCTGAATCGCCGGAGTAAACAGCCATTGCCGGTCTGCCGTGCCGCGTTCGTTGATTGAGAGCAGCCCGACACCGCGCACTTCAGCAGGCTCCGTGAAGCGAACCAGCGTTTTGCTATTTCCCAGCCCTCCCAATTTCCGCATCGTGAACTTCTTGCTGCGCGCAGTTCCTTTTTTATCGTATGTTTCCATTCGAGCACGCCAGGTCGTGTCGCGACTGGAATCCTGCTTATAAACGGCATCCATAATCTGTCGAGCATCGGGCGCGGCTGGTTTCAATGCGAACGATTGGGGAGTTCGAACAAACAAAAAAGAAGTCACCAAAACACAGCTAAGACAACAGAAGAGTACGAATTTAACCATAGACGAATACCTCATTGTTAATCACTGAATTACTCCCAGCCGTTTGCCGACTGTTCGAAATGCCTGAATTGCGAGATTCAGATCGTGGGTCGTATGCGCGGCGGAAATCTGTGCGCGTAATCTCGCTTCGCCTTTCGGCACCACCGGATACCAAAGTCCTTTAATGTAAACGCCTTCATCCAGCAATTCGCGGCTCATGTCTTGAGCGACTGCGGCTTCGCCCAACATCACTGGAACGATGGGATGCGTGCCTTCCAGAATGCGAAATCCAGCGTTCACAATTTCTCGCCGAAAATAGGCCGTGTTTTCGTGAAGCCGCGTGACAATGCTTGGATCGCTTTCGATCAAATCCAGCGCGGCAATCGAAGCCGTCACAACCGCGGGCGGCACCGTATTGGAAAATGTATACGGCCGAGATTTCTGACGCAGAAACTCGATCAATTCACGTCGACCAGCAATGAAACCACCCGACGCACCGCCCAGCGCTTTGCCAAATGTTCCGGTAACAACATCAACCTGTCCATGCACGCCAAGTTCTTCCGGCGTGCCTCTGCCTGTGGCCCCTAAAACCCCCGACGCATGCGATTCATCCACGAAGAGCAACGCGCCGAATTCTTGAGCCAGCGCAACTAATTCTGGCAACGGAGCCAGATGGCCTTCCATTGAAAACACGCCATCGGTGGCAATGACCTTGATACGGTAATTCTTGGTGCGATCTTCTACCAACATTTGCCGCAAATGAGCAAAATCACGATTGCGGTAGAGCTTCGACACAGTTTGTTTCGCCACAGCACGACACAATCGCACGCCGTCAATGATGCTGGCGTGATTGTATTGGTCGCTGTAAATAACATCTTCGTATTCGCTTTGCCCGAAGTCGTTGGCATACAACGCAGTGAAGAATGCTTCATTCGCCGCAAAACACGACGAATGCAAAATGGCGGCTTCACAACCGACGAAGCGTGCTATCCGTTGTTCCAATTCCAGATGAATTGGTTCGGTTCCGCAAAGAAATCGCACCGAGGACATGCCGAATCCCCATTCATCCAGCCCTCGGTGCGCCGCTTCTTTGATTTTGGGATGATTGGCCAAGCCCAAGTAATTATTCGAGGCGAGCATGACGGCGTCACGCCCTTTTACACGAACAATCCCTCCCTGTTCGCTCTCCAGTGGAACTTCGTATTTGTAAGTCTTGGCTTGCTCGAATTGATCGAGTTCGCGTTGTAACACGGCATAAAGTTCATTCGGGTTCATTTACGCCTCCAGATTAAAATTCGGATCGGGCGTCAACAGGACTTTGACAGCTTCCTGCGTTCGCACCAATTGAAACCCATGCTCGAAGTTATCCAGCATGATCGGTTTCCGGGAAATGATTTTTTCCAGCTT
>DAOMFR010000088.1:6757-18800 GCA_035429885.1 Blastocatellia bacterium
ACGGTTTTGCCGGAAACGTCGCCTTCCATTACGGTATGCACGGCATTTCCCAACGCGTCCAGGAAAGCACCGAAACGAGGCGGAATCATCTGCTTTCCGCCAAATCGCTCCAGGTTGATCAGATTTTCAAAAGGCACACAGACATATTCGGCAAAGGTTCCGTCCAGATGCACACCTTTGATTTTCACGTTTTGGCAAACGTGCTTGCGTCCGGTCATGCATTGGTGGCAATACCCACAGGCGATGTGCATTTCGCTGGTGACGTAATCACCGATGCTGACAAGCGCTTTCGGAACACCTGCGCCAATTTCAACGACTTCACCGCAAAATTCATGGCCAATCACCAAGGAATGGTAGCGGTTGGAATCGCCGCCGAGGTGGCGAAGCATCTCATCTCGAATGCCTTTTCGTGTGGACGAATGATAAATACCAAAATCGGTTCCACAGATCCCTGCCGCCAATACACGGACTTTCACCTCAGCCGGATGCAAAGCCGGTTCGGGTGCGTTTTCAACATAATGCAATCCATCTTCTTCAAGTTTGTCTTTCTTTAAGGCTCTCATACTTCCTCCCTCAAGGTTATTCGTACCCAATCGCTTCAACGACATTCAGATTGACAGCTTTGCGCGCAGGCCACCAAGCTGCTGCTAATGCAATCAACAACGCCAACGGCAAAGCGATCAACACAATGGTGACTGGAAAGCGGAATGGAATCGTAAAGCCGCCAATCATAATTGCCGCGGTTCTCACCAAAAAATAGGTATTGAACAATCCGGCAATTGTTCCACTCAGCACGCCAACAATAGCCATCGCGGCGGCTTCGAGCAAAATCATATTGCGAACCTGGCTGCGCAATCCGCCGATGGCTCGCAATACCCCTAACTCGCGCTTGCGTTCGGCTACGGAAATGATCAGTGTATTGACGATACCCAAAGCCGCAATGATGATCGCCACGGCCATTTGCATGTAATTCAGCACGAAAAAGCCGTTGATCAAATCCAGAATGAATTTCTTGTACTCGATGTTGGTGTAAATGAACGCGCGATGCTGTCCCTTCAAACTTCGCTGAACATCTTGCTTGATCGTGGCAACATTCGCGCCTTTCCTGGCAATGACATCTATGATGTCGACGGCCGGATCATTCCAGTAACGTTTGTACAGTTCGCGGTCGAAAAAGACAGCGCCTTTTTCCGAAGTGTAGTCTTCAATTACGCCCAGGATTGGAAAGTCGAACTCTCCGGTCGGAGTTTGAAATTTCAGCCGATCACCAACGCCAAGTTTGTAACGAGCCACGAAGTTGCGAGCAACCAGCACGCCTTCGCCGCGAATGATCTTTCCTTTAATGTCGTCTTCGTTGGCGCCTTCGACGACGTCTTGGACTCGCGCAAACCATCCGTTCATATCCAGCGCAACCAATGCCACGGAATCGTTCGCGTAAGGCAGAAACAGGAAGCGGATATTTTCAATTCGCTCGACGCCTGGAATTTCGGAAATCTTTTTGCCCAAATCTTCGCTGAAATGATATGTCCGCGAGCGAGCATTTTCCGACGTGTTGATGATGATGTCGGCATTCAGCATTCGATCCATCCAATCCTTGACGGTTCTCTGGTAGCTGCTGACATAAGCTCCCAGCGAAAAGACAAACGACAAACCGATCATCAATGCGCCAACCGTCGCCGAAGTCCGGCGAGGCGATTGGATCATCGTATCCACAGCAAGCACGCCTTCTGAACCAAACAACCGATCCATTAGCGGGCGCAGCACACGAGCAGTCAATTCGGCCAACTTGGGGAGCAGCAGAACCAACCCAAAAATCACCAACGCCGAATACCCAAATTGATAGCTCAACCCGACGCTGATGGGGCCATAAGCAATCAGCCCCCACCCAACCAGAACCATCGCCAACCCGGTCAGCACCCGAGATTTGCCAAGCACGTTTTCCCGTTGTCGCGTTTCGATGTTGTGCAAAGCCAGAATCGGATTCAGCCGTGAAGCCGCTCGCGATGGCAACCAGGCTCCTAAAACCGAACTCACCACACCGATGGCAAATGAAGTCAACGCATAATCCCAACGAAACACCGGTGGCTGCTGAGTTGCGACATGACCGAAGAGTTGCGCGGCAATCTGGCTCATCACACGCTCTGCGCCCACCGCCAGAAAGAAGCCAAGAGCAACACCAAGTGCGCTGCCGATAACCCCCATCACAACGGATTCGCCCAGAAACATCCGCTGCACATTGGGTCGTTCGACGCCCAATGCCCGCAGAATGCCGATTTCTTTCCAACGCTGATTCACCGAAATGCTAAAGCTGTTGAAGATAATGAACACTCCCACCAGCAATGCGATGAAGCTGGTGATCGTCATTCCGATTTTCATCGCAGCGACGGAATTCTCTATTCCTTGCCCGCGCGACGACGGCGGTGAGATATCAACAGCAGCTGGAAGCCGTTCTCGCAATCGGCGCTTCAACTCTTCGACCGGCACGTCCGGTTCGTTCATAAGATCAATGCGGTCAAAGTTACGCCCCCGATTGAACACGAACTGCGCGTTGAACACATCCATCACGGCAATTTGCCCGTCGAAGATTTCACCAAGGCCAGCCGGTTTGAAAATGCCACGCACAATGAAATCTTTTCTACCCTGTGAAGTTAGCAACGGCAGTTTGTCGCCGTCTTTCAGCTTGTACTTGTCGGCAAATTTGCGCGAAATCAGAATCGAATCCGGCTGAGCCAGCGCAACCAGCGGATCGGCGATCTCTTCCCCGGATTCGTCAAACTGGTATTCGCGTAATTCGCGGTCGCCCAGCATATCAACGCCGACAATCATCAAGCTGCTTTCGTCTTCAAAGGCGGTGTTTGCCAACACTTCAATCACTGGCTGAGCGACGTGAACGCCGGGCGTATCTTTGACCGTTTCCCAGACGGATTCGGGAAAGCCGCCTTCGTTGCCGACAACTTGCAACGTCGCCTTGCCCGCCATCTTTTCAATCGTCAGCGTCAGCGAACTGAGCAGCGTCACATTCGCGGTTCGGACGGCGAAGTACACGGCCACTCCCAGCGCAATGCCCAACACGGTCAGCGCAGTTCGCAAGCGATGCAGCCGCCATTGTTTCCAGGTTATGTGCGCGAGCGTTGAAAACATCAAGCCACCTCCGCCGCACGTTCTTTGACAGCGGTAGAGCTAACCACCTTGCCGTCGCGTAACCGAATCACGCGGTCGCAATGCTGCGCAGCTTCTTCGTTATGCGTGACCATCAGAATGGTTGTGTTGAATTCGCGATGCAGTGCGTCGAGCAAGGCAAGAATCTCTTCGCCGGTTTTGGAATCCAGATTCCCGGTCGGTTCATCCGCCAGCAATACAGGCGGTTGAAAAATCAAGGCGCGCGCAATGGCAATTCGCTGCCGTTCGCCGCCGGACATTTCGTCAGGCCTATGCATAGTCCGCGCTCCTAGGCCTACTTTTTCCAGCATCATTTTCGCTCGACTGTCAGCGTCTTTCTTCGATGCGCCATTCAGCCGCAGCGGAAGTGCGACGTTTTCAAGCGCAGTCAGAGTCGGCAGCAAATTGAATGTCTGAAACACCATGCCAATCTTTTCCCGCCGCAGCCGCGTTCGCTGGTCGTCATCCATCGAAGCGATGTTGGTTCCGTCAATTCTGACTTCGCCCGAAGTCGGTTCGTCCAAACCACACACCAAATTCAGCAGCGTGGATTTGCCTGAGCCGGACGGCCCCATCACTGCTGCGCGCTCGCCACGTTCAATACGCAGACTGACATGATCCAGCGCATACACGACTTTGCCGTCGCCGTATTCGCGAGACACATTTTCCAGATGAATCATTTGTCGGATTTCCTCGCAGGAAGAGTTTCAGCAGGTAGGCAAGGATTTTTCCACAGCCGGCAAGGAATGTCACTACGCACCACAAATCGAAGAGTAATTTTGCCGGTCGAAATTCAAGGTAGATGGTGACACCGACTCCCAAGCTGCCACGCACAGTGTCAGAGTTTTTGCTTCAACAATTTTGAAATTGAAGAAAACCGCTTGTTTTTGGTGGCTGGAAAACTTTTTAACGAAGGAACGAGGATTGCTGAGTCTGGGGCATCAGGACAAAACAATGGGCGAGTTCACTTTGGCTTAGGCTTTTCTCTTTGCATCCCAAAGAAGCTCTACCAAAGGACTCGTCCATTGTTTTATTCCCATCGCTTACAAGTCTTATTTCAGCCTGGGAACATAGAGCGTAAATGGCACGGTAATGATTTTATCTTTGCGCCGAAACTGCGACCAGATTCGATAATTGCCCGGTCGCGGAAAAAAGGTGTCGAAGACAACATCTGGCTTGGATGGAAGCTTGTCACGCTCTTCTAAACTAATCTCTTCCGCAATCATATCGGTCGGATGCGAATGCAGATAATCCGTCGCATCTTCGCTCAGAATCAACGTGTGTCCCCAAGCTCCCAGATATGGCTTCAGATCATCCACTGGCTGGCCGGATTTTTCGTCAATCAAGTGATAACGCAATTCAGCAGATTTGCCGGCAAAGGGTTCTGCCGGATCAAATTTCAATTCGAACCGAGTGCCATCAACGACTTTGACCAGTTTGTCGCCGATCGCCTTGTCGGGAACCAGCTTGGCATAAGAAGAAACCAGATCGCCGCTGAATCCCGCCGTCACTAAATTGTGATGCGTTACCTGCGGCGAACCGCCTGCCGGGAAAAAGTCACAGAAAAGTTTGTAATACCCTGCCTTGGGCAATTCGGTGATGATCGTAAAGCTGCCATCCGGCTGTTTGTCTGGGTGGATGTGCTGAAAAGACTCAAAGTCCTGGCTGACGACAAACAGATGGAATGGCATGTCGTGCATGATGTTGAACTGTTTAACTTGCTGGTTTGTCGTCGGATGAAACACCGTAAACCGGAACTTCGTTTTCTGCCCGGCTCGTGGCAGCGAAGGCGTGGTCTGAATTCTGACAACAAAATCGCTGGATTCCGGCGGATCCGCCTTGACCAGCTTCATTTTGCATTTCGGACAATTGCCTGGCTGATTGGAAACTACATCCGGATGCATTGGGCAAACATAAAATTCGTCACTGGAGATCGTTCCGGCTTTGGTCGCGACCAACTTCATGTTGCACTTTGGACATTTGCCCGGCAATTTCGATTGCACGTCCGGATGCATTGGACAGACATAAACAATTTGTTCAGGCGGTTGCTGGTCCTGCCCAAAGGCAGGAAATCCCACTGCCGCAAAGGCCAGACTGTTTTTCAGAAATTCTCTGCGATTACTGCTCATAAATCTCTCGTGGTGATTTCACTTACTTGCGGCTTGCCGCATCCATTGTTGCAGCTTTTCCATATCTTTTTTGATCGTTCGAGCGCCGGCAAACAGAACCAGAGCTAGCAGCAACGAAACAATCGGCACTGCGTAAAAAGCGCTGTGCAACCCGGTAGCGCTATATGGCATTGGAATGACTCTGACGCCTTCAATGGAAACACCCGCGGCGATCATCGCCTTCTTGCCGAAATAATCGCTCAAGTTGCCGACAATTTTCGACCCAAACGCGCCTCCCAGCAAATACATGGCGCAGAAATACAGTGCCATCGCGGTGCCACGCAAACTTGGTTCAACCACATCCTGCACCGCTGGATAGACGGTCACATAATAAACATAGATCAACATCCATCCTATTCCCATCAAAACCATAAACTTTGTCAGCGAGTCTTTCGAACATCCCAGCGCCAGATAAACACAAAGCGTCGAAACCAACAGTGAGCCAGCAGCCAGAAGCATTCGCCCGTTGGCACTTTTTTTCCGAACAATATCGGCGGCAAAGCCTCCGCCCAACAGCCCGACAACGCCAACAGCACCCAGCACAACCGCCGAAGCATACCCTGCCTTTGCAACGTCCAAACCAAAATACCGGCCAAGATAAAGCGGCATAAACGAGTTCACGGCATAAGCATTGAAATTATGCAGCGCACCGGAAGCGATGATCCACCACATCGTAGGAATACTGAACACTCGGCGATATGGTTCCCACCCGCTATGTTCCTGATGTTTGATCTTGACGCTTTCGCTGGCTCCGCGAGACGGTTCTTTGATGAAATATGCCAGCCCGGCCAGCAACAAGCCCGGCACGGCAGCAAGCATCAGCGTTTTGCGCCAGCCATAATTTTTGGCCAGCAATCCGCCAAAGGTGCTGCTAAGGAAAATGCCAATCGGCAATCCCAGCATAAAGATTGAAGTCGCCCGAGCACGACGGTTGACCGGATACAAATCTCCGATCATCGAATTGGCTGCCGGAGAACAACTCGCTTCGCCCACACCGACAAACATACGGGCAATGAACAGTGAAACATAGCTCCACGCCAGACCGCCCATCGCTGTAAACAAACTCCAAGCCGCCACGCCGCCACTCAAAATGCGAGCCCGATTGCCACGATCAGCTAACCGGCCCAATGGCACTCCGACAATAGCGTAAATCACCGTAAAGGCCATGACCATGTCGCCGTAATCGGAATCCGTCAGCTTGAATTCATCAATGATCAGCTTGCCCACAGAAGAAGCAATTTGCCGATCGAAAAAGTTCATTGTGTTGATCGCAAACAACACCGCGAGAGCAAACCATGCCTGTTTAGGCGGATTATCTGATATGTGAGTTTCGTTCATGAATTTAGTTGATGGTTGGCGGTACTGACAGGTTATTGATTTTAGATTGGCTCTCCAATCCGCGACCAACTGAATTGAAGATCAATCTCAGTTCTATTTGCCTTTGAAATTCGGTTTGCGTTTTTGCAGGAATGCCGAAACGCCTTCTTTGAAATCGTCTGAGCGGAAACACTCGCCTTGATTGACCGCTTCGAATTCCAGCGCAGAGGGCAAATCAGATTGCAAGCTGGCATTCAACCCAGCTTTGATCTTTGCCAAAGCCAGTCCTGGCGCAGCGGCAAGCTTTCGCGTCAGTTCATCAACCGCCTCATCCAACTGTTCCGCCGGAACGACTCGATTGATCATTCCCATTTCGAACGCTTGTTGTGAGGAAATTGGATCGCCGAGCGCCATCAGTTCAAACGCCCGGTTATAGCCAACGGCTCGCGGCAAAAAGTACGTTCCGCCACCGTCCGGCATCAATCCGATTTTGACGAACACCTGACCGAAAAAAGCTTGATCCGAAGCGACAATGAAATCCGCAGCCAGCGCATAATTGCAACCGACTCCGGCAGCGTGGCCATGAACTCGCGCGACAATCGGTTTCGGCAAATCACGCATTGCCTGAATGCCGGGATTGACTCCGGCACGAAGTGAAGTCGTCACGTCTTCCGGCCCCCCTTGACTGCCAAATCCCTGAACATCGGCTCCGGCACAAAACGCTTCACCGGTTCCCGTCATGACGACAACTTTGGTTTCATCATCAGCCGAGCGTTTGATTTCATCCCCGATGAACTTGAACGCTTCAAAATCCAGCGCATTGCGCCGCGCAGGATTGTTGAACGTAATCCGCTTGATGCCGTTTTCCAGCGAGACCAGAACTTTGTCTGACACGGGCAGATTCTCCTGTTTGTTCGTTTTATTGAAGAAAGGTGGAACGAAAAGCGGGCGCATTCTGGCTTAGCAGACTGAGTTTTACAACCAAGAGAGACAATCAATCGCCGCGAATAGCAGCAACCGGGTCAAGCTTGGACGCTCGGATCGCGGGCCACATTCCAGCGATCAACCCCACTGACGCCGAAGTCAGAAAACCAACGAGAATTGCCCACATAGGAACAGCGGCTGGAAAGTTGATTATTAACTGAAGTCCGAGCGCGAACAGAAATCCAAGCGCAATGCCAATGATTCCGCCAAAGCCAGTCAAGGTGATGGCTTCGATCAAAAACTGGGTCAGCACATCGCGACGGCGAGCTCCCAAGGCTCTGCGTATTCCGATTTCCGCTGAGCGCTCCGTCACGGAAACCAGCATGATGTTCATCACGCCTACACCGCCGACCAATAATCCTGCCAGCGCAATGGGCACAACGAGCGCAGCCAGCGCTACAATGATTTGCTGGACAATTTCAAACACCTGCTCGGCGCGATTCGCTCCAAAATTGTTCGGCGCCTCGGTGGGAACATTCCGGCGAATGCGAAGCGTCGCCGTCACCTGTTCGATGACGTCATCAACTTTTCCCACTGGAGCACGCACGACAATAGCGACGCCTTCGATTTCAGGATACTGCTTGGCGATGGTTTCAAACGGCGCATACACGATTCGTTCGTCCAGTTCATCACTGCCAATAACGCCTTCGCCGGAGGATTTGGTCAGAACTCCGACAACACGATAAATACGACCATCAATTCGCACTTCCTGGCCTACGGGGTCAGTCTCTTCAAACAATTGCGAAGCGATTCCCTGCCCGATAACACATACTTGCACTCGATTTTCACGTTCGGCAAAGGTGAAAAATCTGCCGCGTTCAACGCTGACGGAAACGATGTCCGGAAAGTTTTCCCAAACTCCCAGAATCAACGGATTGATGGCTTCGCGGCCACGCGCCGTCATCGAAGCCTTGTTCGCCGAAGGCCCATAACTGCCGCGAATTTTCTGCGGAGAGACCGCTTGCGGCTTATCCAGTGCCGCCACTGCCAGCGCGTCTTCATAAGTCAGATCTTTGCGCTGCCGTTCTTCGGCTGAAGGTCGCCGAAATGATGGGCCGATCTTTTCTTCCTTCGTGAAGTAAATGACATTCGGCGCGCTTTTTTCACTGACCGCGGCCACGCGGGCCGACAACCCGGTCAGCACTGCACCCACCATGACGACGACAGCCGTGCCGATCACCACCCCGAGCAGCGTCAGCGCCGACCGCAGCTTGTGCGCACGCAAACTGTCGAACACGGTAATAAAAGTGTCTTTGAGAATCTGCTTTTGCATTTCAACTAGATGTTGGATGACTGATGACAGGTGTCAGGTCCGAGCCAATGCCTAAAACCAAACGCCTATCACCTGGCACTTATTCTTTTCTCAGCGCTTCAATTGGACTCAGCCGGGATGCTCTGCGAGCAGGAAAAACCCCAAAAATAACCCCGACGGCACAAGAAATCAGAATAGCAGCAAACAAGGCCCACAGAGGCACCGCGATCGGAAACCCACTGAGTTTCGCAGAGATCCAAACCAAGCCAGCGGAAATCATCATTCCAACCAAACCGCCAGCCAAGGTCAGCAACGACGATTCCAGCAGAAACTGCGCCAGTATGTCTTTCCGCCGAGCGCCGATCGCTAACCGAATGCCGATTTCGCGCGTTCGTTCCGTCACCGAAGCTAGCATCATATTCATGACCACAATGCCGCCAACTCCCAGAGCAATCGCGGTCAGCGGGTAAAGCACCGACCCGACAATTCGAGTCAATAAACTGGTCACGGCCTCAACGCTTTTGGCCGTGATGATGCTGAAATTGTCACTATCGCCATAACTCAACCGACGCTGGCTTCGCATGCCGAACCGCGCGATTTCTTCGACTTGTTCGTTGGGAACTTCAACTCCGGGTTTGGGTTTGACCAGCATGGAAATCGAACGCGAACGCGCACCGAACACTTTGGCAAACGTTCCCAGCGGAATCTGCACAAATCCATCTTGCGAAGCTCCGAACGACGAGCCACGTGGCACCGCAACGCCGATGACTTCATATTCGGCGGAACCGAGCTTGATGAATTGGCCAAGAGATTCACGATCGGGAAACAGAAATTCATCCACGTCCGAACCAATGACACAAACCGAGCGGCGGTTTTCATCGTCGAAATCGGTCAGTTCTCGCCCGCGAGCAATTTTGATCGTCGAAAGCGCAGCAATGTTTGCGGTCACGCCCTGGACAGCAATTCCCTGCAAGGAATTGTTGCCGCGTTGCGCCGGAAGCGCCGCATCAATCTGCGCGCCGACTTCCATGCGATCACCGATGCGCTGACGCAACCCCTCAATATCTTCAATGGTGATGTCCGGGCGTTTGGAAAGCGCTTCGGCAAAAGATTGCGCGTCACCCAGAAAGTCTTGAAAAGAAGCTTTATCAATTCGAGCGATGCCCGGGCCGAGTTCTGAAGCGGTTTGCTTAATGTAAGTCTGCGCACCTTCCAACAAGGCGGCGACAAACGTCACAACAGCAACCCCAATGACAACACCAATAATTGTCAAACTCGAACGCAGCCGATTGGCCAGAATCGCGCTAACGGCAACGCGAAACGCTTCGCCCCAACGCGAAAAGCCAAACTTGACGCGATAAAGCCCGCTGGATGTCCGCTTCGCTACAACTGATTCGGAAATAACAGTTTCGTTTTTGGTGATCGAAAGATTGTTGGTCACGGCGACACTTTATCGCTCAAACCTAAGGCGGATGTCACGTCATTTGGGATTTTTCTTGCCGCCCTGTCCTGGACAAAAAGACCAGCAAAGAAAAGAACTCACCATTCAATCCTCACACCGGGAAGCCAATGCAGCGTAACCAGTCGGCTGTTTGAGTGTCAGAGCTATTGAATGGGCGGCTGCCTTCCGACCCAACCGCAACTAAAAAGACCGGCGCAATGTCCGGCCTTTTCCCCGTTACAGACTGACACCCGTTTGCGGGCGACGCTAAAGCCGAAATCTCAACGACATGGACTGACGAAGGAGTTTGCTGTTGAGAAATTCGGCTTAATGCTGAATGGGGCGATTAACGTCCAAATAAATTATTGACACAAGTCACTACACCCGAAGCGCTACCGGAAGCTCGACCGCAATTGATGAAGTCAAACGCTTCCTGCTTTCCAAACCCCGGGCCAGTGTTCGTCGCTCTGCAAGGCGCGTCACCACCTGAAACGATGGACATTTGCACCAAACCCAAAGCGTTATCCCAATAAAAAATAGGGCCGCCCGAATCTCCATTGCAGGTAAATCCTTCATCTTTGTTCGCGTTCATGGAAAGGCGCAACGTGTCATTCCCTGGGTTTAAGGCGTTATACGTCAAATTGGTTGCAATGTGACGGATGAGAAAGGTGGATAAGTCATGTCCCCCGCCCGGAAGCATAGCTCCAATCCCATACCCAACAGCGGTAAAGCTCAGGTTGTTTTGCGGGTTGGGCACACTGGCAATCAGGTTTGAAACGTATTGCGTGTCAGGAGCAATTTGTACAGGTGTCAATGCGCCAGGAATTCTGCCCCAACGACTAACAATCGTTTCCCCCCGTGAATTCGTAGCATTTCTGGGGAAAACAACCATTCCATAGTCGAGCTTCTCGAACGGAGCATCCTTGGCGGGCAGGCTGATCGGAATCCCCCCTCGGACATAATTTGTCCCATCAGACAAATTGCCGCCGGCCTGGTTATCCAGATCGAATGAAACGCCAACGGAATGCTGGCCCCCAGTCGCCATACGCTCTATCCAAAGGTCTGTGCAATGCGCCGCTGTCAGAATCACGACTTTATTTCGATCCATGTGAAGCAGGCTTCCTGAACAGCTTCCACTTGCGGTCCATTGTGGAGTTCCGTTCGGATTAAAAAACAGTCCCCTGACAGAAACTACATTGGGATAAAGGCCACCTGTATCCGGGCCATCGTAAGCAACCGCGCTGCCCTTCAAGGAAAGGCTGCAAGTCATAACGAATAAAAATAAACCCCAAAATTTCAACTTTGTTGATGCTTTTTTCATGCGAATCCTCAAATTCAATTTGACGCGATTCTTTCGAGCGAAACGACCTCGGTAAAATGCGCGATGTTCTCTTAGAAATTGCGCCAGCGCGCCCGAAACTCGAGCGTTGCTGACACTATGTGTGATCAGTTCATACTAGATGTGTTTGGGAATATTGTTAAGGTCAACTGCCTCAACCGCAGCGAATAAGACGAGCCAATTTCAATCATTCACCCGCAGATAAGTGCTTCCTCCTTGAAGACGCTGACCGCGTTCCGCAGGGAATCTGTTGGCTAATCCCGAAACCCCATCCGGTAAGGTTTATCTCCGTTTGACCGAGAGTAAAGCTCCTCGCTCGGCAGCAGATCAACTTGTTCAGGTGACATAAGCCTTTTTACGACTCGGAACCGGGGAAGAACAAA
>DAOMFR010000088.1:18900-29338 GCA_035429885.1 Blastocatellia bacterium
GGTCATCACAAAATTGGAAGACTCTGCCGCTACGCAAATCAACATCGTCGTCAATTGGATGGCGGAGATGAAGAAATAACCTGAGGGGAATTGGAAGTAAACAATTCGTGCCGAGCTGCGAAGCCGCCAAAGAACGATAACGGCTCTTTGCGGCTTCGCGTGCCCTAATGCCCATCCATCATTCAGCCTTCTTCTTTTTGTTGCAGAAAGAAATCAACCAGTTCATCCGCCGAGTTATGCATCTCAACGGCGAAGCGGCCAACGCGACTGGTGAAGTAGTTGAACATCCATACCGCTGGAATTGCGACCATCAGCCCGAAAGCTGTCGCAATTAGAGCTTCGGAAATTCCTCCGGCGACGGTGCTGAACCCGGCGCTTTGTTCGCTGTTCATTTTGTGAAAAGCGTCAATGATGCCGATGACCGTTCCAAACAATCCGACGAACGGCGCGGTGGACCCAATGGTCGCCAACGCGGAAAGACCTCGCTGCAAATCTGCGCTTTTCATAGCTGCGGCTCGGCGCAATGCGCGTTTGGCCTTTCGCATCTGCCGGTCCGCATTTCCTCCTCGCTGCGAAACCAGTTCCTGCAACCCAGAATTGACCACCACGGCCAAATGGCTGCGGCGGTAAAGATGTGAAAGCTTGATCGCTTCTTCGATATGTGACGAACGCAGCATTTCAGCCACGCGTGGCGCAAATTCGCGGGATTGTTTGGCGGCAGCATTAAACGTCAGATAGCGTTCCAGCATCACGGCAATCGAGTAAATGGACATAATTAACAATACCACCATGACAGCAATGCCGTACCAGCTCATCACCCGAATCAATTCTATTGGCGACGATGGCAGCGACGATGGATTACCGCCTTGCATGGCAAAAGCCATAGAACCAATCAGGTCTGATAAATTCGCGTAGCATTCCGTCAGGACCAACCGAACGAACGGATCCATAAAATCACCTCCGAATAGTTTGAGTTGTTTTGGTGAATGGATACGCGCACAGCCGATTCACGCGCACCGATTGAAAGTTCACGACCATAGACTCTGAATCAACGATTTAGGTTCCCAAACAAATTGCCGCTGAAACATTGCGGCCAACGCGCCTTGAGAGTACATTCCGTTTTGCAGTTTCAATACATTCGCTGAACGCATTCATAATTTTAGTTAGGGGTTTTTTCTTAATGCAGCACTGTTCGCGGTTGGCCGCATTCATTGGCCTAGAATTGATTAGGGCATTCATTGCCAAAGGATTGAAGCAGCATGGAATCGTTTCTGAGCAGGCGCGGACCGACAATCCCGCCGTCACGAATTGGCGTCCTGCCCATTACCTGCCACTGAAATCCATTTCTCCGAAGCGGTTCCACCAACCGCGCCGTCTCTCGCGCAAACATTCAACTCAACATCCAGGCGATCATCTTATTTTTGCTGAAAGGCGAATTCTGGACTTGCAGGTTAACTGATGAGAATTGACAGCACTACAGTTGCAGTAGTCACTGGCGCAGCTTCCGGCATCGGGCGGGCGCTGGCTGTTCGGCTGGCTGCCGAAGGAGCACAGCTTGCCATCTGTGACGTGAATGAAGCCGAATTGAAAGAAACGGCACGGCTGGCGACAAAACCCGGCGTTAAAATCTCCACGCATATTGTTGATGTCTCTGACCGCGAGCGTATGCAAGGCTTCGTCAGTGAAGTCATCGCCGAACATGGCCGAGCGCACTTGATCATCAACAACGCTGGAGTCGCGTTGGGCGGCACCGTAGAAGAATTGGCTATTGAAGACTTTGAATGGTTGCTGGGCATCAATCTTTGGGGAGTGATTTACGGCACCAAGCTGTTTTTGCCGATCTTGCGCCAGCAATCGCAAGGTCACATCGTCAACATCTCTTCCGTGTTTGGCATCATCGCTCCTCCAGGCCAGTCGGCTTATGTGACCAGCAAATTCGCCGTGCGCGGATTTACCGAATCGTTGCGCCACGAATTGAAAGGCAGCAATATTTCCATCACTGCCGTCCATCCTGGCGGCATACGCACCAACATTGCGCGTAATGCGCGCGCCGGAGCCGGAGTTGACCTGACGATAGTCGAACAAGAGGTTGAAGTTTTCGACAAAGTCGCCAGAACTTTGCCCGAAACCGCCGCAGATGTGATCGTGCGCGGCGTGATAAAGAATCAGGAAAAAATACTGATCGGTTCCGATGCCTGGATGATTGATAAAGTTCAACGGCTGATGCCGATCAAATACTGGAGCTTTCTGGGAAAGCTGCTGGAAAAATTAGTTCAATAACGTTTGGAGAATTCATCCATGCCAAGTTGGCAAGCGCGACTGTTTTCCACCATTTCACGGTTGTTGGTTAAACGCGGCTCGAATAAGCAGGTCGCCAATGAAGCAGAGGGCGCAAAGCTGGTTCGTAAACTGTTTGAGCCTCCGGATTTTTTCCGCCCCAAACTCCCCGCCGATGTTTATATCCAACCGGTCACGGATTGGGGAGTTCATGGCGAATGGGTTGAGTGCGGAGTCACAGAGCGAACGATTTATTACCTGCACGGCGGAGGGTACGTCGCGTGTTCGCCCAAAACGCATCGCGGATTTACGGCCAATCTCTCGCTTGCAGCACAAGCCAGAGTGCTGGCCCTCGATTACAGGCTGGCTCCGGAAAACAAATTCCCTGCGGCGGTGGAAGACGCTGTCAGCGGGTATCGCGCACTGCTGGAAAAAGTCCAATCCCCCAATCAAATCGTCATTGGCGGTGATTCGGCTGGCGGTGGATTGGTCGTAGCCACTTTAATCGCAATTCGCGAACGCGGCTTGCCAATGCCAGCGGCAGCCTTTCTGCTGTCGCCATGGACGGATTTGGCTGCCACCGGCGATTCGATAGTGACGAATGACCCTGTTGATCCCATGCTGTCCGGCAAACTCGTTGGCAAATTGGCGGAGCTGTATTATGGAGAAGCTTCGCCGACAGACCCGTTGGTTTCGCCTTTGTACGGCGACTTGACCGGGTTGCCCCCACTATTGATTTACGTCAGTGACACAGAAGTTCTGCTGGACGATTCCAGGCGGCTGGCCGAACGAGCCAGACAGCATGGCGTCAAAGTTGATCTTCACGTTTGGAGCAAACTGCCACATGTCTGGCCGATCTTTGTAGCGCTTGGAATTCCCGAATCAAAAGCCGTGCTTGGCGAAATCGCCGAGTTCGTTAGACAGAAAACGTCCATGCCGCAGGCTACTAAAACTGCGGCCTAGCAAAACTCAGAATTGACCGGATCAAACAGGAGGACCCGGTCGATCTTTTATCCGCCACGTCCTGTAAAGCCGTCGAAATTTTTTAACCGAACTAACATTATGAGCAATCCTACCAATCAACTTGTAGTCGTCATCGGCGCAGGCCCGGCAGGAGTTTACGGCGTGCGCAAACTGGCCGAAGCCGGTCACGAAGTCATCATCCTAAATCGTGACATCAAACCCGGCGGTTTGGTCGAATACGGAATTTACTTCAACAAACACAAATTGAAAGAAGGCGTTCGAAAACAATTCCGCCAGATTCTGGCCGATCCTCACATTCATTATGTCGGCCACGTCAAAGTCGGCCAGCAAGCCGATTTGACATTGGAAGAAGTAAAAGAGTTATTGAAGCCATCGGCAGTCGTCGTTGCCGCCGGAGCACAAGGAACAAAAGCTCTGGGCATTCCGGGCGACAACGCCATTGGTGTTTACCACGCCAAGGATTTGGTCTACCACTTCAATGGCTTGCCGGAATTCACCAAGCGGGATTTTCAGATGGGAGACCGCGTCGCCATTATCGGCGTCGGCAACGTGATGGTGGACATTGCTCACTGGCTGGTTCACGAAAAGAAAGTCAAAGAAGTCATCGCCGTGGCTCGACGCGGCCCGGCTCAGCGGGCGTACACGGATGTCGAAATCCAGGCCGTCGCCGCCAACATGGATTTGGCGGAGTTTGACGCTGAGCTAGAACGAGTGCGTCCCAGACTGGAAGCTGTCGGCGAAGATCTGGCGACGATCCGTAAAGACTTGACCAAACATTGCGGCACAAAAGCTAAAGAAGGCGAAAGCCCCAGCAAAATGAATTTCCGATTTCTCAGTTCCCCAACGGAAGTTGTCGTTGAAAACGGACGCGTCAAAGCCTTGCGAGTGGAAGATACTCAACTGGTTCAGCGCGGCGAATCGCTTTCGGCCAAAGGGCTCGGAACGTATTTCGACCTCGAATGCGATTCCGTCGTGTTCGCTATCGGCGACCGCGTTGATGAAACTTTGGGGCTTCCCTGCTCCGGTACAGAATACGTTCGCAACCCAAACCCAGACACTGAAAACCCCGGCGACGAAGCCTATCAAGTTTTCGATCCTGCCACTGGCCAAGTCTGCGACGGATTGTTCGTCATCGGATGGTCGCGGCAAGCTTCAGACGGCGTCGTCGGCAAAGCCAAACAGGATGGCGAACGCGGCATGGCCGTCGTCAATCGCTACTTGACCAAAGCCGAAGCCGATACGGCGGAGGGCTGGGAAGAGCGGCTGACTAAGTTCCGACAACTTCTGGCTGAACGAGGCGTCAGAACAATTGATTACGTCGACGTGCAGAAACTGGAAAGCGTCGAACGCGACAAATCGCAGGAACTCGGCGTAGAGTTTTTCAAATATAAAACTGACGAAGACATGCTGGCGGCAATTGATAGCTAACTAAAGCACGGGCGTTTCCGCCCGCCCGTGTTCAAAGTTCACGCATGAAAAAACAGGAATCGAATGGAGTAACTCGTTTGCTGATAATGGTCGCCCTGCTTTGCGTGCTGACAAATTGCCAGGCCCCTGGCATTTCCAGCCGAGCCATCGAATTGCCCAATCGTGACTTACAAGCTGCGATTCAGGTCAAAGCTGATGCAACGCCATTGGAAAAACTAAACGCTTCCGCGATTGAACAAACGACGTACACAACTGGCTACGATGCCTCCTACGTCAAACTCGATTACCCGAACGGCGATGTTCCCAAAGAAACCGGCGTGTGTGCCGATGTCGTCGTTCGAGCCTTTCGCAGCACAGGGCTTGACCTGCAAAAAGAACTGCATGAAGACATGACCCGCAGCTTCGCCAAATACCCGAACAAGTGGAAATCCAAAAAGCCCGACAAGAATATTGACCACCGCCGTGTACCGAATCTGATGACCTGGTTCAATCGCAAAGGCAAAGAGCTGGCCATCACAAAAGAGAACAGTGATTACCAACCGGGCGATGTTGTGGCGTGGGAATTGGATGGCGGACTGACGCACATCGGCTTGGTCAGCAAGATCAAAGTCGAAGGCGTTGAACGCTACGCTGTTGTTCATAACATTGGCGCAGGCGCTCGGCTGGAAGACGTGCTGTTTCAATGGAAGATCATCGGACATTACCGATATTTTTAGGCGACAGGTTGCAGGTGATAGGTTGAGGTTATTAAAGCTCACAGCCATCACCTGTCACCTATCACCCAGAACCTACAACCTATGAAAAATAAAGTTTTGCCGGTTGACGGCCTTGAAGTGAAGCCCTCTACGATTGACGGCAAAGGCTGTTTTGCCACGCAATCATTCAAGAAAGGCCGCAAGATCGCCGAATTCGTCGGTGAGCGGATTTCGCGAGTTGAGACGGCTCGACGGTTGCGAGGCTTGCGACGCATACGCATTTGCGGATTGGATTCTTATTGGTCCATTGACGGTTCCGTCGGCGGCAACGCGACGCAATTCATCAACCATTCCTGCGAAGGAAATTGCCGATTGTCAGCGGTCAAAGGGCATCTGATTTTCTTTGCCTTGCGCGACATCGACCCCGGCGAAGAAATTGTGTTGGATTACGAGGAATCCTGGCACGATGACGAAAAACGTTGTCGCTGTGGCGCCCCAACCTGCCGAGGCCGAATCAACAAATAGTCCGTGGCAAGTTACAATCCTTCTCGTTATGGAAAACCTACAATCGTATTTCCCGATCCTGAATGAATTGAGTTTGAAAGCGGGTGCAATTGCCCGCCGCCATTACAATTCGCAGGTCGAATTTGAGCGCAAATCTGACGATTCACCTGTCACCAAAGCAGACCGTGAAATTGAATTGTTCCTGCGCCAGTCGCTGGAAAAACAATTCCCGGCTCATTCAATCCTGGGCGAGGAGTTTGGCGAAACGAAAAAATCTGGCTCGCATCGCTGGATTCTCGATCCGATTGACGGCACGAAATCCTTCGTTCTGCGAACGCCGCTGTTCGGCGTGATGATCGCGCTGGAACGCGAAGGCGTGCCGGTGCTCGGTTCGATTTACTTTCCGATTCAAGAACACTGGCTGATTGGCTCGGCAGAAACCGGCACCTTTCTAAATGGCAAACCGTGCTCAGTGTCGAACACCACAGAGCTTTCCGACGCGACCATGATCTTGACCAATCCGCGCGAACTCTATTCAGAAAAACATGGCGAAAAATTGCAGCGGCTGGCGAAACAGGTTCGGCTCGTCAGAGGCTTTGGAGATTGTTACGGCTATTATCTGGTGGCAACCGGCTTGGCGGATTTGATGATCGAGCCTGGCCAGTTGAAATATCACGATGTCGCTCCGTTAGTTCCGATCCTGCAAGGCGCGGGCGGGGTCTTCACAGACCTCAGCGGCAAAATTGATCTGGCTAATGGGCAAGGATTGGCGACCAATAAACAACTCCACGAACAGATTTTGCGAACGCTTAACGCTTGAGGATCGGAGAATGATCAAGTTGAAACGCGTTTATGAGCCTCCCAGCGCTGACGACGGCATCAGGATTCTTGTCGAGCGACTATGGCCTAGAGGGATTAGCAAGGAAAAAGCTAGAGTGGATGAATGGCTGAAAGAGATTGCTCCCAGCCAAGAATTACGAAAGTGGTTCCAACACGATCCGGCCAAATGGGAAGAGTTTCAAGAGCGATACCGAAAAGAACTGGATCAAAATCAGGAGTTGGTGAACAACTTGAAGCGAAAAGCCAAAGGCAAGACTGTCACTTTCATTTACGCTGCCAGCGATGAAGAGCGCAACAGCGCGATGTTGCTGAAAAACTATCTCAAAAATAGGTAGCGCAGTTTTTCCAAGCTGCGCCCGCTTTGTTTGAGCCTTTTCGTCGGAACCAAAAGCTTTTGCCAGCCCGGCGCAGGTTAGAAATCCTGCGCTACAATTTATTTGTCGCTACGGCAGTTCGCGAACGCGAATGTTTCTGAACTCGATGGGCGAACCTTCAGATTCCATGCACAGATATCCAGTTTTGGGTTCTGCGCCATTGCCACCGGAAACTTCTTCGCCGTTCACCCACAACCGGATTTCTCCGTTGATGGCGCGAACGTAATAATGATTCCACTCGCCAACGCCTTTGCTCAGATTCTTGCGTGGGAAGCTACGCGATCCATTCGGCGACAACGGTGGAAATGGCTTGAGCTTGGAATTACCAACGGCAAAAATGTCGCCGTTGGTCGTGAACCAGTCGCCCTTTTTGCCTGAAGATTTTTCATACTGCTCTTTGTAACCGTGGTCGAGGATTTGAACTTCGATGCCCCATTTCGGCAGGCTATCGGGCTTCAAGTCCGTCAAAGCTTCGTCAGGAACCCAAACGAACGTGCCGGAATTCCCCGCTGAGCGCAGATGTCGCCATTCCAGCGTGTATTCAAAGTTGGTGAATTTTTGCTTGGTGCGCATCACACCAATGGGCTTACCCGTGCAGGTCAACAATCCGTCTTTCCACGACCACGTGTCGGGATAACCATTGACCTGAGCAAAGTCTTGCTCACCCAGTGTTCGCCAACCAGGCCCTGTTGAATCAATGAAAGCTTTGGGCGACTGGCTCTCCTGCGCTTGACTGCTTTGCAAAAGATGGAGTGCTGAAAGAAGAAAAGCAGCGATCAAAATTTGCGCAAAGGTTTTGTGTTTCACACTGACTCCTATGGAATATATGGACAATTCAACAACTTCAATCTGGCGTCGCCCGGTTCTGATTTACAGCTTGGCGATGCTGTTTTCCCTGATTGGTTTAATGGATTCAATTTACCTGACGGTGCAGCATATAAGCGGCAAAAGCGTCAAATGCACCGTCACTGGCGGCTGTTCAAAAGTACTCAGCAGTTCTTACGCAACCATCTCCGGGATGCCAACCGCATCGTTTGGTGCAATGGCGTATTTTGCTGCGTTCAGCCTGGCGACACTGGCAGTTTTCGGCTCCAGACAATCGCGAACCTGGTTGGTGATTTTGGTCGTGCCGATGATCTTAACTGCGTGTTGGCTGTTTTATCTGCAAGCCTTTGTGCTGCATGCCTTCTGCGAATTTTGCTTGCTTTCAGCGTCAATGACGCTGCTGCTGACGATGACAGCCTTTTGGGGAAGACGCCTTCAACAGTTGCCAGCGACTTCCCCGGCCCAACAATAAGCCTGATCGAATCAACGTACGACCCAATCAAGATTTTGCCTGAATCAGTTTGTTGATCTCTTTGTGCAGGTAATCCATCGTCATGTTGTCACTTTCAACCACCTTCCCGTTGATGAACAAGGTCGGCGTTCCGGTCACTCCCATGGCTTCGCCGCGTTGAACATCCGTTAGCACGATGGATTTGACTTTGGTGTCGTTGATGTCCTTCTCGAATTGCTCCAGGTTCAACCCCAACTGTTTGGCGAAATTCACCAGGATGGGCGCCAAGTTATCGGTTTCACGCCAAACTTCCTGACTCTCGTATAATAGATTGTGCATTTCCCAAAACTTCCCTTGCTGGCCGGCGGCGACAGCAGCAAAAGCAGCAATCGCTGCATGCTGATGAATTCGAGTTAGCGGGAAGTGATGAAAAACGAATTTGACTTTGTCGCCATACTCGCCTTTCAGTTTTTTCAAGTCGGGATGCAATGCTCCACAAGGCGGACATTGGTAATCGCCATATTCTTCAATGACAACCTGGCCTTTGTAATTTTCCGGTGAAGGCAAGGCCACCTGACTGGCAACTGGAGTTGGTGTCAAAGCCGGGGTGGCCGACGGTGTGGGATGGGTGGAGCGATACATAAAAGCCCCAGCAGCAACTGCGCCTGCAAAAACCAAGGCGATAATGGCAAACGGTAAGTAGCGTTTCATTACAGATTTTTCCTTCGATGTCCTTCTGGCAAAAGTTTGAAGATCAAGCTTGCAGCCTTGGCCGCAGCCGACCTGATCACATCTGCCCATAACTTAATACAGCTTGCCCATTTCTCAAAAGCAACCGGGCATTTTTGTGATAGGTCTTCAGCTTGCCTTTTGAGAAACCGACTTTTACACTCTGCGCTCATTTCACCAAGACCTATCAAAATCATCGAGGCATTCATGAAGATTCACGAGTATCAAGGCAAGGAATTGCTACGCCGGTTTGATGTCAAAGTGCCGCGCGGTTTCGTTGCGCACACCGTCGCAGAAGCCGAAGCGGCAGCCAAAGAATTGGGCTTGCCCGTCGTTGTCAAAGCTCAGATTCACGCGGGCGGACGAGGCAAAGGTGGTGGCGTTAAGCTCGCCCGGACCACTGAAGATGTAACGAATTTAGCCACCCAGATTTTGGGGATGAATCTGGTCACACATCAAACTGGCCCCGAAGGCCGCACGGTTCACACCTTGCTGATCGAAGAAGGGTTGAAGATCAAACAGGAATTTTATCTGGGAATGCTGTTGGATCGGGCCGAGTCGAAATTGGTTTTTATGGCTTCCGTTGCGGGCGGCATGGATATTGAAGAAGTTGCAGCCAAAACACCCGAAAAGATTTTGAAGGAACACATTGACCCTGCGGTCGGCATGCAAGCGTTTCAAGCCCGCAAACTCGCTTTCGGCTTGGGACTTCCTTCTGAACTGATCGGCAAAGCCACTAAATTTTTGCTGGCGCTTTACCGATCATTCGTCGAACTCGACGCTTCTCTACTGGAAATCAATCCGTTCCTGTTGACCGAAGACGGAGAGCTTTACGCGCTCGACGCCAAGGTCAATTTCGACGACAACGCGCTGTTTCGCCACAAAGAATTTGAAAGCCTGCGCGACTTAAACGAAGAAGCTCCGCTGGAAATCGAAGCTTCAAAATTTGATCTGAACTACATCAAACTCGATGGCAACATCGCTTGCATGGTCAACGGCGCAGGTTTGGCGATGGCGACGATGGACATCATCAAACTGACGGGCGGCGAACCGGCAAACTTCCTGGACGTTGGCGGCGGAGCTTCACAGGAACGCGTCGAAAATGCATTTCGCATTTTGCTGGCCGATGAAAATGTCAAAGCTGTGCTGGTGAACATCTTCGGCGGCATTGTGCGTTGCGATATGGTCGCGCGCGGCGTCGTCGAAGCGGCCCGCAATCTGGGCGTCAAAATTCCCATCGTCGTTCGCCTGGAAGGCACCAACGTCGAAGAAGGCCAACGCGTCCTGCGCGAATCCGGCCTGAACTTCCTGGTCGCCAACGGCATGAAAGA
>DAOMFR010000089.1:0-24260 GCA_035429885.1 Blastocatellia bacterium
GGCGGCAAAACCTGGACAAAAACATTGTTTGTGGATGCCGAACACGGCATTTCGGATCTGGACATTGATCCGCAAAATCCGAACATTCTGTATGCGGGCGTCTGGCGCTTTGAACGCAAACCGTGGACGTTCACCAGCGGCAGCGAAAAAGGCGGCGTGTTCCGTTCGATTGACGGCGGACGCACCTGGGCAAAGCTGACCAACGGCTTGCCCAAACTGATCGGACGCATTGGCGTTCGGTGCGCGCCGAACAATCCCAACGTCGTGTACGTCATCGCTGAAACCAAAGAAGGCGCGATGTTCCGTTCGGATGACAAAGGCGACACCTTCCGCAATGTGTACCGCCAGTCCAACATTGTCGGTCGAGGGTTTTATTACACCGACGTGCGTGTGGACCCGCAAAACGAAAATCGCGTGTATGCCGTTTCCTCACCGTTGTTTGTTTCGATTGATGGCGGACGGACTTATCGAACCATCGCACCGCAAATTCACATTGATTACCACGCCATGTGGATTGATCCGCAGAACTCGAAACGCATGTGGGTTGCCAACGATGGCGGCGTGGCCGTTTCCACCGATCAGGGTGAATCCTGGGAATACGTCAACAACTTGCCATTGGCTCAGCCCTATCACGTGTATGCCGACAATCGGCAACCGTTTTACAACGTGATGGGCGGAATGCAGGACAACGGCAGTTGGACCGGCCCTTCGCGCACGCGCGAACCTGCCGGAATTTTGAATGACGATTGGCGAATGACGGCATTCGGCGACGGGTTCAAAGTGCTGAATCACCCCGACGATCCGGAAATTTATCTGTCGCTTTCCCAAGGCGGAAATATCACCAACACCGATATGCGAACCCGCGAACAGCAATCGTTGCGCGCTTACGCGGGCGGTGGACGCGGCGCAGCGGAAAATCAAAAGTATCGGTTCAACTGGAATACTCCGTTGGTGTTTTCGCCCCACAACAAAACGACGATTTATATGGGCGCCAACGTGTTGTTCAAATCCACGGATTTCGGCAAGACGTGGGACAAGATCAGTGGAGATTTGACGACCAACGATCCGGCAAAACTCAAAGATGCTGGTGGGCCGGTGTCCAACGAAAATTCCACGGCGGAATATCACTGCACGATCATCAGCGTGAATGAATCCCCTGCCAAAGCTGGTCTCATCTGGGCGGGAACCGACGACGGCAATTTGCAGGTGACGACCGACGGAGGCAAAAACTGGGCGAACGTGACTAAAAATGTTCCGGGACTTGGCGCGCTGTCGGCAGTGTCGCACGTTGAACCGTCCATCACCGGTGCTGAAGTGGCTTATGTTTCGTTTGATCGGCACATGCTGGACGATTACAAACCGTATGTGTTCAAAACCACCGATGGCGGCAAAAGCTTCACGAACATCACGGGCAATTTGCCGGCGCAGGCGTATGTGCACGCGTTGAAAGAAGACCCGAAAAACACAGGGTTGTTATACGCCGGGACCGAACTTGGATTGTATGGAACTTACGACGGCGGCAAAACCTGGATTGAGTTGGGCATGAAAAACCTGCCGCACGTCGCCGTTCACGACATCTTTGTGCATCCGCGCGAGAACGATTTGATTCTGGCCACGCACGGTCGAGGATTTTGGATTCTGGACGACGCCACGGCGATTCAACAGATGAACGCGGATATTGCGGGCAAAGACGCCACGCTGTTTGATGTGCGTCCGGCGATTCGGTACACCACGCGCTTTACGCGGTATGGCATCGGCGATAAACCGTTTGCCGGACCGAATCCTCCGCGTGGAGCGATCATCACGTATTTCCTCAAAGACAAGCTCGACGCCAAAACGACCGCCAAGCTGCAAATTCTGGATGCCACTGGCAAAGTCATTCGCGAAGTCACCAACCTTTCCAAAGAAAAAGGCTTCAATCGCGCCGCGTGGGATTTGGCGATGGAAGGCGCCACGCAACGCCGCCAATTGACGCCGGAACAGTTGGAGCAGGCTGGCGGGTTCGGATTCCGTTCACGTGGCCCCGAAGTCATGCCGGGCACGTACACCGTCAAGCTGGTCATCGGCGACAAATCCCAGGAAAAGAAAGTGCAGATCGGCGTTGACCCAACAGTGAAGGTGACTGCGGCAGAGTTGCAGGAACAGTTCGACATGTCCATGAAGCTGCAAGACATGATGTCCAAGGTGAACGTGACCTTGCGGACGTTGGACAATGCGAAAGAGCAGTTGCAGCAAATCGAACGCACGGTGAAAGCGCAAATGCCCGACGCTCCCAAAGAACTGACCACGGCCATTGCCGATTCGATCAAGCAAATTGACGGCGAAATCAATAAGCTGGCCAGTCGCGCAGGCGGAGATTCCGAGGGCGGGTTGCAAGGCGGCAAGCCACTGATCAGTGACAAGCTGGCTTCACTGTTCGGCACGATTCAGGGAGTCAACGCTGCTCCAACCAAAGCGCAGAAAGAATTCTTCAGCGAGATTCAACCGGAGTTTCAAACTCAGATTGCTGACGCTGAAAAATTCATTCGCGAACAATTGCCGAAGGTGAATGACCCGATGAAGAAACACAATGCTCCGACCGTGATTCTTGGCAAGACGAACTAGGAGGATTTTTGTGTGGATGCGAGTTGATCGCATCCACACAGCCATTAATTGGCCAATTCGAAGAAACAAATTGCCCTCCTCAGCCCCGGTGCTATAATCCGCCCGTCCAATAACGGATCAGCCGATAGAGCATAGGTGGTTTCAACCACAACGAGAAAAAATAGGCTCTTTCTCAAAGAGCGTCATTCGCTGTCTCTCTTCCCTGACAGCAAGCCGACACACCACGCTTGCGCGCCGCTGGGTTTCATTCGACTCTGGCTAAGCCTCTTTCCACCTGTCGCCACTGCCTAATCCAGCTTGACGGAACGTGAGCGCTCAAACGGTCAACCTACCAAAGGAGAAAATCCATGAAACCGTTTCGCTACAGTTTGTTCGTTGTTTTTACACTCACACTGATTTGCGCACTGCTGTTGCCGCTTAGGTTTAAGCCGCAACAGGTCACCGCGCAAACACAGGAATCAACCATCAGTTTTCCACCTGACCTGACCCCGTATACGAGGCCAGCCATTCCCGAAGATAAGAATCCCGTCGTTGTTTCCACACCGACACCGACACCGACTCCGCGACCGCCGGGCATTCGGCGCACCCAGATACGCCAACTGGAATCCTCGGCGGCGGCTTTATGTCTTTCTACCACGCCTCTTTTCGTGCGCGATGTCGTGGTCAGCAATACCGATCCGACGCTTAACGCCAACGACACCTTCGGCGACACGGAACCGACCATTGCCGTGAATCCGCTCAACCCAAACGAAGTCGTGATTACGGCGTTTTCCGGAGGTTGGGGAGCCAATTCCCCCTTGTGGCATTCCACGAACGCGGGCGCAACCTGGACCAAACAATTTTCGATACCTTCGCCTCCGGGCATCGCCGCCGCAGGCTGTCCCTGTGATCAAGTTGTTGATTACGGGCGTGGCAACCGTCTTTCAGTCACGTTTCTGATCGGTGGCACAGGCACTCTCAACGTGTTCACTGGCACAACGACCAATCCGGCCAATGCGCTTTCCTGGGGCTGGTTGCTGATGGGCGGAGTGACGCAAGCGACGAATTTGACCGGTGCAGGCAATACGGATCAGCCCTGGTTGCAGGTCACGCGCAACAATTTGGCGGCGGATCAGGATGATGTTTATGTGGCTTACGACGATTTCAGCGGCGGGCCGGATATGCAAGTTTCTGTCGGTCATAATTCAAACCCGCCCAGTTTTACTCCGGACAATCAGTCTGGCACTTCAACCGGTTCGATCAATCCGGGCCACAGGCTGGCCGTTGATCCGCGCAATGGAACTGTTTACAGCCTGTTCCAACGCTTTAACGCTGCCGGAGCTGGCGGGTCGAAAAACATCAACTTTATGCTCAATCGTTCGACGGATGGCGGCAATACCTGGACGTTGAACGGAATGGCGGGCGGCATTGCCGTCGCAACGGCAGATAGCACGCAACCGACGGCGAAATTCGGGACGGTCAACGCCTTGCTGGGCGGAGTGGATCACGCCGCAGTAGACCCCACCAACGGAGACGTCTATTACGCGTACGGCAATCGTGATTCGGGAACGGGAAATAATCGGTTAAGCATCAGACGACTAACTGATAACGGATCAGGTGGTCTGAACATTGGCGCGGAAAACTTCGTCACTGGTCAGGTGCAAGCCGCGCTGCCTTCCGTAGCTGTGACAACCAATGGTGTTGTCGGTGTGCTGTACACGACTTTTGACGGGACGGGGATGAGTGGCTTTCCGGTGTTTACGGCGCATCTGGCAATGAGCATGGATCAAGGTGTGACGTTTACTGATCGCGTTCTGTCTACTTTCCTGTCAGTCGCGACAGACAACGGCAATTCGCGGCAACGTGTGTTGGGTGATTACCAGCAATTGAAAGCTGTCGGCAACACCTTTTTCGGAGTCTTCACAGGCAATGGCGTTCCGTTCGGTCGTCCTTTTGCCAATCACGATCCGATCTTTTTCCGTGTAACGCTTGATCCGAACATTCAAGCGCCAGCCAGCCTGGCGTTCAGTGACACTTGTGTCGGCACCAGCAGCACTCAGAACATGATGATTACCAACAACGGCGGAGCGGATTTGACGATCACTTCGATCAGTTCAGGAAACCCGCAATTTGCCGTTGCCGCGCCGGTCGGAGGCTTTCCAAAAACAATTTCCTGCGGCGCGTCCTTCAGCTTCCAGGTGAATTTCACGCCGACCAGCACGGGACTCAAATCCACCAACCTGACCGTAACCAGCAACGACCCCGATATGGGATCACAGATGGTGGCGGTTTCCGGGTTGGCCAGGCAGCTTCAGTCAATCACTTGTCCGGCGGATGTGATTGCGATCACGCCTAGTCCGGGAACCACCAGCGTCGTCGTCAATTATCCGCCGCCCGTGATCGTTGACGCGGCGTGTGCCACCAGCGTCACATTCTCCAAAGCATCCGGCACCAGCTTCCCGCTGGGCACGACGACGGTGACAATTACAGCCACGGACGCAGCGATGAATTCGGTCAGTTGCAGTTTCAAAGTGACGGTCTTTGATGTCTGCATGCAGGACGACGTGAACGGCGACATTCTGCGGTTCAATTCCTTCACCGGGGACTATCAATTCATACGATGTGGGCCGAGCGGGTTTACTGTGATGGGGAAAGCGAAAGTCACTCGAACGATATGTCTGGTAACGTTAGAGGATGCCAAACTGACGGCGACGCTTGACCGCTGCATCATCGCTCCGCAAAACCGAGGCAGCGTCCGGTTCAAACCAAACCCGATTGCTCCTGTATTTATGATCAACGATAGCAATATCACCAACAATACCTGCGTCTGTCCCTAAGTCTCAGGTCAGCTAAAAAGCAGAAGGCGCAGTGAACAGCTTGAATCCATCGCTGTTCATTGCGCCTTGATTGTTTTACCGTCCAGCTATCGAAGTCGCCCTTCAAGCATTCGATACGGATGCACTTTGGCGTAATTGTAAGCCGTCCATGCCGCGATCAAATGGCAAACCCAGCCAAGCAAACCGCCGGTGCCAATCCAGAAACCGGGCGTGATAATAAGCCAGAAAATGCCTCGCCAAATTGCCCCGTTATAAATTTGGCCGACGCCGGGAATGAAAAGGCTCAAGACTGCTGACGTTCCAGGGTTTTTCATTTTGCTTTCCTCCTACGCTGTGAAGATACGAAATACGCGCGAAGAAAAGTTCCGACGATCAAAACACTGACCGTTGTCGCACCGCTTCTTTCGTCGCCAGACTGAAGCGTGGTTCGACATCGTCGCCTTCGGTGATTTTGGCTGCGACGTATTCGCCCAGAGCCGGACCGTGTTTGAATCCGTGGCCGGAACCTCCGCCGACCAGCCAGACGTTGTCGAAATCCGGGTGACGATCAATCAGAAAGTTTCCGTTCGAAGTGTTTTCATATTGGCAAACGCGCGTTTCGATCACCGGCGCGTTTTTCAGCGCAGGAAAGCGCTCGGCCAAAAAACTTCTGACTTCGCGAAGGATTTCAGGCGTCGTGGTTCGTTCAGCCAAATCCGGGTCAATTGCCGCACCATGGCGATCCAGCGCGACTTTGAATCCGCGATGTTCCAAATCCGGCAAGCCGTAAAATTCCCCGCCGAAATCAATCCACGTCGGCATTTGCGGCGAAGCGAATCGTGAATCGCCAGCGGGCGAACCGAAAAAGAAAACCTCTTGTCGCGTCGGATGGATTCGATTGGCCAGGAGTTCTGGAAACAATTTGGGCAGCCAAGGGCCGCAAGCGAAGACAAAAGTTCCGGCTTTGATTTCGTTGCCGCTAACGGTTTTTACCGTTCCGAGCTTGCCGGAACCGGTGGGTTGCAAAGCGGCTTCGATCAGCAAATCGCCACCGCGAGCAAACTCTTCGGCGACGGTTTGGACGGCTCGTCTTGCCAACAAAGCGCCGCTGTCCGGTTCGTAAATCGCCCAACTGATGTCGCCGAAATTGATTTGCGGATAGCGCCGATTCAATTCATCCCGCCGTAATTGCTCGAACTTGATGCCGACCGTTTGTAGCGTGGCCAGCGTCGCCAAACTGTACGGATCGTTTTCTCGCGCCATCCACAGCACGCCGGTCGGTTGAAACAGCTCCGGCTTGCCGGTTTCGGCAAACAACTGTTTCCATAACCCAAGCGAACGATGTGACCAGCGCGTGTAAATTTCGTCCGCGCCGTACCCCATGCGAATGATGCGAGATTCTCCGCCGGAACTGGATCGGCTGTGAGCTGCGCCGTATGCATCCATCAACGCAACTTTCAGCCCCGCGCGTTGCAGCCAAAGAGCCGTCCAGGTACCGAAAACTCCCGCGCCGAAAACGGCGACATCGTAGCTTGTGGTCATCGTAACTGTCTCCCAAGTTTGTGTGGTTGCCGCAGGTTACGGCGGTCGGACTATAATGACCGAGCCGGACAAAATTCAATTCGTTCGGTTCATTCTGGGAATCCGTCAATGATGCCAAATTCTTTTTCCGAAATTTTGCAGCAAGAGCGAATGGGGTTATTGTTTTCAGCAAACAAATGGCTTGAACGTTCTGTCATCAACGGCGGCAAAATCGGTTTGGAAGAACTTCAGGCTGCGGAGCGCTCTCTGCGGCAATCAGTTGATAATGTTTTGAAGCGCCATGCCGAAGGCATCACCAAAGATGAACTGGTCGAATTGCAATCGTCGCTGCACAAAACGCTGGACGAATGTTTTCAGCGGAATGTGAAGGATTATTGTGATCGGCGGTTCCAAACGCTGATGGAGCAAGCTCGGAGAGATTCGTTGACAGGCTTGCTGAACCGCGCCGCGTTTGAGGATCGCATGAGTGAGGAAGTTGCGCGCGCGAAGCGCTATGGCCGTCACCTGACGGTGGTGATGTTCGATGTGGATGATTTCAAATCTGTTAATGATCGCCAGGGACATCAGGCGGGTGATCGGGTACTGGTCCATGTGGCGCGATTGCTGCAGGCATCGTTTCGATTGAGCGATCCGGTTTTCCGTTATGGCGGGGATGAATTTGTCGCGCTTTGTCCTGAAACTGCGGGCGCAGTGATTGAAAATGCGTTGAAGCGAATCGAGAGCCAACAAACCGTCTTGGGCAGCGAAGATGAGTTTTTGCGCAACGTCAAAATCAGTTGGGGCGTTGCTTCCTTGCCAACCGATGCTGTCAGTGCCTTTGACCTGATTCAGATTGCCGACCAGCGCCTGTATCAACTCAAGCGGAACCATCACCGGCAGTCAGCTGGGAAACCTTAGTCCTTAAATAACATGAAGCGAAGACCATCAAATGCGGATCAACCCAGGTTAGTGCTGATCAATTCAGTGTTAACCATCGGATTCGTATTTTTGCTGGCGCTGATTTGGTTGATTGGGTCGCGCAGCGTGAACGAACTTCAGGCAATCAGCAATCTGGCAAACGACATTTCCAGAGATTACCAGAACCGACTCACAAAAGCGGGCAAAATCCAGGAAGAAGAGGTCAACCTGATTGCACAAGTTCAGTTGGTGCGCTCCACACGCCTTCTTCCCGTACCCATCAAACCGTTCGACTTCACGTTAAATGAAGCAAGACAAAATTTCGACAAAGCGTTTGAAGATGCAAAAAAATTTTGGGCGGATCGAACAAAGCAGCAAACGATTCGACCGGCGGAGTTAATTGCCTGGCGGGACGTTGAAGCCGCCGTGCCGGAATTTTTGAGCTCCATCGAAAAATTGGCTTTGGAAGAAAAGAAGAATTTAGAGAAAGCCAACGGCGGTTCAGCAAGCTCTGCTCCAGATTCTTCATCGGGAGAACCGAAATTCGATCTCGGAAAATTCAAGGAAGTGCGCAGCCGAATTGATGAGGCCATCTCCCGTTTGGTCAAGGAAATCAATGCTGACCGTGATGAGTTCTTGACCCAAATAGCCCGTAAACAACTTTCCGCCGCGGCAGAAGTCAGCCAGGTGCGTTGGTTTGCATTCCTTTTTGGATTATTGGTAGCTGTGATCGTGTTCATGATTATCCGCAGTCGAATTCTGGAACTGAGGCAAGCGATAGGTTCGGCACGGGCGGCTCAGGATTTTGCGCGCTCGGTGTTTGACAGCCAGTCAAACGACATTCTGGTTATGGCTGAAAATGGAGAGCTGTTGGCGGTCAATCAGGCATTTTTCAAACGGTATCACCTGAGGCCTTCGGAATTGTTGTTGCAGGATTATCGCGGTGCACTGGCTCATTTGCCGGAAATTGCCTTGTACATTCGCAGTGTGCTTCAGTTGTCGAATAACCCGGACGAAAGTATTGATAAAACTGTAACGCATCGGCAACGTATAGAGCTTAAGACCAAGCGCGGGCCTCGCCAGAGTCAGGGCTTTCCTCCGGAAACTCGTGTCTTGGACGTTTATGTTTCTCCGCTGACAATTGATCGCGAAATTCGCGGGCGCGTGGTGGTGTTGGTGGATGTCACGGAAGAAGAGCGCGTTCGTGAAGAGTTGCGCCGGAATCGAACGCTCAGCGCAGTGGGGCAAATTACGGCTCAAGTGGCGCACGAACTGTACAACCCAATTGGCGCAATCAAGCTGAATATCGAACTGTTGGAAATGCAGCTCAGTGACAGCGATGAAGATTTGAGGCAGACCGCCGCTCGGCTTAAACGTGGCGCCGAACACTTATCAACGATTGTCATGGATTTGCGTTACCTGACTCGGCCACGCGATCCCGAACGCAAACCCACCAATCTGAATCAATTGATGGACGAAGTCGTTGAACTGGCCAGCGACCGGCTGGATCGTGCGCGAACAACGGTTGTGCGGCAGTATGCGGAAAATCTCCAAGCTGGCAATTTCGATCCGCAGCAGCTTCGCAAAGTTTTCCTGAACCTGTTAATCAACGCCGTCGAAGCTTCTCCACAAAACAGCCAGGTCATTTTGCAAACCGCGTTTGTTCCGAATGGCGAAGCCCCCAAGTTTTCAGAATCCAATGGACAGCACGGCGCGCTGCAGGTCAGCGTGGTTGATTTTGGATCAGGCATGTCCGAAGAAACCAGGAATCGAATCTTCGAGGCGTTTTACACAACCAAAAAGAATGGCACTGGGCTGGGAATGATGATTACTCACGAAATCATCAAAAAACATAATGGCAAGATCGAAATTGAGAGCGAAGAAGGAACAGGAACCAAAGTCAGTGTGTTTTTGCCAGTCTGAGTTTTAGACGGAGATCACTTCAATTTCCGGGTCAATTTCTTCTTTCAGCATTTGCTCAATGTACATCAGCGTGCCGCCAATAGAGCTCGGGCAGCTTCCACACGCGCCTTGGTAACTGATCATCAACCTTTTGTCATGGAAGCCGATGATTTCCAAACCGCCACCGTCACCAGCCAAACCCGGACGAACCTTTTCATCCAAGACTTGATTGATTCTATCCATCACCGGATCATCGCCTGGAGTTGGCGCTGGTTTTGCGGGCGCTTGCGCGGCGACTTCTGCCGCCGAAGGAGCGGAGCGAATCGGTTCTGCCAACTTTTTCAGCATGTCTTCCCAGCTGACATCATCTTCCTTATTCACCGTCACGAACCGATCCATATAAAAAACCGACGTGACATTACCAACTTTGAACAGTGAATCCGCCAAAGGATCCGCAAGTGCGGCTTCAGGGTTTTGGAATGAACGGGAAGTGCCGGTTGTTACTGGCTCTTTCAAAATGAACTTCACGGCGTTTGGATTTGGCGTATATTCAATGTCTGCAATTTTGGGCATTACTTCTCCTGCGTTTGTTCTGATTGTTTTCTGTGTGCTGAAAGCAAAGTGAATTATAGCCTCCGAAGGGGAAGTGGCAAAATCCTGCTTTGCCCTATGCGAACTGTCGAGACATAATCTGAATGATTGCAACATTTCCAAGTTTGCGAAAGGCTACTCTGAATGAAAGCTTTGACGAAGTACCTTGTCTTCAACACGACAAACCGTCGCGAATATATCAATATCACAGATGATGTCGCCCAAGCCGTCGCTGACAGCGGCGTCAAAGAGGGTATGGTGCTGGTTTCTGCCATGCACATTACCGCTGCCGTTTACGTCAACGACGCTGAAGACGGTTTGATTGCCGACATTGACGAATGGCTGGAGCACCTGGCTCCGACGCGGGCTGATTATCGTCATCACCAAACCGGCGAAGACAATGGAGACGCGCACTTGAAAAATCTGTTGATGCATCACCAAGTCATTTTGCCGATTACAAATGGGCGGTTGGATTTGGGAACCTGGCAACAAGTGTTTTACGCTGAATTCGATGGTCAGCGCCGCAAACGATTAATCATCAAAGTATTAGGCGAATAATAAGAAAAGTGACCCCGTAGCGGTTGCCACGGGGTTTTGCGTCCGATTACTCAATCTAAACCACAAGAATGAAAAAGTATCTCCCGTTAATTCTCTCTGTCTTGATTCCATTGCCTTGGATGATTCTGGCGTTGACCGGCCAAACGCACTCAATGTCGCCTGCGGTGATTTCCATACTTTCCGGAATCGCCATTGTTAGCGCCGCGTTCCTGTTGGGCTGGGGAGCGGAGCTGTCCGAACGCGACATTCCGCGTTCCCTGGCGTTGATTTTTTTGGCGTTAATCAGTGTGTTGCCGGAATACGCCATTGGATTGCATTACGCCTGGACCGAAGGCCTGACGAAAAGTCACGAAGGTTTGGCGATTGCCAATATGACCGGGGCCAACCGGATTTTGATTGGCGTTGGCTGGGCATTGGTGGCGATTGTCTATTACTTCAAACACAAACAAAAAAGCATTGAGCTGGATTCTTCGCAGGGGCTGGAACTCAGTCTGTTGATCCTGGCCAGTGTCTATTCGCTGATTCTGCCGTTGAAAGGCACTTTGTCCCTGTGGGACGCGGTCATCTTTTTTGCGATGTTCGCGTATTACGCCGGTCGCGCGATGAAAGGCGAAAAGCACGAAGAAGAGTTGGAAGGCGTCGCTGCCGAACTCGACCAGCGCCTGGGGGATAACGCACGGCGATTGGTCGTGTTGCTGATGTTTGGATTTTCCGGATTTGTGATCTGGTATTCCGCCGAACCCTTTGCCGAAGGATTGAAAGAAGTCGGTGCGGCATACGGAATCAGCCAGTTTTTGTTGGTACAGTGGTTGGCCCCGTTGGCTTCGGAATCTCCCGAAGGATTGATTGCGCTGATTTTTGCGTTGAAAGGAAAAGGTTCGACCGGGATCGGCGCGTTGATTTCCTCGAAGGTGAACCAGTGGACTCTACTGGTGGGAGCCATTCCGCTGGTGTACGCTCTGGCCTCCGGAACTTCCGGAGCGATGATTCTGGACGGTCGGCAAAAAGAGGAATTGTTGCTGACTTCGGCGCAATCCTTGTTTGCCGCCATCGTCATTTCCGACTTCAAGTTCGCTCTTTGGGAAGCCATTCTGTTGTTGGTGCTGTTTTCCGCCCAGTTTTTATTTCCGGATGAACACATCCGCTACATTTTCAGCGGCATTTATCTGGTGGCGTCAGTGGTGTTGCTGGCCAAATCGAAACTTCGCCGGCAAATGATGTGGAATGCGCTGTTGCTGAGAAAGCACTCCGCCGCCGAATCTTGATCGCAGAGCAAATTGATGCTTCCCGGTTTCGCGGCTTGACGCCTTTGGGCGCTGGATGGTACGTAGAGCGTTCAAAATAAAGTAGTTGATTTCATTGCCTCACCCCGTTGTGTTGTAAACAGCATGTTCAAACTGGTTTCCGCAAAATTTCTGGCGATTCTTTTGACGGCGTTCTCTTGCCTGGCGTTCGCGTCAGGCCCGGTGCGTGCTGAAAACGCATCTTCGGAATCCCAAAACGAGATTGCTGAAAACTTTGAACTGAAGGGGTTTTGTCACTCCCCGCTTTTTACTCGCAAACTTCAACATAAAAAACATCAGTTTCCTGTTTCTATCAAGGGAGCGCTCGGCAAATGTCAGACGCTCCCTCTGATTGACAGCAGCCTGACCTTCTCGTTTTTTTGGCAAACTTCCCCGCCGATATTGCGTGGCCCTCCCTTCTGGCGCCAGTCCTAATTTTCGCAAGCATTCATTTGATCCGCTGAAAATGCGGTTGCCACAAACAATCTTTTCGCATTGTTGTGTCACAGGTGTGCCGCTTCGAAAATCACGTCCCTCTTTCGTCCCATAGTTCGGCAAAACTCAGGCATATTGCAGTCAACAGGCGCACGGTTGCGTGCTTAGTGCTGAATGCCAACCAATGTCGAAATGTCGGCAGCCCTGTCACGGGGCAGCTGATGGGAAGCAATTCTGGCAACTGATTCCTATTCACTGTTCTCTGGCCACGAATTTTGAGGCCGGGGAAAGGTCTTTTTGTGGAGAACCGTATGTCTGATTTTTCTGACTTCCGTCCAGGAATCTTAAACAATCTGAAATACGACGTTCCGTCGGGACTCGTCGTGTTTCTAGTGGCATTGCCACTATGTTTGGGGATTGCATTGGCATCGGGAGCACCTCTGTTTTCCGGCATCATCGCCGGTGTCATCGGTGGACTGGTGGTTTCGATGCTGTCCGGCTCCGAAGTGAGCGTGAGCGGGCCTGCCGCAGGCTTGGCCGTCATCGTCGCCCTGGCGATTCAAAACCTCGGCTCATTCCGAGTATTTCTGTTGGCAGTGGTGATTTCCGGTGCTGCTCAACTTATTTTGGGCTTTTTTCGCGCAGGCGTGATCGGAAATTACGTGCCCAATGCCGTCATCAAAGGAATGCTGGCCGCCATAGGCGTGGTCATCATCTTGAAACAAATTCCGCACGCGCTGGGGCGTGATGCCCATTATGAAGGAGATTTCGATTTCTTCTTCGAACTGGATAACAAAAGCAACACGCTCGGCGACATTCTGATTGCGATTTACACCGCCAGCCCGGCGGCCGTGATTATTACCCTGGTGGCGATGGCGATTCTGATCGTGTGGGAACGTCCGTCGCTGCAAAGCCGCAAGTTTTTCAAACTCGTGCCTGCGCCGCTGATCGTGGTGGTTGTGGGAATTGTGTTGAATGAAATCTTCCGTGCGACGCTGAATGATTTCCATCTGAAAACCGAAGATGGGCATCTTGTTGCTTTGCCGGTGGCAGCAGGCTTAAACGATTTCTTTCATCAATTTACTCTTCCCGACTGGTCGGCGCTGAATCAAAAACAGGTGTATGTCACAGGGCTGACGATTGCCGTGGTTGGCAGTATCGAAACACTGCTTTCCATTGAAGCCGCCGACAAACTCGATCCCTTTCGCCGTATCTCTTCCACCAATCGCGAACTGAAAGCGCAAGGCATCGGGAATCTGATTTCCGGGTTGCTGGGCGGTCTTCCCATCACTTCCGTGGTGGTGCGCAGTTCTGCGAACGTTTATTCCGGAGCCAGAACACGGTTTTCCGCCTTTTTGCACGGACTGTTTTTGTTCACCTGTGTGTTGCTGATTCCCGGCGTGCTCAACCGGATTCCGCTGGCTTGTCTGGCGGCAATTTTGTTTATGGTCGGATACAAATTGACCAAAGTGGAACTGTACCAGAAGATGTATCGCGCCGGGTTGGACCAGTTCCTTCCGTTCATCGTTACCGTTCTGGCTATTGTGTTTTCTGATCTGTTGATCGGCATCACGATTGGGATTGTTTGCGGCGTGTTGTTTGTCATCAAAACCAATCACCACGCTGCAATGACAGTTGTTCATCAGGACGAATGTTATCTGATCCGGTTTAACAAAGACGTTTCCTTCGTTAACAAGACCGAACTGAAAGATAAGCTTTCAGCCATCCCGCCCAACTCCAACCTGATCATTGATGGCACCAAAGCGGTGTTTATTGACAACGATATTTACGATTGCGTCGCAGATTTCCTTGAATCGGCGCGTTATCGAAAGATCAATGTCGAACTGAAACATTTTCAATCCAAATCGCAGAATTATCGGAAGGGGGTTCTTGATGGAAAGTTACAAAAAGCTATTGCTCGCTAATAAGGCCTGGGTCAAAGACAAACTGGATGTGCGCGAAGATTACTTTTTGCGCATGGCGGACGATCAAACGCCGGAGTTTTTGTGGATCGGGTGTTCCGACAGTCGCGTTCCGGCGGAAGACATCACCGGCACGGAACCGGGCGAACTGTTTGTTCACCGCAACATCGCCAACCAGGTCATTCATACGGATTTCAACATGCTCAGCGTGTTGCAATACGCCGTCGAAGTGCTGAAGGTAAAGCATGTCATTGTGTGCGGTCATTATGGTTGCGGCGGTGTCAAAAACGCGCTTTCGCACAAACATCTTGGGTTAATCAACAAATGGTTGCGTCACATCAAAGACGTGTACCGCATTCACGAACACGAACTCGAGGGAATCGCTGATACCGACAGACGATTGCGCCGGTTGGTGGAATTGAACGTGCAGGAGCAGGTTTGGCACTTGGCGGAAACTTCGATGATTCAGCATGCCTGGCATACTGATCAGCGCCCGCACATTCACGGGTGGGTTTACGATTTGCACACCGGGTATTTGAATGATCTCTTGATGCTGACGCCAGACACGCGCATTGACGACATTTACAAATTCAATTTCGATGACTAAGAGCCGGCTGGCAGTGTTGCTAAACAAAAAGGCGCCCCCAGTTAAGGAGCGCGCCTTTTTTTCCTACCGATTTCCTGTGTCAGTGGCTCGACCGTGTATTTCACGCGGGGCCTGCTGACACAGGGAAATCAGATTACGCTTCAATATCCAGCACGTCATGCCGAGTGACGATGCCCACGATTCGCCCGTACTCTTCGACCAAAATGGCGGGCGATTCTTTCAAGTATTGTTTGGCGCGTTGAACCTCCACTGTTTCAACAACCACAGGGAAAGAAGCGTCCATCACGGACGTGACTGGTTCTTGCAGCAACTCTCGGTTGTCCAACAATAGCGACATAATGCGATTTTCGCGAATGCTGCCCACTGACTTGCCTTCTTCCAACACGGGCAATTGCGACAGTCCGTGACTGTTCATCAAATCCAGCGCTTCCCCAACCTTGGCGTTTGGCGCGACGGAAATCAGCCGCAGTTTTCCTGTGTGCAATTTCAGTTCATTTAACAAGCCGATGGTCATTCGCTCTTCGCCGAGCAACCGCTTTTCTTTCATCCATTCGTCGGACAGGAACTTGGACAGGTAGCGCTCACCGGTGTCGCAGATAATAAACACCATAATGTCATCTTCCGTCAGATTCTCAGCGGCCTTCAGCGCAGCCCAGGCGATGGTTCCAGAACTGCCGCCGCAGAAAATTCCTTCTTCGCGTCCCAATCGCCGAGCAGTGTTGAACGAGTCGCGGTCGGTGACGTTGATGATTTCATCCACGTATTTCAACTGAACGTTCTCAGGGATGATTTCCTGACCGATGCCTTCCACCAGATAAGGCGACGCCGCCATCAAATGGCCGGTTTCCTTGAATCCCTTGATCGCCGAACCATACGGATCAGCGCCAATCACCTTAATCGCCGGATTCATTTCTTTCAGATACCGACCGGTTCCGCTGATGGTTCCGCCGGTTCCCATTCCAGCTACGAAGTGTGTGATTTTGCCATCGGTCGCTTCCCAGATTTCAGGCCCGGTTGATTTGTAATGAGCTTCGGGATTTGCGGGGTTGGCGTACTGATTCGTCAGAATCGCGTTTGGAGTTTCCGCTGCAATTCGTTTGGCGGTGTTGACGTAATGATCTGGCGAATCCAGCTTGGCCGCCGAAGAAACCACGATCACGTCAGAACCCAGCGATTTCAGGTAGCGCACTTTTTCCTGGCTGGCTTTGTCCGTCATCACAAAGATCGAACGATAACCCCTGACGGAACAGGTCAGCGCCAATCCAATGCCGGTGTTTCCGCTGGTGGCTTCGACAATGGTTCCGCCGGGTTTCAAGTCGCCCGACCGTTCGGCGCGGTCAATCATCGCCTGACCGATACGGTCTTTGACGCTGCCGCCGGGATTCAGCGATTCAATCTTGGCCAGCATCAGCGGCTTTAACCCGCGATTCAGTTTGTTCAATTTGACCAGTGGCGTGTTACCAATCAGTTCCAGAATGTTGTTTTTGTAATTCATAGATAAAGACTCCTTCGATAATTGCAGCGAAGAGCCATTATAAAACCTTCGCCCGCACCGTGCGCCAATCAGTTTTCTGACCTCTCATTTTTGAGCCTTCAGGAACGCCAGCAAATCGGTCAGTTCTTTTTGCGTTAATTGCGTGGCGAATCCGTCAGGCATCAGCGAAACATTCGACGCGGTCAGCGAAGCGATTTCATCGCGCGGGATGCGCACTTTGTCGTTCGGCCCCATCACCAGCACGACGGCAGTGCGGTCGGATTCGAATTCGCTGATTACGCCGCTAAACACTTTGCCGGATTTGGTTTCCAGCCGACGGGATTCATGGCCGGGAACCATCGTCGCGCTGGGAAAGACAATCGCTTCCAGAATGTCGTGGCCAGAACGAATCGCGCCAATCGAAGTCAGATCGGGGCCGACGCGACCGCCTTCACGGCCAATCGCATGGCAACTGGCGCACGCGGCGCGTTTGCCAAAAAAGACGTTGCGTCCGCCGCCGGTGTCGCCGCCTGCGGTCAGCAACGGTTCCAGTTGGCGCAACCGCTCGATGCGCGCAGCTTCTTCGGACTGAAAGCGTGACAAAATCGCGTTGACGGATTTTGACGGCAAGCCTGGAAAGTTCTGAAACAACTGCTCCAGCCGTTTACCGCCTACGGCGTCCAGATTTACTTTGGAGCTGTTGAGCGCCGTGACCAGAGCTTTGCCGACAGCTTCATCCTTGCTGGCGCGAAACGCTTCGATCAGCGGCGACAGCGTCAGCGAATCCGAATGTTCAATGGCCTGATTGGCGACCGACAGCAATTGTTCCCGGCTGAGTTCTGCCTGGCCCAGGGCTTGTGCCGCCGCGATGCGCGCGCCCGGCTCCGCTTCGGTTTGCAACACGCTCAGCAAGAATCCAAACAAATCTTCGGGCAGTTTGGGATTGCGGGCGATCAACGCGGAAACGGCGGCAATGCGAACCTCGACAGGGTCAACGGAATTACGAGCCAGCGCGTTCAATTCGTTGTCCAGGGTTTCCAACCGCCGAGCGCGAATCAGCCCGATCGTCCGTTGCCGGACGCGCACATCTGCATGCGTCAGCAGCGCGGCGAATCCGCTAACCCAATCGGCGGGCAGTTGTTTCAACGAACAGCGTTCGATGGTTTCCAGCAAAAACAGCGTTCGTTCCGGCGACAGTTTGGAATCGTTCAGCGAATTCGTGACCAGGGATTGCACCTGCGCATCGGCGGCAAACGCCAACAGAGCTTCGCTGACGGCTTCCGTTTCTGCCGCGTCGAGCTTGGCTGTTTGCAACCGGGTTCGCAAAAATTCGATGACCGCCGACGCCCAATCCGCATGGTGTGAAACCACCCACAACGCTGCGCGCCGCAAATCGGCGTCCGTGTGGGAAAGCAACGGCGCCACCTGTTCACGGCGCAATGGGCTGCCATCCATTTGATCCAGCGCGATCATTGCCGCTTTGCGAATTTTCGGCGATGACGCATTGAGTGCCGTCGCTGTTTCGGCGGCAGCCTTAAGTTCGATCAGCGAGTAGATGATCGAGTGTTCGACAAACCGGTCTTGCACATCCGCCGCGCCAGCCAGCAACGAACGCGCTGCGCTGCCGTCGCCAATTTGCCCCAATGAAGTCGCCGCTTGTCGGCGCACAGGCAATTCGTCGCGCTGGACGATCTGGCTTAGCCGTTCCACCGCTGCGCGATCTTTCGTTATTCCCGCCACGCGAGCCGCCGCAATTCGCACTTGAAAATCCGCGTCGTTCAACGCCGCCCGAACCGATTCGAGCGCCGCAGGCGTTGCAATTCGTCCCAATGCGAACACCGCCGCGCAACGAACTTCGGCGTCTGTGGCGCGCCTGGCGGTTTCCGCCAACGCAACCACTGCCGTTTCGCCTTTGGTCACCAACAATTCCAAACAGTGTTCGCGCACTGCCGGACGCGGGTCGCTTAAGTGAATCGCCAACTCCGCCGCCGACAACGACGCCAGATTCAGGTTTGCTCCGCGCGGGTCGGCAAGTTCCGCCGCGCCAGTTTTGCGAACGCGATAAATCGCGCCCTTGCGTTCGGCTTTGGCAATTTTGGAAATGGGACAGGCGTCCACGTACCAGCCGCCCGTGTCCAGAAACAGCAAACTGCCATCGGCGTCTTCGATGACATCTGTGGGGTGAAAATCCGGATCGGTTGACGTGACGAAATCGGAATCTTCCGTGCGAAAGGTTGCGCCTTCGCGTAACAACACGTGGCGCTGGATGCGGTGAGGATTGAATTGTGCGGTGAACAGATTGCCTTTGTATTCCGCGCCGAATGCCGTGCCGCGATATTGCAACAATCCCGAGGGCGCGATGCGGGCAAACTTGCTCATCACAGGCATCAAATCGCCTGTGCGTTTGAATTCGCTGACCGCCGGATGCGGTTTGGGATACACGCCGCCTTCGACAAAATGCATCAACGCATCGCGCTGACCGTTTTGCGGATCCACGAAATACGTCATCGTGCCGATCATTTCGCCCGCAGGCGTAAACGTCAGCTCCACCGGATTGTCGAATCCCCCGCCGCACACGCGTTCCAGCTCAGAACCATCTTCACGGCAACGCCAGATGCGCGATGCCAATCCTTCCAACTGCACGCCTTCTTTTGTCTGAATCTTGTATCCGTGTCGCCCGTGCGTCAGGTACATCAACCCGTCTGGTCCTAAAAACGGCCCGTGCAAACTGGCGGTGTTCAGAATGTTCCAGCCGGTCAAAATCACTTCGCGATGTTCGGACACTCCGTTGTTGTCGGCGTCATCCAGCCGAATGAAATCCGGCGGCGAAGCGACGTACAAACTGCCGCGATGCCACAACGCGCCCATTGGCAAACTGAGCTTGTCGGCGAAAACACGGCTGCGGTCATACGCGCCGTCGCCGTCCAAATCTTCCAGCACGCTGATGCGGCATTCCGGGTTTTGGGGCATGTCGCGCCCTTTGACGTTTTTGCCCGAAGATTCCGCGACGAACAACCGTCCGCGATCATCCAGCACAGCCATCATCGGATATTGCACGTTGTCCGGTTCGGCAACGCGTTCGATGGTGAACCCTGCGGGCACACTGATCGAATATCCGTCGCCGACGGCAATTGAACGCGCTTTACCGGTCGGAGAAAGAAAAAATGCCGCAGCTATGATCCCTGTCATACAGGCAAATGCTGCGGCAAGTAATAATGCTTGACGTGATTTCATCAACGCCTCCGCGATTTCAATCGCATTGTTTGATTGCCAGATTCATGCCGTCGCCGACGCCGATCAGGCTGACAAAGACTCGTTCGTCCTGATGCAGTTTGGCGTTCAGCGCGCGCAACGCGACTGTGTCGGCATCATTGACGCTTTCGTCGGCGACCTTGCCGTACCAGAGCATATTGTCGAACACCAGCAATCCGCCTTTGCGCACGAGCTTTAGCGCGCGTTCGTAATACGCGTCGTAATTTGGTTTGTCGGCGTCAATGAATGCGAAATCAAACGTGCCTGCGTGGCCGTCGGCCAGCAATGCATCCAAGGTTTCCGTGGCAGGCGCCAGTTTCAGCGTGACTTTGTCCGCCACGCCCGCATCAGCCCAGTATCGTCGCGCAACCGAAGTCCATTCCTCGCTGACATCGCACGCGTATACGTGGCCGTCAGCCGGAATCGTCAGCGCCGTGCACAACGAGCTGTAGCCGGTGAACACGCCGACTTCCAGCGTTTTCTTTGCGCCGATCAGCTTCAACAGAAACATCATGAACTGTCCCTGTACGGGCGAAATCGCCATGATCGCCATCGGGTTGGTTGCTAAGGTTTCTTCTCGCAACCGGCGCAGCACGTCCGGTTCGCGCAACGAATGGTTCAGGATGTAAGCGTAAAGTTGCTCGGTTAGAGCTAGAAATTCGTTTGACATGATTTTCGAAGATGACGCACGCGCCCTCGCGTGCGTCTCTGGATTGAGTTGATGAAGAAACCGCACGCGAGGGCGCGTGCATCGTTCGTTTATTTCGACGCAGTGGTAGTGCGATAGCCCATTTCCAGGCCTTTGGTTGTCGTGTAGTACTTCGCCAGCATGTTCGGGTTTTCCCACGCGGGCAGTGCCTTCGGATCGCGCAGGTAAGACAAGAATCGGCGCATGACTTCGGCGAAGTGAGCTTCGTGACCGTCGCGGAATTTGTCGGGGATCGTCACCCAAAGTTTGTTGCCGCGCTCTTCCACGCCGACGCCCGCAAATTTCGATTGCAAAGCCGCTACTTTCTTTTTCAGCGCAGCCAGAATTTCCGCCTTGCTGCTGGCACTGTTGGGGACGACGTACAATTCCGGTTTCCAGTTTTCTTCCTTGCCCTGGCGAATTTCCAGCGTGGATTTCGTGCCTTTGAAAATTGCCACGTGCGTGTCACCTCCGCCCGCCGGAGCTTCGTAATTCCAGATCACGTCCAGCTTGGCGTGAACTCCGCGCAACGCGTAAGTCATCGCGCCGTTGCAGTAATAATCCAGTTTTCCATCCTTCACGTTAGCGGTCAGGTAATCCGGGAAGGCCTTTTCATTGGTCACGCGCGAAAATTCCGGCAACGAAACCACCGTCGGCCAGCGTTTGCCGGAAATCACGTTGATGTCTTTGCGGTAATCAATGATCTGTTCGGGGAACAGCATCCACTGGATCAAATCCACCAGGTGCGTGCCCACGTCGGCGACGCCTTCGCCCTGTTGTTTCACGTCGAAAAACCACGCCGGGCGAATGTTGGGTGCTCCGGCGACGACTTTCAAAATGTGGTGAATACTTTCGATGTACACCGCCGGGTCGCTTTCGCTGCCCTTTTGAATCTGGCCAAACACATCGGGCGCGTGCAGCAATTCCTTTTGCAGAACCGTCGTGATTTCCGACCGTTCGGTCATGATGTCGTAAGCGATGACTTTTTTCGCTTCAGCCGCCTTGAATGTCGCTTCAAGTTTGGGGAAGTCAGACGCATTGATGATCCAGGGTTTGTCTACCAGCACATTCAATCCACCTCCGACCGAAGCTTTGATGCGATCAATTTTGCCTTGATTGCGTCCAGCCATTGTCACGACATTGCCGGGACGTTCGGCCAGCATGCGGGCTAGCGGATCGCCGCCCGCGTGAATTTCCATTTCCCATCGCGTCGGATTGTCTTTGCGGTTGTTGAAACTGGCGATGCGTTTCAGGTGTTCGTACAGATCAAATCCCAGCGGCGCATACACGTGAACACGCGGCGAAACGTCGGGATACATTTCTTTCTGCACCAGCCCGGCATGAAAGTGGCCGGGATCGAGCGTCATAATTTTGACTTCCATAGCTTTGTTTTTCTGTTGGGCAGTTGAAATTCCCAATGAAGTTTCTGCTGACCAGATTGCAATGATAAGCAGCGACAGAATCGCCACCGCGAGAGTTGAAAATCTCAGATTCATAATCGTCTCCTGGGCTTTTAGCGTTTACTGGATACTGAAAATGCGTATGACCGATAATCTGGCTTACCGCTCGGCAAACTGTCAATCAAGACAGCTTAGATCGTATGATTTAGCGGAATAGAATTTCATCGTACGGAGGGACCAAATGAATCGGGAATGGCAGAGAGGCGATTATTTGATTAGCACTGACCGGCAACGCTTGAACATCGAATTCATTCACGAGTATTTGAGTACGGAGACTTATTGGGCGACAGGTAGGCCGCTTGAAGTGGTTGATCGCTCTATTCAGCATTCATTGGTTTTTGGGCTTTACCGAGGCGACGCGCAAGTCGGTTTTGCTAGGGTGATTACTGATTACGCGACGTTCGCCTGGCTGGCTGATGTTTTCGTGTTGGAATCGCATCGCGGGCGCGGACTCGGTAAATGGTTGACTGAAACCATTATTTCTCATCCTGATTTGCAGGGATTTCGGCGTTGGGCGCTTGCCACCAAAGACGCTCATGAGTTGTACCGGCAGTTTGGTTTTGCCGAGTTGAAGTTGCCGGAACGCTGGATGGAAAGACGCGACCCCGCTACACGTGAAACTCCGGATTACTGGGCAAGGGAGAAATGATTGGAAGCGGATACATAAAAACCTAGAGCCGCTTTAATTAACAATCAAAGCGGCTCTAGGTTTTTACTTACTTGATGCGCCCGGCATGACTCGAACATGCGACCTTTTGGTTCGTAGCCAAACGCTCTATCCAACTGAGCTACGGGCGCGCTTGAAGGATTCGCATTCTGCCATTCGACCTTTGGGCTGTCAACGGGGCTATCAAATTTTGCGTTTCTATCCCTTCAACACAGCCAAAACCTTCTGTGCGCGGGTGAATCGGCGATTGACCTCTTCCCAATTGACGTTGAGCATAAAGGCGTCAATGTACTTTGCCGCCGCCGAACCGTAATCCATGTGATAGGCATGTTCATACATATCCAGAGCCAGCAACGTCACTCCGTTTGGTGCGTTGTGCATGTGATCCCAGGCCCAGTAATTATGAAGCTCGCCCGTGTGCAAATTGAGCGAGAAATTCACCCAGCCCGAACCTCCTGCCAACCCGGCGGCAGTCTTTCTGAATTCGGCTTCCCATTGTTCGTAACTTCCCCAAGCCGTTTTGATCGCGTTTACGATTTCGCCGCCTGCTTTGCCGTCACCACCCAGATTGGCGAAGTAAAGTTCGTGCAAAACCACTGACCCCGTTCGAACTAGCTCTTCACGTTTCAGGTCAGTGTAAATGTAACCCGGCGTGTCTTTATCGGCGACCAGTGAAGCCAGCCGTTTTTCGACTACGTTCAAAGCCCCGACGGCTCCAGTGTAATTGTTTTCGTGGTGGGATTTGATCAGCTTTTCGGAAATGCCTTTCAGCTTCGCAGGGTCAAATGGCAACGGTTTAGGTTGATGCAGTCCTGCGAAAACCGCTGGCGCACTAGACTGCGCAGGAGTTTGCGCCTGCACTTCGGTCAAACCTGAAACTGCCAATGCTGCACTGCTCATCATAATTCCTTCTATTGCTTCACGTCTGGATATCATTATTTCCCTTCTTGAACCGGTCGAGCCGGTTGTTTGATGTTTACTTTAGTTCCTGCGCGAAGCTCGTCAGTTCCGCGTGCCGCTATCGTATCACCTGCGGTCAGATCGCCGAAGACTTCGACCAAATCCACGCCTTTCAAAGTCATCGAAGCGCCGCGTTTCACGTCCACCCATTCAGTTGCGCCATCGCGGATGCGAATGACAAAACTGCGTTCAGTAGTTGTGGCAATCGCTGTCGGCGGAACAAACAGCGAAGGATGAGGTCGTTTAGTCGGCCATTGAACTTCTGGAAACATGCCCGGCGAAAGTTTGCCGCCAGGGTTTGTCACATCCAGCTCAATCGGCATTGTGCGAGTTTTGGCGTCCAGCGAGCGGCTGTTGCGTGCCACAGTGCCGCTGAAAGTTTCTCCTGGAAAGGCTGGCAACGTGAAATTGAGCTTGGCTCCGGGATTGATTCCGGCGACTTCGGTTTCAGGAACGGCAACTACCAATCGCAAACGCGAAACTTGCTGCAAGCGGAGCATCGGCGCACCAGTTGGAGTTGCCAGACTGCCTGGGTGCGCATTGCGTTCAGTGATGACTCCATCAAACGGCGCGGTAATGCGAAGGTAAGCCTCGATGTTCGACGCCGAGGTGACGGCTTCTTT
>DAOMFR010000089.1:24360-25665 GCA_035429885.1 Blastocatellia bacterium
CGGCTTTTGGCTCCGTCGGTAGCGGCGGCCTGGGATTCCGCGCCTTCCAGCCGTCGTTTTTCGGCGAAGGTAATCAGCAAGATTGCGTTCGCCACAGAAACTCCGATGGCCATAATCGCGCCCATAAACGATTGCACGTTCAGAGTTGTGCCGGTCAGCCACAGCGCAATTGCCACGCCAGCCACCACCGCCGGAATCATCGCCATAATCGCCAACGCCACGCGCAGCGATTGGAAGTTTGCCGTCAGCAGCAAAAAGATCACCGCCACGGCCAGCAACAAACCGGTTTGCAAACCCGAAAGCGTTTGCTGCATTGGCGGAATCTGGCCACGAACGGCGACTGTGACTCCGCGCGGAACTTCGCCAGCGCGTTTGATGGCTGCGTCAATTTCTTTGCTGACGCCGCCCAAGTCTTTGCCAAAAATGTTGCCGATAATCGTCACCATTCGCTGTTGGTTGTAACGGTCGTATTGGCCAACGGTTGTGCCGTAACTGATTTCGGCTACGTCGCCTGCCAACGCGTGCGCGCCGCCAACGGCGTTCACCGGCACGCCTTGCACGTCTTCGATGGAGGACATTTTTGATTGCGGAATTTCGACTTGAACCTGATACGCAGTTCCGCTGGCCGGGTCGCGCCAGTAAACCGGTTGCGTAAATCGGCTGGACGAAGTCGCCGCGACAAGCGAGCGCCCGACTTGTTCCATTGTCACGCCCAACTGCCCGGCGCGTTTGCGATCAACTTTGATGTCTACGCTTGGGGCGTCCAGCGCCTGATCGAATTGCAGATCGCGTAAAGCCGTTATCTTTTTCATCTCGGCCAGCAGCTTATCGGCAAAGCCTCGATTGGCCGCGAGGTTCGGGCCGCTGACCGCAACTTCGACTGGAGTCGCAGAGCCGAAGTTCATGACTTTTGTCACCACATCGCCAGCTTCAAACGACAATTGAGTGCCCGGAATGACTTCGGGCAGTTTCTTTCTCAGCCGTTCTTTCAGTTCGGCTGTGCGAATGCCTGAGCCGGGTTTCAGCGCGATGGTGATGACGGCTTCGTGAGAACCGCTCATCCACAAATGAATCGTATTGATGGGAAAGCTGGCGGGTTGAGTGCCTACATAACCCAGCGAGATGTTTACGTTGTTGCCGGTTTCGGCTTTGATGGCGTCCAGAGCCTTCAGCGCGATGACTTCAGTGCGTTCGACGCGAGTTCCGACCGGAGCACGCAACCGAAGCTGAAACATTCCGGTTTCAACTTCAGGGAAAATGTCCGTGCCAAGTCTGCCGCCGACGAAGAAGATGATTCCAAAAGCG
>DAOMFR010000089.1:25765-29264 GCA_035429885.1 Blastocatellia bacterium
AGCGATTTGGCTACGCCGGTCATAAAAAACGAAGGCACGAACACAGCCAGCACCGACAACATCGAAAGAAAACGCGGAGCCACGGTTTGACGCGCTGCATTGAACGCGGCCTGGCGCGGCGATTCTCCGCGCGACAAATGCGTGTTGACGTTTTCGATTTCGACCGTGGCTTCGTCAACCAGAATGCCCACGGCCAAGGCCAACCCGCCAAGAGTCATGACGTTGATCGTTTGTCCAGCCAGCCACAATCCGACGACTCCAGAAAGCAGCGAAAACGGAATGGTCAAAACAACAATCAAGGCGCTGCGAAAACTTCTCAGAAACAGCAGTACCATCAAGCCCGTCAACAAAGCTCCAATCGCGCCTTCCAGAATCAAACCGCGCACAGAGTTTTTGACGATGGTGGATTGATCCAGCTCAAAACTGACTTTGATGTCTTCGGGAACCAGCGATTGAAAACGCGGCAGAGCGGCTTTGACGTTGTTGACCACATCCACCGTCGAAGCGTCAGAACGTTTTGTGACCGGGATGTAAACCGTTCGCCGTCCGTTGACCAAACCATAACCGGTCAAAATGTCGCTGCCATTTTCGACTCTGCCAATGTCGCGGACGTAAACATTTGCTCCTGAACCGTTGCGAATCGGCACGTCGGCCAGTTCCTGTATGTCGCGCACAACGCCATTCATCGGAGCAATGCGGTTCAGGTCACCTGTTCGAACGTTGCCCGAAGGCAAAATCACGTTGCTGGTGGAGATGGCTTTGGCGACTTCTTCGGGCGACATGGAAAATGCGCGCAGCTTTTCAGGCTCGGTGCGAATGATGACCGTGCGCTGATTGCCTCCAAACGGCGGTGGCGCTGAAACTCCGGGCAAGCTGGAAAACTGCGGACGAACTCGGAACAAGGCGAGGTCGGAAATTTCCCCGACTCCGCGCGTATCGCTGGAAAACACCAATTGACCGACCGGAACGCTTCCGGCGTCGAATCGCATAATGAACGGGTTGACGGTTCCCGGCGGCATGAAGGCTTTTGACCGTTCGACATAAGCGATGACTTGCGACAGCGCCTGGCTCATATCCGTGCCGGGATGAAAAAAGAGTTTGACCAGGCCTACATTTTGAATCGAACGCGATTCAACGTGTTCGATCCCGGCGACGTAAAGGAAGTGATACTCGTAATACGACACCAGAAAGCTTTCCATCTGCGCCGGATCCATTCCGCCATAAGGCTGCGCGACGTAAATCACCGGCAGGTTCAGGTTCGGGAAAATGTCCACAGGCATCTGTTTGATGGCCAGCCCGGAACCCAGCGCGCTGCCGATGACCAGAACCAAAATTGTGAAGGGGCGACGGAGCGCAGTATTGATAAGCCACATGGGTTGGTAATTACCGGTAAAGTTCTTCTTCGCTGAGGACTGATGCCACGTGCGATTCTTCGTTCATCAGTCGTTTGCGAGACGAAAACATTGGGCCGCGTGCTGTTTGTGGTTGAGCAAATTGCGTAAAGCCGAGCGGGATTTTGATGTCATCAAAAATGGCTTCCATGCCGCCGCGCATAAAATAGGTTTCGTGCCAGAAACCCGTGCCACCTGAATCGCGCAAAAACTCTTGCCACCATTTCTGATGCGGCAATTGTCGCGACCATTTTTCCAACGCGTCGAAATCTCGCCAGTATTGCCGCATGCCAAGGTGCGGTGGAAACAAGCCATAAAGAATCTGTTCGTGCGCCAGCAACCCGTCAGGTTTTTTATCAACGGCTTGTTGAATCCTTGGGCCAGTTCGCGCCAACGTCAGCAATCCTCGTGGAGAATTCACACGCATCCCAAGATAGATCACGACCAAATCGGGGTAAGCCGACAAATCAATTGTTTGACGATCAACAGTAGTTTTCATACGCAACCTCCGAAAAGTTTGTGTAGATGTCCAGGCTGTTCAACGACTGCTGGCCTGTTTTAGAAAAGCACTCAAATCGCCTTGAAGCTTTGCGCCAACCAGCATCGCTCGCCAGACAGAAAGCTTCGCCACAGCCGCGTCAATTTCCGCCTGAGCCACCAACCGTTGAGCGTCGGCGACTTCGACAATGTTGGTCAGCCCGTATTCATAACGGACTTTGGCGCGCGTCAGAGTTTCTTCGGCGGCTTTCAATTGAGTTTCGTTGTTGGAAACGATTTTGCGGGCGGAATCCAGCAAGATGCGAGCGCGCGTGTCTTGAGCTTTCAACGTGTTGACGACTTGATCGTAACGAGCTTGTTCAGCCAGCGTGGCGTTGGTTTCGGCTTTGCGGCGGGCGCGGATTCCGAAAAAATCCATGACCGGAAAGCTGACCGTGATGCCCGTCGCCCAGTTGAACGTGTCTGGGTAAAAGCCTCTGCCATTGTCGAAGGTTCCATCCAACCGAGCGCCAGAGCCTCTGCCATAAACCGCCGATTGCCAGTTGAAACGCGGAACCCACAAATGTTCAGAAACTTTTTCTTTGGCTTTGGAGGCGTCAACGACTGCGGTCTGAGCCAGCGCCAACGGATGCAGCGAAAAGTTTAGCGCAGGCGGCGGAGCGACAGACGGCAATTCCAGCAACGGCCCGGCGGCGATTGCCACTGCGCTTCCGCCTTCCCCAATCGCTTCTGCCAAGTTGGCGCGGGCGAGTTCGGTGGTTTGTTCGGCTTGGATCAATTGGTTTCTGGCGGCGGCAAGTTCGGCTTCGGCGCGCGAAGAATCAATGCCGGGGCGAAGCTGGTTTGTGACCAGCGCGGCTACGGTTTTGGCCAGAGTTTCAGCGCGTTCGACGTTTGCTGTTGCGGCTCGAACGGTTTGTTCGGCGGCCAGTAAAGTCAAAAACGCATCGGCGGCGGCGGCGCTGACATCCAGTTTGGTCAATGCTTCGGCGGCTTCGGCTTGTTTGCTTTGGGCTTTGGCCAAATCAATACCGGCTTTTCGCAAACCGAAATCGAATGGCTCCCACGAAAACAGCAGCCCGGCGGCACTTCCCCATGCGCTTTCCTGAGTTGTGTTGTTGAGTTGCGGACCTGAAATCGAAGGCAAGGTGGATTGTGGCAACAACAAGCCGAAGACGTTATTGCGAGTCGCTCGGTTTTGTTGCCAGAGCAAATCGGCCCGCGGCAGCAAAGCGATTTTGGCGGATTCAATTCCGGCTTCGGCGGATTGCGATTGAGCCTTGGCCGTGCGGATGGCCGGATAATTTTTCAGCGCCAGTTCGACGACTTGTTCCAGCGTCAGTTTTGGCGGCGGTGAATCCTGCGCCAGCGCAGTTGCACCGAACAAAATGATGAAGGCGGCCATCCAAATAAGGCTTTGCTTTTTAGGCATAACGTGTGGAGTTCGGTGGCTCGACACCGCTTTTTGTTCTTAATCGAAGTGTTTAACGGTCTTGCAGTATTCTGAAAGCAAAGCTGCGCCGAGCCGCAGCACTCCAAAGTCAGTCGAGCGTGATCGCAAACGACGCTCGCTTGTGTCCGCGCAGCTTGGCGAAGAAATTCAGCGTGCG
>DAOMFR010000090.1:0-14551 GCA_035429885.1 Blastocatellia bacterium
GCAGTCCGCTGAACTTTGAACCGCGCGCCAGCATCCTGGCGGAAATTTACGTGCTCGCGGCGCTGAGCATCGAACTACAAGCTCGCAAAAACATCTCTCGACGCGAATACAACGCCTGGCATCCGGGCGGTTCCATCGGCAAGGCGACAGCAGACAAATAATGGATTATCGAGCCGCAGAGAGCACCGAGACGATTGTTTGCTTGCAGGGTCTCGATGCTTTCTGTGGCTAACGTAACAGGTCGACTTCTCGATCTTCCTCGTTCAAGCCTGTTCTGCCAGCTTTCACCGCTTCCGCATTTCGTTTGATCCCTGCCAATTTGGCGCGTTTGATCGGGCTTTTGCGAAAGCGCGTGGAAAATTCTTCCTGCGACAGTTCGATCAACTCTTGCAGCTTGGGTTCGATGATTCCTTCGCGTGGAGTGAATCGGTCTTCGTTGCTCGGTTTGGAAAAGCGCGACCATGGGCACACGTCCTGGCAAATGTCACAGCCAAACACCCAGCCTTCCAGGTTGGAGTTGATTGGTTCCGGCAATTCCGGTTCGCGCAATTCAATTGTGCCGTAGGAAATGCAGCGCGTGGCGTCCAGTTGATAGGGCGCGATGATCGCTCCAGTGGGACAGGCGTCCAAACACGCCGTGCATTTGCCGCAATGATCCGGTTCGATGAACGAATCGTATTCCAGTTCCACCGACAGCAACAATTCGCCCAGAAACACCCATGACCCGAATTCTTTGGTGATGACGTTGGTGTGTTTTCCCAGCCAACCGATTCCAGCGCGCACGGCCCAGGCTTTATCCATCATCGGCGCAGTGTCCACGCAAATTTTGCCTTCGACGCCGGGATATTGTTCGTGAACCCAAGCCAGCAAGGCGTTAAGTTTGTCGCGCAACACGTCGTGATAATCGTCGCCCCATGCGTACCGCGAAATCTTGCCGATGTCGGGCGAATCCACGTGCGGTTCCGGGTTGAAGTAATTCAGCGCCACACACACCACAGACTTTGCCGACGGCATCAACAACCGAGGATCGCTGCGTTGTTGCGGGTCACGATCTTTGTATCCCGGCTCCATGTAATTCATCTGGCCGTGAAATCCACGCGCGATCCATTCGCGCAAACGCGCGCCTTCTTCGGTCAAGGCTTCGGCGGGAACGATGCCGACCTTGTTGAAGCCAAGCGCTCGGGCTTTGTGTTTTATGTCTTCAGCCTTCAGTGACATAAAGCATTTGGCTATTTTTGTTTACGACTCTTTTTGGCATGTGCCGCAGCTTCTTTCAGCGAAAGTTTGACGTGAACTTTTCTGGCGTTAGATGGCTTTGGCGCGGACGGGTCTTTCAGCGAAAGCTTGACGTGAGCTTTTCTGACGGTACCGGTCTTTGGTGTCGCCGCATTTTTCAGCGAAAGCTTGACGCGCTCTTTTTTGATCTCATTGGGCCGACGATCCAGAACAATCTCTTTCTTTCTGATTGGCTTCTTGATGGGCGGCGCGTCTTTTAGCAAAAGTTTGACGTTTTCTTTGCTGTCGTCAATGGAGGGGCGATCCAGAACAAGGCCTTCGGGATACGTAACCTGTTCCAAAAATAACCCCGAAGGCGGAGCCGTCACACGCGCAGGGTCGAGCGTGGATTTCGCCAGCAACTTGACCTCAGGTTTCGCCTGATTTTTTGCCGGAGGCTTGGCAATCAAGCTTCCGAAATCTGCCACGCTGACGTTGCCGCGCCCGACTTCGACCAGACTGCCCACCAGCCGCCGCACCATCTTCCACAAATAATGCGACGCCGAGATGCGAAAGATAATCAGGTGATCTTCGACGACAAATTCGGCTTCGTTGACGACCACGGTTGTGGATTCGTCCAGGCGCCGCACGTCGCGTTCGCTGAAAGCGGAAAAATCATGATAACCAACGATCAATTTCGCAGCGTCGGCCATTGCCTGCACATTCAGCCGGTCTTTGACCCACCAGACAAACTTTTTGTTGAACGCCGTTCGCCGAGTCGAAATCTGATAAATGTAGCTGCGCGCTTTGGCGTCGTGTCGAGCATGAAATTCCGGCCCTACGTCTTCGACAGCCAACACGTTGATGTCAGCGGGCAACCGGTCGTTCAATCCATAAATGATTTCTTGTGGCGTCAGGTTTGAAATCCTGTCGCGGATTTCCGCCGGACTAGCTCCCCAGCGAGGAAATTTGATGCTGGCGACTTGCGCGATGGCGTGGACTCCGGCGTCGGTGCGACCGGAACCGCCAATTTCTACCGGGCGGCCAAAGAAATCTTCGGATGCCGTCCACAATTCCCCGGCAATGGTTTGGGCATTCGCCTGTTGTTGCCAGCCGCTGTATCGCGTGCCGTCGTATTCAAGAGTGAGTTTTAGTGTTCGCATTTTTTGTTAAACATCCCATCCATCAACCTTCGTCCCTTTCGGCTGAGGCTTAATCATCGGAGCTTCGGCGCGTTCGCGTTGCTGCCGTTTCGATTCGCTGAAGTATTTTTGCCATTCGGCGGGCGCGTCAATCGTTTCACCGCCGTGTTTGGTTGTTCGTTCACGAACCGCGCACAGTACAGGAGTATTGACCGCAACACCACTGACAATTACTTGCCCTTTGGTCAGCGCGGGCAATTCGTCCAGCAATCGGCGGCCTGCGCCTTCCACCGACGAAGCGATTGTTTGCTGATCTATCGGGTTGACGATGCGCATAATGAACTGCGTCATACATTGCGACAGCACGTCCTGATCCAGCTTTCCCGGTCGTTGCGTGATCAAGCCAATTCCGACGCCGAACTTGCGGCCTTCGGACAGAATGGTCTTCAGGATGTTGGTGGAAACGACTTGTTGACCGGCGGGCGCATAGCGGTGCGATTCTTCCAGCAGAACAAACACCGGATACGGCAGCGATTCATCACCCACACTGGCGTTGCCGCGCACCGTCGCCATGCGAGCCTTGTTGGTTCGCCGCAACAGAGTTCCGACGATGACTTGCTGCTCGTGTTCGTCAATTTCGGAAAGCTGCAACACAGTGCATTGGCCGGGTTTGAACAAATCCTGCAACGAAATATGTTCGTGGTCGGAAAAGACAGAGCTTTGTTCGAAGCGGCGGCGCAACCGCCATTCCAACGCATCAATCGTGCTGCTATTGCCTCCGCCTTTGCCTTTTTCGTCTTCGTACTTTTGCGCCAACACTTCGGTCAGCAAATCGTTGAATCCCCAGGTGCCGCGTTCACCGCTCTGATTAACGACTGCGCGATAGGCCGGGGTCAAAATGGACTTCATCTTTTCAGTCATTTCCGGCAACAGGTACACCAGATCGGCTTCGGTCAAACTGGACAAGCGGACTTTGATTTTGTTCGGCGTAAAGATTTTGACTTCGGGTGTGTAATTGGCGTCGCTAAATCCCGGCAGCGAATGCATTCCCTGCATCGTGTGGTATTCGCCGTGTGGGTCAACGATCAAGACCGCCGCCCGATTGTGAGGCCGCAACAACTCTTCGATCAGCACGCCAGCCAGATAACTTTTGCCGGAACCAGTCGAAGCCAAAATGGCCAGATGGGTCGACACCACGTCTTTGACGGAAAGCACGACGGGCACGTCGTCTTTTTTGCGAGTCAGCAACCAGCCGATGTGCGCTCCGCCGGCTTCGCCTTTTTGTTTCGGCGACAGCATTTTGGCCAGCATTTCGTTCGAGGCCAAAAACACCTGCTGCCCAGGCGTCGGCGGAATTCGCGGGTTGATGAAATCACCAATGGTTTCATGGAAGTAGCCGATGGTCTCGACTGTGATTTCATAGATTTCAGCCGATTCAGCGTCAAGGCCGATCAAACTGGCGATCAGTTGAGGCGGCGTCGTTGGGTCAGCCAAAAAACTGTCCGGCAGATTTCGCACCAAACAGCGTTCAGCGATGGTGCCAACGATCTTCAATTCGTGTTCGCCATCGCTGGTGACATAGTAAACAAACTCGCCGACGCGGGATTGAATGTTGTCGGTGGTGATAAATGTAAATTCGTGCGGGTTTTCGCCGGGGCCTTTGACCGTGCCAATCAGAATTTCTTGCATAAATGTGTTCCGAATGCTGCCTGATTTTTGTTCTGCAAAGTCGCAATAGTAAACAACTCTTCGCTCTTCTGCTATCATCCCCGCGTTCGATCCGGAGCCGGTATGAAGAATTCCCCAGTCAACTGCCGCCATAGCCCAGCGGCGCATTTTTGAGGTAAGCCCATGCAAACCAGAGTTCACCATCATTCACCATTCAGCCAGGCACAAAAACTGATGTCTTTGTTAACGCTGATTGTTGCGTTTGCCGTTTCGGCTTTCGCCCAAAGCGCCGAACGGGATGCGCGCGCCGCACAGTGGGAAAGTTATAAACCCGCGACGGGGAAATTCGTTCGCTTCGTGGATCGCCAAAAAGGATATGTGCTGTGGCATCCGGCGGATTGGAAAGAGCGCCCAAGTTCCGCCAACATCCGAATGTTCATGCCTGGACCGCAATCAGCCAATTTGCTGGTGCTGAATGAAACCATTCCCGAAGGCTTCGGCGTGACTGATTACACCAGCAGTTATCTGCAAGGATTGAAGAATCAGGCCACAATCGAAGATTCGCTGATGGTTCGCCGCGTGATGATGAATGGGCTGGAATGGCGCGAAGTTTCTTACGACATTGACCAGCAAGGCACAGCGGTTCATCAAACCGTTTGGCTGACGGCCATCGGCGCGCGCGCGTACGGATTTGCGTTAACGACCGTATTGACCGACTTGGAAAAAGACGAACCGATTCTGAAACGCACGATGTTGAACGTTCGCATCGGAGCCGCCGGCCATTGGAATGAAGAATTTGAAACCTTGCGCCAGAAATTTGTCACGGTTGAGCCGATTGGCGAGGGCGACGTTGCTGTCGCCAATCTGGCCAATGAATTGCGGACGGCAAAACTGAAACTGGAAACTGCCATCGCGCGATTGACAGAGTTGTTCGCTCAACCGGCAAGCAGCGCGGCTGCGTTGGATTTGCTGACCGACGCAGACCCGCAAATTCGAACGGCGGCAATTGCCGCTTTGGGCAAAACGCGTTTGGCAAATTCTGAAGCGGCGGTCCTGGACTTGTTGGTTTGGGCGTTGGGTGACAAAGACGCAATGGCCAGCGCGGCGGCAGCTTCCGCCCTGGCCGAACGCGGAACATCCGGCGTGCAGGCCATCAAAGCCGAACTGGCCGTGCTGGCGGCAACTCCGGCACCGCTGGTTCGGTTCGGGCTGGCGGCGGGTGAATCGGCTTCGAGCGAACTGATTACGGAACTGCTTCGATCAAGCAACGGCAAACAACATCTGGCGGCGATGATGCTGGCGCTGACCTTGCCGAAATTCGACCAGCCATTGCCGTTGCTGAAACTGCTGACAGCGACTGAACCTGGGTTGCCAAACGCAACTACAGCAGTTTTGCAGAAGCATTTTCGCGGTTCGACCGGCCAAAAGCTGACGACAGAGACGACTGCCGAACTGGTGAAACTGCTGCGCGGAGATCAGGAATGGTGGGCGGCACGCGCTTTGGGAGAAATCGCTCCGCCGGAATTGGGCGCGGAGCTGGAAAAGCGGATTGCTGAAATTGACGCCCGGTTGACGGCGTTGGGCAAAACCAAACAACCCGCAGCTCCAAAACCACCGCGCCGGAAAAAAGCTTCGCAGAACTCTGCCATTGAAGTGACGGCTTCTTTGCCGCCCGAAGCAAAAGTCGAATCTTTTTCCATTACCACTGTCGGCGATTTCAAATCCAAACCCGAAGATGTACGACTGGCGTTGGCACGCGGCGAACTGGACACCGCCGTTCGCAAACTGAAGTTCCGCGACCAGTTGAAGAAAGCCAAGTCCACAGTCGAACGGCAGAAACTCACCAATGAATTTGCCAGGGAACATTCCGATTTGAGCAGTTGGGCGCGAACCTTCGCCGCTGGCAAATCAGCTGCGCCACTCAATGTGGCGGAACTTCGCTTCGACGCGGCAAAGATGGCCAATGCACCGACTTCGGGCGAAACCGTCTTTCCCAAAAATTCCATCAGCTACGTGATGTCGCCCAACCTGAATGCGACGATGGAAAAGCTGGACGCCGCACTTTCCGGCGTGCAAATGGGAACAGTGCGCGACCAAATGACGCTGGCGCTGATTCTGAAGCTGATGAAAACCAATCTGGCAGACAAAACCGGAGTCAGCACAACGGGCGACGCTTCGACGGCGACGGGAATTGATTTGAAAGCGCCGATAGCGATGGCGAACTGGGGGGCTGAATCCGCAGACAAACCCTTTGAGCCTCGCTCTGCCGTTGTGCTTCGTGTCCACGACCGCGCTCGATTTGAACGCTTGCTGCTGAATTCCCAGGACACGCTGGGCGACCTGAACAGCGTCACGGTGATTACGGCGGCGCTATCACGTTTTGCCGGTTTGATTCCCGCCGCTGTGCCGGTCGTCTTTGCCGCAGTGGCTTCGGGCGAAGGGCGAAGAGCCATTGCCGGAAAGGTGCCAATGGCCAGTTCTCGCCCTGCACCGTCGCCGGTCAAACCGTTCGCCCTGGTGCGACAGGAAAAACTGGGCGAAGTGCCTGTCACCGTTTTCGACAAGTTTGAACTTTCGGCAAACGGCGGAACGACGCAAGAAACTCTTTATCTGACGTATTTGGGCGAAACCGCCGTTTTGGCGTCATCGCAGGCGGCACTGATTGATGCGCTGCAAACCGCCAGCGGAGCGCAACCCGCTGTCGCGGAATCCGCCGGATACTTACAAGTTCGGCGCGAACAAGGCGAGATTGTGTTTTTCAGCGACCTAAAAGGATTGTTGAATCTGGCCGACACCGGAGCCGACCTGGACTGGAGCAAAGATGAAACGATCAATTCGCTGTTGAAAGCATTCGGCGCGGAAAGCGGCGCGTTGCGGTTGACGCCGAATTCGTGGGACACAGTGTTCAACATCGGCCTTGGCGAAAATGAATTTACCGGCAGCTTCAAACCGTTCAAGGCGAATGCGCTGGCTGTGCCGCGCGAACTGCTGCCCGCTTCGACAACGCTGTATGCCGGAGCCGTGGTTGATCCGGCGAAACTGTTTGAAGCGATCAAAAAATCGGCTTCCAGTTCCGCATCGGCAACCGTGAAAGCCGGGACTCCTGCAAGAACCGGATTTATTTTTGACAGCCAGGAAACCGATGACATTGTTGGAAAACAAATCGTGCCGGAATTGCAGGGCGAAATCGGCGCGGCCATTTTAAGTTTCAAACCGCTGTACGAAGACGGCGAAATGCCCGCCTTTGTTTTCGCCGCCAAACTGAAAAGCGGAGCGCTGGCCGCTTCGCTGAAATCGCGCAAGCTGTTTCCGAAAATCACCCCTGAAGAAAATGTGACGGCGCTCGGTTCGCCTGTGCTCTCACTCGGCGCGGAAGGCGCGCCTTACATCGCCATCACCGACCAATACCTGCTGCTGGCTGACAGTCCCGAAACGTTGAAGCTGCTGGAAACGTCGGCGAAAGAAAAGTTTTCGACGTCGCGCGATTTCGTTCGTTCGCTGCAAAACGCACCGGACAACCTGGCGTTGTTTGCGACGTACAATCTGGAATCCGCCTTTGACGAAGCCGCTCAGGCAATCAGCAAAGGCGAATCGCAAGAAATGATGCCGTTCATCAGCGCTCTGGTTCATGCCTTTCACAGCCAGCGCGCGTTTGTCACGCTGGAAAAAGACGGGCTGCGCGGCAACTTGTCTGTGTCCTTTGACCGCGAAGGCCGCTTTGCCGTTGGCGATCTGGCGGCGCGCTCCGGCGAATTCGATGTCGCCAACGCCTCCATCCGTCCCAAGGGATTGACCATCATTGAATCCACTCGCGTCGAAAGCCTGTCGTTGAAAATTGCCGCGACCCGTCCGGGCGTAGCCGTGCGCGTACGCGACGATCTGGCCAAATTCCCTTGGCAGAAAATCGAATCCTCCACCGACAACACCGTCCTTGTGACGACTATCGCCCGGCGCATTCCCGAAACCGCAACGGTGTCCTTGCCTGTCAGCGGGGCGGAATTTGCCAAGTATCTGGCGGCAACGCCGCAGATCAATTCCAACGCTCCGGAAATTCTTTCCCTGGGCAAACAGATTGCTGGCAACGACAAAGACGGACGCAGCGTGGCGCGCAAAATCGGCGAATGGACGCATCAAAATCTGAAGTGGAAAAAAGTCCAAAGCGACGTGGTGGAAACGCTGGCTTCGCGCGAAGCTGACTGCTTGGAACATTCGGAGTTGTATGTGGCGCTGGCTCGTTCGCTGGGATTGCCTGCGCGCGTGGTCACAGGCGCGGCGCTCGGCGGAGGTTCCTTCGGCGCACACGCCTGGGTCGAAGTTTATCTGGGCAAATGGGTCGAGCTGGATCCAACCTGGGGCTTGATGGATCACGTGGACGCAACACATTTACGATTCGACGGCGACGCGTTCACCAGCTACGCGATGCTGAACCAGATTGAATTGGAAGTGACCGCCACGCGGCGTGCCGTCGCCGAATACCAGCGCGACCCGGTTCGGCTGGTCAAAGAATTCAGCCTGGATGCAACCACGCGCGACCTGGCGTTTGATTTATCGCTCACCATCGAGCGGGTGCTGGGCGCTGATCGCTGGAACAAACTGGACGACAAACAACGCGCTGCGGTGGTCAAAGCCTTTGAACGAACTGTCGCCGGAATGTGGGAAACCTGGAGTGGCGAGTTGCCGGAACCGGTTCGCGTGCTTCGCAACGAAGCCAAAGACGATCAGAAGATATTGACTGTGTTACGTGGCGAAGGATTGTTTCGGCTGACGCTCACGGCTCGCGACGGCGCGTGGTACATCACCGAACACGAAAGCCTGGACGATGCCTTTCAGGATTTCGCGGATGCGATCACCGGCGCGATTTCGCCTGAATCCCGGCGCGGCAGAATTTATGAAATCTCGCTTGATGGGGCGATGAAGCACGTTGAACGAATCATCGCTGCCGAAGGCGAAAAGCCTGAGTTGTTGTTGTTGAAATCCCGAATTCTGGCTTCGCAACGAAACGAGGCATTTTTGAACGCGACACAGGACAAGCCCGAAGAGAAGAAAACAGGCGAAACGCCCAATCAGGCAAACGGCAATGCGCCAACTCAGGAAAAATACCTCGCATTGTTGAAACAGATTGCCTCGCGCTGGCCGAATTTCGCGCCGGGACAATTGGCCTTGGGCCGCGAGTTGGCTTCTACGGCGGACGACGGCCTGATTTCGATGCTCAACCAGGACACCGAAGCAGGCATTGTTGCCCTGAAAGCCTATGCTCAGCTTGTGCCGGACGATCCGCGGGTCTGGCGCGAATTGTCACAGGCATACGAACATCTGGAAAAACCCACTGAAGCCGAAGCAGCCTATCGCGCGGCAATCCAACGCGACAATACGTATCTGGATCACCACGCGGCACTGGTCAATTTCCTGCTCAATGCTGAAAAACTGGAACAGGCCAAAGCCGCGTTTGCCCAAATGTTGAAAGTGTCGACTGACGCCGACGAAGTATTCGAATATCTGGACGATGGCGAAGGTTTCGACGCCGATTCAGCCAAAATTCGTGAAGCCTTGTTGCTGGCGTTCCCGAAAGAAGTCGCCGCCAGCCAATCAGCGCTGCGATTGCTGGCCGATTTACAGGAAGCACAAAACAAAATTGCCGACGCGATCAAATCCATTCAACGCGCCATCGCCATCGAAGCCACGACTGATGATTACGAGTCCCTGTCGCGGCTTTATCGGCAGCAGCGCCGTTTTACAGAAGCGCTGGCCGCCGCCAACCAGGCGTTGAAGCTGGACGATTCGGCCACTTACCTGCAATTTGAGCGCGCCTGTTCGCTGGCTCAACTGGGCCGCAAACGCGAAGCAATCGCCGCCCTGAAAGAAGCGCTTGAGTCGGAATCGAAAGCGAGCATTGATTTGGACGAGCCGGATTTGAAACCGCTGGCGACCATGCCAGAGTTCAAAGCTCTCAAGGAAAAGGTGAAAGAAGACTTGAATTCAGCAGGCGAAAAACCGGCAGAGCCGACGAAACCGGCCAAACCGTAACCGGGCAAATGATCAAATCACGGCGGCCTTGTTGCCTGAAGCGTAGAATTTGTTAGCATCATCTGGCGCGAAGCGCTGAAATGACCATAGATGGATTTTTTGAACGATGCCAAATCTCGATCCCAAACATGACACGGACGTTCTGACGGAAAGCAAACCGAAGCTACAGAAGCCTCCGCTGTACAAAGTTTTGCTGCACAACGACAACTACACTACGATGGAGTTCGTCGTTTTTGTGCTGATGGACGTTTTTCATCATTCCGAAAACGAAGCGATTCGCATTATGCTTCAGGTTCACAATCAGGGGATGGGAGTTGCAGGCGTTTACACCTTTGAAATTGCCGAGACAAAAGCCGCCAAAGTCATCACACTGGCGCAGGAAAATGAATATCCATTGCTTTGCACTTTGGAAGAAGAGTGATTGAGAATTGAAAATTGACAATGGATGGTCCCAAGACAGACGTAATTATCAATTGTCAATTATCCACTATCCATTATTGAAAAATGATTACCAGAGAATTACAAGCTACGTTACAACTGGCAGCCAATGAAGCGATCAAACGCCGCCACGAATTTTTGACGCTGGAGCATCTGCTTTTTGCGATGACCCACGATCAAACCGCCACCGAAGCCATTTACAACTGCGGCGGCGACGTTGATCAGTTGCGCCGGGAACTGAATGATTTTTTCAAGGAAACGATGACGCCGTTGCCGCGCAATCTGGAACTTCGTCCGGAACAGACCGCTGCATTCGAGCGCGTGATTGACCGCGCCATGCATCAGGCCCAGTCTTCGGGACAGGATAAAGTTGATGGTGGGAACATTCTGGCTTCGCTGTTTGATGAGCATCATTCGCACGCCAAATTTCTGCTGGAAAAACAAAACATCAGCCGGCTGGATGTTCTCAACTACATTTCTCATGGAATTTCCAAACTCGATGCCGACGGCGAAGAAATTCCGCTGGGCCTTGACGACGATGACGACGGCGAAACACTGCGCGTTCGCGATCCATTGGCGGCGTTTACTTCGAACCTGGTCGAACGAGCTGCCGAAGGCAAAATTGATCCGCTGATCGGTCGTCAGATGGAACTGGAACGAACGATTCAGGTGCTTTGCCGCAGACGGAAAAACAATCCGCTGTACCTGGGCGACCCCGGCGTAGGCAAAACCGCCATCGCCGAAGGTTTGGCGCTCAAGATTTACAAGGAAGAAGTTCCGGAGGTGCTGAAAGGCGTGGAAATTTACGCGCTGGATATGGGGGCACTGCTGGCCGGAACTCGTTATCGCGGAGAATTTGAACAACGACTGAAAGCCGTCATGAATGCGCTGAAGAAAAAACCGGGCGTCATTTTGTTCATTGACGAAATTCACACCATTGTCGGCGCAGGAGCGGTTTCTGGCGGTTCGATGGATGCGTCGAACATTTTGAAACCGGCGCTGGCGTCTGGGGAACTGCGCTGCATCGGCTCGACGACCTACAACGAATACAAAGCTTCGTTTGAACGTGACCGCGCGCTGGCTCGGCGCTTTCAGACGATCGAAATTTCCCAGCCGAGCGTTGAAGACAGCTACAAAATCCTGCAAGGTTTGCGGCCATATTATGAACAACATCACAGTGTGAAATACACGGACGAATCGTTGCGCGCCGCTGCGGAGCTTTCGGCCAAACACATCAACGACCGTTACCTGCCCGACAAAGCCATTGACGTGGTGGACGAAGTCGGCGCCGCAACTAAACTGAAACCGGTTGAAGAGCGTCCGGAAACCATCACCGAACACGATGTCGAGTTGGTCGTGGCCAAAATGGCGAAAATTCCGCCGCGAACCATTTCCAAATCCGACAAGGAACGTTTGCAAGACCTGGACACTGATTTGCGCATGGTGATTTTCGGCCAGAATCACGCCATCAAGCAGGTTGTGGACGCGATCAAACTGTCGCGTTCCGGCCTGGGCAACCCCGAAAAACCGATTGGCTCGTTTCTGTTTTCCGGCCCGACCGGCGTCGGCAAAACCGAATTGTCCAAGCAATTGGCCAAGAGCCTGGGCGTGGAATTCCTGCGCTTTGATATGAGCGAATACATGGAAAAACATACGGTGTCTCGCTTGATCGGCGCGCCTCCGGGATATGTTGGATTCGACCAGGGCGGGTTGCTGACTGACGCCGTTCGCAAAACTCCTTATGCCGTGGTGGTGCTGGACGAAATCGAAAAAGCGCATCCAGACTTGTTCAACATCCTGTTGCAGGTGATGGATCACGCGACGCTAACCGACAACAACGGGAAAAAAGCCGATTTCCGCAACGTGATTTTGATCATGACCACAAACGCCGGAGCGCGTGAGCTGAGCGGCAACAAAATGGGGTTCCACCAAAGCGAACAAGGCGGCATTAGCGGCACAGGCAGCAAAGCCCAAGGCGCAATTGAGCGGACTTTCAGCCCCGAATTCCGCAACCGCCTGGATGCCTGGATCGCTTTTGAAAGTCTGAGTTTCGAAAATATTGAACGCGTTGTAGACAAGTTCATCGGTCAATTGCGAGCGCAACTGAAAGACAAGAACGTGGAATTGGAACTGGCGGAAAGCGGCCGCGCCTGGTTGGCCCAAAAAGGATTCGACAAACAATTCGGCGCTCGGCCGATGGCTCGGCTAATTCAGTCGCAGATCAAGGAAAAGTTAGCCAACGAAATTCTGTTCGGCAATCTGCAACATGGCGGCACAGTTGTGGTGATGGAAGCCGACGGCGAATTGAAACTGGATTATCAAACGCCCCCCAGCCACACAGAGGTATAAGTTTATGCAATGTCCAAGCTGCCGAAGCGACATTCCGGACAATCAATTTTATTGCCCGGTTTGTCGCGCTAGTGTTTACAGTTACACGCCTGAAAATGTTCGATCAGGCAACACACGCGTTGAACGAGCAGGCAAACGATTGCTGGAAGTGTTGTTGGTTCTGATTTTGATTGGAATTGGAATCGTGCTGGCTCGCGCCATCAAATGGAACGAGTTACTCAACAACTTTCTGCCGGGAGTCGTGACGACAACGCCGACGCCCAAACCTGACCATCCGCAAACATCGCAATCTGATTCTTCCGGCAAACGAAAGTCAGCGGAGCCTTCGTCGCCCAAGCCCAAGGAAAAGAAATCTGCCGATTCACCCAAATCGGCTTCCGCAGAAAGCACCAGCGAGAAAAAGGAAGAGCCATCTGCCAGCGGAACAAAATCCGCAGCTCAGCCGACTCCCAAGCCTCCGTCAAATAACCAATGAATGGGCAAACCAGTCGCTCACTATTTGCCTTCGTCCAGAACTTCAATGGCATTGATGCAGGCATATCCTTCAACAGGTTGCAGGTGCAACACCAGTTTGCCTTGTGGATCGGGTTGTAACCCGCGAAACGTGCGTTCAACCGCGCGTTCTGCGCCGCCCGCTTCTTTGTAAATATCGAAATTGCGCGCCAACGTTTGAGCGTTGCAAAAGATATTGAACAATCGGCTGCCCACGCCGCCGCCCACAGGGTTTCCGGTTCCAATCCACCCTTCGGCAAATCGCAATGTCACGCTGTACTTGCTATCCGGAGCAACGGGAATGACATACGTCAAATTGCCACATCGAGCATGCCGGTACAGTCCCGGATCATTTGTGCCGCTGACCGGATGCGGGCGCGCGATCAATTGTCCACCACGGTAATACCGATCCGCTTGCCAGCGATTTCCCGCCTGATCCATGAAAGGCTGTTCACTGGTCAGAATGCGCACCGGATTCATTCGTCCCGGAAGGCTGGGTTTGATTTCCAGCGCGTTCAACAACGGGTCTCGAATCATGTGCTTGAAGCTCATACGCAACATCCCATCCGAATCCGGCGAGATGTCCTTGAACACGCGCTCGTCCGCCAGATTCGCTCCCGCCGCATCAGAAAGAATGTCGAATCGAGAAAGCAATCGTTTGCCATTCACATCCACATCGAAAATGCGGGAGCCTTCTCCGCCCGCTCCGACATTGCGTCCGCCGAACATCATTTCCGCAAAATGCAGCCGCAACTCGTACGTGCCGGGATCAAGCGGAATGTCATACTGAAAATCTCCTTCGCGCGAAGTTTCAAAGAGTTTGGGGTCCGGCGCGCCATCCACGATATGCCCGGCGTAATTCATGACGTATCCGCCCGTGACATAACGATCCGTGAGCCAGATTTGCCCGAAAGGATCGGTGTAAGGGCCTTTTGCCCACCCGCCCAGAATGCGGACCTCTTTGGTCGGCAACGCATTGGAAACACTGGCCGAAGCGACAGCGGTTGCCGGAGACGCAGCCGTGGATGCAGCGGGTTGCGCTCGTTTCAACCAGATCGTCGCAATTCCGCCAACCAGAATGATGATCACGGCAGCCCCAACCCACCGTTGCAGAGAAAAAGGTGTTGGCGTTTGCGGCGGCACAACTTCCGCCACGGGTTCTGGTATCAGCAGGGAAAACTGGGCAGGAGTCACTTCGGGTTCGCCTGCCCCCAGATCGCCAG
>DAOMFR010000090.1:14651-28814 GCA_035429885.1 Blastocatellia bacterium
GGCAAAACTCTGACAAATTGTGGGATGTACTGCCCCACAGGCATCACGATTCGGACGCGATGCGCTTCTCCGCCAGAGGCATAAAACTCCAGCAAGCGTTTGCGCAACCGATGCGCTTCGACGCGAACGATGGAATCCCGCTCCTGATCAAATTCCGGCGAGCGTCCCAGAGCCTCCACCGCAATCGTGTATTCCTTTACCTGATCCTGCTGCCCTTCAAAATACTTCGTGCAGACATAGTTCAGCATGCGCGCCATATTCGGCGCGCGCTGAAAAATCCCCGAAGCCATGACAGCTTCCAGGGCAGCTCGTTCTTCACGAAAATTCGGCATGTAAACCCTTGCCTGATTCTGAGAATTGCGGGCGCAGAATATTGCAGAGTCACGATTTTGACAATTAACGGGCGACAAAACCTGCGTTAACCGAACGTTAACGGTGTTGATAAGTAAGAAGTTAGACCGCCCCCGCCTCTTCCTGCAACAGATTAACAGCCTTAGCCTTTCACCGCTCCCAGCTTCCCTGTAGGCTCAGTCACACTCTACACAGCAGTATAAATCTACAGGCTAGCACGACATTTTAACGATCAAGTTGAGAAGCGATTGATCCCGTTTCCAACGGAATCCGGTTTGAACTGCCTTTCCAAGCATCAAGCAAGTAATCATTTGAGGAGAATCTTCATGTTGATCACCAAAACTTTGGCGCGCAGCCTTTGCGTGCTTATCCTGTTCGCATCGCTGAGCGCGGACGTCTTCGCACAAGATTTTCGCGGCTCGATTAGCGGGCGCGTGACCGAAGCTTCCGGCGCGGCAGTGCCCAATGCAACTGTCACCATCACGAATGTGGCCACCAATGCCAGTGCGACGGCCACGACTGATGACACGGGCAGCTATTCTCTGCTTTACCTGACATCGGGCAGCTATCGGGTCACCGTCGAAGCCAAAGGCTTCAAAAAATCCGTTCGCGAAAGTGTCGAAGTGCGCATCGGCGACAAGCTGGAACTCGGATTTGCTCTCGAAGTCGGCGCCGTCACCGATTCGGTGAATATCACCAGTGATGCTCCTCTTTTGGAGGCGAGTTCAGCTTCGGCAGGCCAGGTCGTTGACCAACGCCGCATTTCAGAATTGCCGCTTTCGGATGGCAACCCGTTTGTGCTGTCGCGTTTGGCGCCGGGAATCGCATACACGGGCGACCTGAAATTTTCGCGTCCGTTCGATAACGGCGGCACTTCGGGCATCGTGGTGAACGGAGCGCCGGGACGCAACGAATTCACGCTGGACGGTGTGCCGAACATGGCCAGCGGCGGTGGATTGGGACGCGTGGCGTTTGTCCCTCCGTCCGACGCGGTGCAGGAATTCAAAGTCGAAAGCGCGACTTACGACGGACAGCAAGCCCACACCGCCGGAGCCACCGTCAACGTCACGCTCAAAAGCGGAACCAACCAATTTCACGGCACGGTTTATGAATTCGTGCGCAACGACATCCTTTCGGCCAACGATTTTTTCATCAATCGCACCAATCTGACGGCGTTGCCTTCGCGCGACAAAGACAAGGACGGAAAAGCCGACCGCGACCCGCTGCGTTACAACCGCTACGGCCTGACCTTTGGCGGCCCTGTCTATCTGCCGCGTTTTGGAATGGGCGGCAAACCGTACTGGAATGGTCAAAACCGCAGCTTCTTTTTCTTTGCGGTGGAAAAACTGAAAGACGTGTTTCCGGAACCCGGCTTGTTCACCGTGCCGACGCAAGCGGAACGCGACGGAGATTTTTCGGCATTGTTGCCCAGCATCGTGATTTACGATCCGGCGACGGCGCGTTTGGCGGCCAATGGACGCATCCAGCGCGACCCATTCCCCGGCAACAAAATTCCGGCCAATCGGTTCAGCCCGATTGCCAAAAACTTTTTGCAGTATTATCCGCTGCCCAACCAACCGGGCGATTCCCAGGGGCGATTCAACTATTTCAGCCCGCAACCGCGGTTTGACACGTTCCATTCCGAAAGCTACCGCTTCGACCAGGTCATCAGCGATAAACAGCGGTTTTTTGTTCGGTACACGCACAACAACCGCCGCGAATCGCGCAGTAACTGGACCGGCGAAGTGAATGGCATTCGTCCGACGGGAAATTATCTGTTCCGCATCAACAACGGCGGAGCGTTTGACCACCTCTACAGTTTTTCAGGAACCACGGTATTGAACACACGCGTTGGGTACACGCGGTTTAACGAACCGAATATCCGCCAGCATCAGGGCGCGGTCACGCCGGCTTCGCTGGGATTCCCTGCCGCGACCGTGGCGCTATTCGGACCGGAACCGCACTTGCCGCCGCTGGCCATAACGCCCTTTGACACGCTGGGCAGCAATGTGGGCGACGGATCGAACTACAACATTTATTCCGTGCAACCGACGTTGACTAAACTGGCGGGCAAACACGCGTTCAAAGTGGGCTACGATTTCCGCAGCTACCGCGAAAACGCGTATAACCCCGGCTTCACGGGAGGCGTGTACATTTTCACCAACGCCTATACCACCGGCCCGTTTGATAATTCCGCCGGAGCGGCCATCGGCCAGGAAATGGCGGCGATGTTGTTGGGACTGCCGACCGTGACACAGATTGACCGCAACACGGCGCGTTCCAATCAGACCTTGTTCAACGCGGCGTTTTTCCACGATGACTGGAAAGTGTCGAACAAGCTGACGCTCAATCTGGGAGTGCGTTACGAATACGAAGGGGCAACCACGGAACGGTACAATCGCAACATCTTCAATTTCGACACTTCCGTTTCCAGCCCCATCGAAGCGGCGGCCAAAACAAACTACGCGGCCAGTCCAATTGCGGAAGTTCCCGCGTCCAGCTTTAACGTCAAAGGTGGAATCATCTTCGCCGACAATTCCCGTCGCAATTTCTGGAATGCGGACAAAAACAACGTCCAACCGCGCGTGGGCTTTGCGTACAAATGGAACGACAAAACCGTGCTGCGCGGCGGATGGGGACTGTATACGGTTCCGTTCACCATCAACGGCGTCAATCAATCTGGTTTTTCGCTTTCGACTGCCAGCGTCGGCAGCATTGATAATGGATTGAGCTTCATTTCCACATTGGCCAATCCGTTTCCGTTTGGCGTGCAAACTCCGGCGGGCGCCAGCCTGGGCTTATCGGCCTTGCTCGGTTCCAGCGTCACGTTCCTGCCGCGCAATTTGCGCAATCAACAGGCGCAACGCTGGTCGTTTGGCGTGCAACGGGAATTGCCGGGCAACTGGCTGGGCGAATTGCAGTACATCGGCAACCACGGATACGAATTGGTAGTGGGAACCAACATTCTCAATTCCATTCCGAAAAAATACCTGTCGACCAGCAACTTCCGCGACCAAAGCCAGATTGACGCCAACAACTTCCTGAACACGGTGGTGACCAATCCGTTCCGCAATCTGATTCCGGGCACCAGCCTGAATGGCGGTACGACTTCGCGGGGACAATTGCTGCGCGCGTTCCCATCATTTTCCACGATCTCGACCAGTCGCAATGACGGGTACAGTGATTTCCATAGCTTACAGGCGCGCATCGAACGCCGATTCAGCAAAGGCTACACGGTGCTGGCCAGCTACACCTGGTCGAAATTCCTGGAAGCGGCGTCGTTCCTCAACGAACAGGACACGGCATTCGAACGTCGCTTGAACGATTCCGACATGCCGCATCGGTTGGTCGTCAGCGGCATCTGGGAACTGCCGTTTGGTCGTGGCCGCAAGTTCGGATCCAAATGGCATTCCGCCGTGGATGTGTTTCTCGGCGGTTGGCAGATTCAGGGCATCGGCCAATTGCAAAGCGGTCGTCCGATGACCATCGGCAATGTGTATTACAACGGCGACATCACCAAATTGACCACCGATGTTTCCAGCAAAAACATTGATGGCACGGTGTTCAACACCAGCGGTTTCTATTTCACAGACGCCGCTGTGCAAACCAACGGAGTGGTTGATCCGGCCAAACAACGTTCGGATTCCCGCATTGCGTTGATTGCCAATTACCGCTCCTTGCCGTCGCGATTTGCCCAATTCCGAGGCGACAATTTGAACCTGTGGGATTTGTCGGTCAGCAAGAACTTTTCGTTTACCGAACGAATCAAGTTTCAGTTGCGCGGCGAATTCCTGAACGCGTTCAACACGCCCAACTTCGCCAATCCGAACCTGAGCCCGAACAGTTCCAGCTTCGGCAGGATCAGCGGACAAAACAATCTGGCGCGCAACGTCCAGATTGGATTGAAACTGATCTTCTAGGGCAAATTTCAGGTTGATTTCCGGCAGCCACAGAGACCACGAAGCATTCCCAGTGTTTGTCGCCCTTTGTGATCTCTGTGCGCTCTGTGGCTTTACATATCGTTGTCTGCAAATTGATTGCGGTAAGTCCGCCATTCATTGCCGCAGGCGCTGAATGCACACGAAAGTTCCCCACGAACTTTCCGGCATCCCAGTGTGCACCAGCGCCTGCGGCAATGAGATACCAACCGGACAAGCTTATTTCCCATCCTTCCATCAATCACTTGTTTGACTTCCCATCCATTAACGAGGCGCAATTGTCGAATTTACGAATCATCCGCGGGTGTTGTTGGGTCAGTTTCTTTGTCTTCTGTTCCTTACTCGGCGCATCCGCTAAGGTCGCTGCGGATTTACCCACCCATGCGATCAATGTCCGCAACGCTCCCTATCGCGCAAAAGGCGATGGCAAAACCGATGACACGCGGGCCTTTCAAGCGGCGCTCAATGCCGCAGGCGCGAAAGGCGGCGGCACGGTGTTCGTTCCCGTTGGCACGTACCTGATCAAAAGCCATCTCACGGTTCCAGCCGGAACTTCGCTGGTTGGCGTGGCGCGCGCGCCGCAGTTGTATGATCCGAAATTGCCCGGTTCGACGTTGCTCGCCGTCGAAGGCGCAGGCAGCATCGAAAGCACAGCGTTTCTGACGCTGGAAGGACCGAACACCACGCTGGAAGGCATCACGGTTTTCTATCCCAATCAAATCGTGTCGGAAGCTCCGACGCCCTATCCCTGGACAGTGCAAGCGGGCGCGCAAGCCAACATTTCCCTCCTCAATGTTTTGTTGGTGAATCCATACCAAGCCGTGAGCTTGGTAGGCGCGGGGCGTCATACCATTCGCGGCCTGTACGGCCAGCCGCTTTCCAAAGGCATCTGGGTGGACAAATGTTATGACGTTGGCCGCATCGAGGACGTGCATTTCTGGCCGTTCTGGTCGCTGGACAAAAGGGTCTTGAACTTTCAATGGGCGCAAGCGACCGCGTTCATTTTTCAGCGCACGGATTGGGAAATCGTGCAAAACGCCTTTTGCTGGGGCTATCGCGTCGGCATGGAATTTTCCGCCTCCAAGGACGGAGCGATGAACGGACAACTGACCAACATCGGCCTGGACGCCGTGGACATCGGCATTTTGGCGCGCGAAACCCAGGGGCCGGGAGTTTCATTTTCCAACCTGTCCATCGCCAACGACAACAACGGAAAAGACCACATTGCCATCTGGGGACAGGAAGGCCAAAAGGACGCCGCCAATCGCGTGATCACCGGCACATCGTTTTTGTACATCAACGGCGGCAGTTTCTGGGGCGTGTGGAACCGCGTGGTGAAATGGGAAACCCCAGGAGTGATCACGCTCGGTTCATCGCGGTTGACGCCGTTTCGGCTGAACGGGCCCATGGTGGAAATTCTGGCCGGACAAGCAACGCTTCACGACAACACGTTTGCGATGTATCCCAGAGTGACGTCTAAAAAAGGCGTGGCGATTTCCCTGGGCGCAACCGCCGAAAGCGTTCTGGTGCATGACAATCAATTGAACGGACACACCATCGAAAATCAGGCCGGAGACCGCACCACGATTCATCACAACCGGCCTTAAAAACAACAACTTTTGCTGGGATGAAAACTTATGCGAATTTCATTACGTGCTCTGACACTGGCAATCGCCTTGCTGGGATTCACCTCAATGGTTTCAGCGGCGGAACCCTACGAAGTCAAAGTCGAAACAAATGTCACGGTGAAAATGCGTGACGGTGTGCTGCTCAGCGCGGATATTTACCGTCCCAGGGCTGAAGGGAAATTTCCGGTCATTCTGGAGCGCACGCCTTATGACAAACACAGCGGCATTGGATTGGGTTTGAAAGCGGCGGCGCGCGGATATGTCTACATCGCGCAAGATGTGCGCGGGCGCTGGGCCTCAAGCGGGGACTGGTATCCGTTCAAGTACGAATCGCAGGACGGATACGACAGCGTCGAATGGGCGGCAGCGTTGCCGTACTCCAATGGGAAGGTCGGATTGTGGGGAGGCTCTTACGTCGGAGCGACGCAAATGCTGGCCGCCATTGCCGCGCCGCCGCATTTGGCCGGATTGATGCCTGTTGTCACGGCGTCGGATTACCATTCGCACTGGGCGTATCAAGGCGGCGCGTTTATGCAATTGCTGGCGCAGGCATGGAGTTCGGCACTGTCGCTGGATGGATTGCAACGACGAGCTGCCGCGAGTGCGTTGCCTTCCTATTGGGATATGACCAAATCGCCAAGCGCATATCCGCTGCTGGAAGTCGGGACCTCCGCAGGACTGGCGAACTATTATTTCGATTGGATCGCGCATCCGGCGTATGACGATTACTGGAAACAATGGTCCATCGAAGGCCATTTCGATCAGATCAAAGTTCCGGCGTTGCACGTCGCCGCGTGGTACGACCTGTTCCAGGATGGTTCCATTCGCAATTACATCGGCATCAAACAACACGGCGGCACCGAAGCCGCTCGCAACGGGCAGCGATTGATCATTATGCCCGGCGGCCACGCAGGCAATACCGCCAAAATCGGCGAAGTGGATTTCGGCAAGGATTCCACCGTGGACACCTGGGCGCTCGGTTTGCGCTGGTACGATTACCTGCTGAAAGGCATTAACAACGGGATGGAAACGGAAAAGCCTGTCCGCGTATTCGTAATGGGCAAAAACGTCTGGCGCGAAGAAGACGACTGGCCTTTGCCCCGCGCAAAAACCACGCGGTATTACCTCCATTCGCAAGGCAAAGCCAATTCTCTGAACGGCGATGGCCTTTTGAACACGACGGCGCCGACCCAAGAACCGGCGGACAAGTATGTGTTCGATCCCGCCGATCCAACGCCTACGCACGGCGGCCCGATTCTTGGCGACACCGCGCATTATCCGCCCGGCCCGCTGGATCAAGCCAAAGTGGAATCTCGCCCGGACGTGCTGGTGTACACCACGCCCGCGTTTGAACAGAACACGGAAATTTCCGGCCCGATTACGCTGGAACTTTATGTCAGCTCTTCGGCGCTCGACACGGATTTCATGGCCAAAGTCGTGGACGTTTGGCCAAATGGATTCGCGATGAATTTGACGGATGGCGTGTTGCGCGCACGGTATCGCAACTCGATGGAAAAGCCTGAGCTGATGAAGCTCGGCGAAGTGTACAAACTGACCATTAATGTGTGGGCGACGGCCAATGTGTTTTTGGCGGGACACAAACTGCGGCTGGAAATCGCCAGCGCCAATTTTCCGCGTTTCGACCGGAACCCAAACACCGGCGAAAACCCGGAAAAAGCCACTTCGCACATCAAAGCCACCAACACGATTTACCACGATCAACGTCGCCCGTCGGCGTTAATCCTGCCAGTTGTGCCCTAAGATCAACGGCCTCAGGCGCTCAATCGTGCGGGAAAGATCCATTACGACAAAAAAATGTGTGACAGAAAAATGTCGTTTGCCTTTCGGCTTCATTTTTCTGTCACACATTTTCTCTCTGGTGAACTTCGCTTCTTTGGGACGCCCAACACCATCATGAACCAGACCGCTTTTCGTGCTCGAACTGGCGCGTCGGGTCTTCGACAATGCTTTGATACGGCACAGGAGCTTCGTTTAGAGCTCGGTTGGTGTCCCCCTGCTGAAAATTAGCGGGTTGCGGATACACGACCGGAGGCGCAGGCGGAATCTGTTTTCCTTCGCGTTTAATGCCGGGCCGAATCAAACTCAGCAGGTAGCGGCAAATCAAAACAAGTGAGGTAAAGCCTCCACCCATAAAAAAGAATGGTAGCGGGCCATTTCTCTCATCTGCTCTGAATAATTCATACGTCCCAAGAGTGACGGCAATAAAGCCAATAATGCTCAACAACACTGTGGCGATAAATACCAGGTTCGGCGATACACCGGAAGTGGGTGCGGCCCCACTCACTTCTGAAATGATTTCGCGAGCGCGATCAATCGCCAGCAAATTGGTTCCGCATCGTGTGCAGAACTTCTGCCCTTTCGAGTTGTCCGTGCCACAGTTCGGGCAAAACATGGTCGTTCTCTCCTTGGTCGTGGTAAGTTGTTAGCGCTGTCGTCGTGGAGTGTACCATCGCGATTCAATCCACAAAATTCTGTGTGAAAAAGAATGATCTGACTTTACGGAGAAAGTCCATGCTCAGTTTCAAGAATCAAGTCGTGCTGATTACCGGCGCTTCGCGCGGCGTCGGAGCCGCAGCGGCAATCCGCTTTGCCGAAGCCGGAGCCGCAGGCATCGTGATCAATTACAAAGCGAACCGCGAAGCCGCATTGTCGGTCGCCCAAATTGTTGAAGGAGTTGGCGCAAAGGCCCTTGTTGCGCAAGCCGACATTTCTCAAGCTGGCGAAACAGAGTCGCTGTTCCGCCAAACGCTGGATACTTTTGGGCAATTGAATGCGGTCGTCGCCAACGCAGGCATTTGGCCTGCCGAAGACCGCGCGATCACCGAACTCGACGAGACGCAGTGGAATGAAACCATGCGCATCAACGTCAACGGCGTGTATCACGTATGCCGCGAAGCCGCCGCGATTTTCACCGCGCAACGGAGCGGCAACATTGTCATTGTCAGTTCCACCGCCGGGCAGCGCGGCGAAGCCTTTCACGCCGATTATGCTGCGTCCAAGGGAGCCGTCATCAGCCTGACCAAATCGCTGGCCGTCGAACTGGGACGATTCAATGTGAATGTGAACTGTGTGGCTCCCGGCTGGATTGATACGGATATGGCGGCGTCCGCCTTACGAACGGATGCAGCGAAACTGGCGGCGATCAACGCCGCAATTCCTCTGGGACGCGTCGCCACTGCCGAAGACGTAGCCAATCCGATTCTCTTTCTGGCTTCCGACCTGGCTCGGCACATTACGGGTGAAATTTTGAACGTCAACGGTGGGTCAGTTTTATGCGGGTAAGAGGTCTGGGAAAAACGAAAGGGAACTGACGCTTCCTCACAAGCCGTCAATTCCCTTTCGTATTTTGGCGAGTAGCCACTCTATGCGATGCGATTTACTAAGACCTGGCAATGAATTTATTCATTCGACCCTGATCTTCCTCACACAAGCTGGCAACTGACACGCGCTTAACCCGAAAAAGTTCCCAAAGAAACCTGATCGAATAAGTGCGCAAGTCTCACTTCCGGCTTTTTTTCAAACGGGCCGTCTCCAAAACTTCGCTGGTGTGAACCGGCGTAGCCTTGTTCAGCACAGTGTGTCCCACCGTGATTAACAATTGATCGTCGCGTCCACGGAATTGGCCTTTCAGTGGTTGATCCCCAATTTGAGTGACGACACCTTCTCTGACCATCTTCCAGAATTGTTTTTGCGTGATCCAGTATTCTTTTCCGTTGTTGCAAACGATTAAAGCCGTCTTCTTGACTCGCATAAGTAAACCTTGGAGCGCTATGCCTTTGGCGCAACGTTGGTCGTCCTTCTCCTAAATTAGATTCGCTGCTTTCAAAGTTGATTTTGGCATAGTTTCTATTCTTCGTCACCGAAACTATTTGTCCCCCAAGGGGCTTTTCAAGCCACCAGGCATAGCGCTCCAGATTGAACCTTAGTTCTGTTCGCTGCTACGCAGCTTCACCCAGGGTTCAATTTCCCGCATCAACTGAGCGAATTCTTCCAAACGCAACGATTGCGGGCCGTCTGACCAGGCTTCTTCCGGTTTCGGGTGAACTTCAGCCATCAACCCGTCCGCGCCCACGGCGATGGACGCTTTGGCCAGCGGTTTCACCAAGCTGCGCTTTCCAGTCGCGTGGCTAGGATCAATGATGACGGGCAAGTGAGTCAGCTCATTCAGCAACGGAACCGACGCCAGATCGAGCGTGTTGCGCAACGCGGTTTCAAACGTGCGGATGCCGCGTTCGCACAAAATCACGTTCGGATTGCCGTGCGTGACAATATATTCCGCCGACAGCAAAAACTCTTTGATCGTTGCTGACAATCCGCGTTTGAGCATAACGGGCTTGCTGATTTCGCCCAGCTTTTTCAGCAGCGCGAAGTTCTGCATGTTGCGCGTGCCGACTTGCAGAATGTCCGCGTATTCGGCGACCAGTTCCACATCGCCTGTGTCCAGCACTTCCGTGATGACAGCCAGACCGGTTTTTTCGCGAGCTTCCGCTAGCAGTTTCAATCCGTCTTCGGCCATTCCCTGAAAGTCATACGGCGAAGTGCGCGGTTTGTAAGCGCCTCCGCGCAACAGGTGCGCGCCGGACTTGGCCACGGATTCGGCGGTGGTCATGACTTGTTCGCGGCCTTCGACCGAACACGGGCCAGCCATTACGACGAAGCTGCCGTCCCCGATGGTCACATTGCCAATCTTGATCGCCGACTTTTGCTTTTTGACTTCGCGGCTGACCAGTTTGAAGGGCTGCAAAATCGGGAACGCGTCTTCAACACCTTCGGCGGACTTGAGCGATTCGATATGCTCTTTTTTGTCGCCTTGCCCGACGGCGGCGATGACGGTTCGTTCCGCGCCGCGAATGACGTGCGGCGCGTACCCAAAACCACGTATGCGGTCGCAGATGTGGTTGATCTGTTCGTCTGTTGCTCCTGAATGCATTGCGATAATCATTGTGATTGCTCCTGAATGAGAATTGATTGGAATTGGTGTTTGGGGTTGCGGAATGTCATCAACTCGCCGCCTGCGATTCATCACTGTTTTTCGGCGCTCGCCGATAACATCCCAGAACTTTCAGATTGGTGGCAAACTCGGCCAGATGCGCCAGCGCATTCACTACGCGCGATTCCGACGTGTTGCCGATGAGGTCAAGATAAAAGCTGTATTGCCACGGATAACCGACCAGCGGCCGCGATTCGATCTTCGTCAGATCAATTTCGCGCAACGCGAAGACGGCCATCGCTCGAAATAGCGAACCGGTGGTGTTTTCCAGCGAAAACACAATGGAAGTTTTGTCGGCTTCGGGCGCGGGCGAACCAGCGCGATCTTCGCGGGCCAGCAGGAAAAAGCGCGTGTAGTTTTGCCGGTCGTCTTCAATGCCCGCCATCAGAATTTGCGCGCCATAAACATCCGCTGCCAGCGCGCTGGCGATTGCGGCGGCTCCGGGTTCGCGGCTGGCCATCAACATTTTGACGCTGCCCGCCGTGTCATAGGCCACGACTTGCTGCATTTCCGGATGGTCGGCAAAAAACTGCTGACATTGCCCCAACGCCACCGGATGCGAATACACCCGCCGCACATTTTCCAGTTGGATTTCAGGCGGCGCGATCAGATTGTGGACGATTCGCAGACTGGTTTCGCCGACGATTCGCAAGTTGTGTTTGAGCAGCAAATCGTAATTTTGGTAAATCGAGCCAAAAAGCGAGTTTTCAATCGGCGCCAAACAGAAATCGCTCTGGCGATTTTCGACCTCGGCGAACATTTGCTCGAAGGTTTCGCACGGAGCCAATTCGATGTTTTCGCCTAACAGATTGCGCGCAGCCTGGCTGCTGAACGCGCCCGGCTCGCCTTGAAAAGCGACGCGTGGTGTTTTCGTGTGGTTGATGTGTTCCATGCCCATAAAGTTCAAAAGCCCCTCGTTCGGTTTGAACGAGGGGCTTCATTTCAGTCGTTTCGTTTGCGTTTCGCTTAGGCCAACGAACTTCCTACCCCTCTGGAGCGGCTAAAGTAAAAATAAAAATAAAAGCCAAACCCGAAGCAGGAAAGCCAGGCAAACCAGTCCAACGCGCCAACAGTTTTTTTGCCGCGCAGCACGATTTGCTCTTTTGTCAGCCAGGAATTCATTGCTTTAAGAAACTTTGCAAACAGGAAATTTGCAGAAAACTTGATAAAGATTGCCTTTGACGCGCGGCATTATCGGCAACCATCCCTGATCCGTCAAGCAACGTGTCGGGGCAATGCTTGATTTTATCGGCTTGCTCAGGTACAGATTGGGCATAATTTTGGTGGCGAGCGCGATTTACGCGCTCGTTTGCGTCAGCCGCAAAATTACGAATTAACACCCTAAACACAATCAACTGAACTTTTTGGTGCTGGGAAATTTCAATGAATCTTATGAAAACTCGTCGCTCGTTCGTTCGCTCCGCTGTGTTATTGCTTTGTCTCAGCGTGGCATTTCCTATTGAGTTGCTGGCTGCTGCGACGGCAGTGACGCCCGTGGAAATGGCTGCAACTGTGACAGCCAAACAACGCCGTAAAAAATCCACTTCAAGAAAACGAACCAGTTCTCGCCGCAGCCGCCGTGGGCGAAGTTCCCGCGCTGCCGCTCCGCCGCGCACCAACTTCGACAAAGTGATGATGGAAAACCGCGCTGTCGTCAATGAAGCCACCGATTCCGATCAGGCTTCGCAAAAGATCGAAGACGGCGCATTGCGCGCGCACATTAAATTTCTGTCGGACGATTTGCTGGAAGGCCGAGGCCCTGGCGGTCGCGGAGGCCTGCTTGCCGCCAAATACATTGCGGCTCAATTCGAAGCTTTGGGGCTGGAACCGGCCGCCGATCACAGCTATTTCCAGTTGGTGCAGATGATTGGATCGCGGCCCGACCCGGCAAACAAATTGACGATCAAAACCGGAGCTGGTTCGACGGATTTCAAATTTGCGGATGAATTCGTCGCCGGTTCGGATGTCGAACAAACTGAAGTCGGCATCAACGGCGACATTGTGTTTGTCGGATACGGCATTAGCGCGCCCGAAGCCAACTGGGATGATTACAAAGGCGTGGACGTTCGCGGCAAAATTCTGTTGATGATGGTCAACGATCCGCCCGCGACTGCGACCGAACCGAACCTGTTCGGCGGCAAAGCGCTGACCTATTACGGGCGCTGGACGTACAAGTACGAAGAAGCCGCCCGGCACGGCGCAGCCGGAGCTATTTTGATTCACACGAACGAATCCGCCGGATATGGTTGGAGCGTCGTTCGCAATTCCTGGGGCGCAGAACGATTTGGATTGTTGCCTGACGCGAACACACCCGTGCTGAAGATGAAATCCTGGGTGACAGATGACGTTGCCAAACGCATTGTTCAATCTGGCGGCTTCAACCTGGATCAATTGCGCCAACAAGCGGCGTCGCGCAGTTTCAAACCGGTGACGCTCAACGCCAAAGTGGACACAACGTTGAGAATGCAGGTTCAGCGACTGACTTCGCCCAACGTCGTGGGCGTGTTTCGCGGCAATGACCCGACGCTGAAAAACGAATTCGTCACCTTTTCGGCACATTGGGATCATTTGGGGATCCGGCCTGACCAATCCGGCGACAACATTTACAACGGAGCCGTGGACAACGCGACGGGCATCGCGGGAATTCTGGCGATTGCCAAAGCCTGCGCCGCGCTGACGATCAAACCCAAACGCTCGATCCTGTTCATCGCCACGACTGCCGAAGAACAAGGATTGCTGGGCGCGGAATATTACGCCCGCAACCCGTTGATTCCGTTGAAAGATACGGTTGCCAACATCAACATTGATTCGATGAATGTGCTGGGGCAAACCACCGACATCACACCACTCGGCGCGGATCGTTCGACGTTGGGCAAATTCGTCGAAGAAGTCGCCAAAGAACACAACCTGACGATCTCACCCGATGCACGGCCTGAACAAGGTTCGTTTTACCGCTCGGATCACTTCCCCTTTGCCAAAGTCGGCGTTCCGGCGGTGAACTTTGAGCCCGGATCGAAATTCGTTGGCCATTCTGAAAAGTGGGGCGAAGAACAATTCGGCGATTACAACGAACATCGTTACCACCAACCTTCGGATGAATACAGCCCGAACTGGGATTTCACTGGAATGGTGCAACAAGCCAAACTGGCATTTTTGATCGGCTTGCGCGTGGCGAATGCCAACGAAACGCCGCAATGGAACAAAGGCGATGAGTTTGAACGCGCGCGACTAAAGT